>NZ_JBEXMH010000003.1:244308-354156 GCF_040610415.1 Amycolatopsis sp. NPDC004079 | reverse complement strand
CGTCTGACGGAGCTGCGTGCACGGCCCCCCGGGCCGGGTACGCAGCTCCGTCAGACGCCGACTTAAAGGCGATCCCGCCGCACCGACGGAGTCGGTGCAATCAAACACAGTAAGTACGCTAGGGCTATGACAGTGGTCAAGATCAACGCAATCGAGGTCCCCGAAGGCGCCGGCCCCGAGCTGGAGAAGCGGTTCGCCGCGCGGCTGCACTCCGTCGACAACCAGGAGGGGTTCCTCGGCTTCGAGCTGCTCCGCCCGGTCGCGGGCGAGAAGCGCTACTTCGTGTACACGAAGTGGGAAACCGAGGAGCACTACCAGGCCTGGGCTGGCGGTCCGGCGCGTGAGGCGCACGCTGGCGAGCGCAAGAACCCGGTGTCGACCGGCGCGAATTTGCTGGAGTTCGAGGTCGTGCAGGCATCGAAGCCGGGTGAGTGACGAACTCGCCCGCGCCGCCGAGCTGATCCGTGGCGCCGGCGCGCTGCTCGTGTGCGCCGGTGCCGGGATGGGCGTCGACTCCGGCCTGCCCGATTTCCGTGGCGGGGAAGGGTTTTGGCGGGCGTATCCGCCGTACGCCGGGCTCGGGCTGCGGTTCGAGGAGCTGGCCGACCCGCGGCATTTCGCCTCGGATCCGGAGCTGGCCTGGGGTTTTTACGGGCACCGGCTCGAGCTGTACCGGGAAACGGTGCCGCATCGCGGGTTCGGGCTGCTGCTCGAATGGGGCCTGGCGAAACCGGGCGGCGTTCGGGTTTTCACGTCCAATGTGGACGGACAGTTTCAGGCGGCGGGGTTTCCGCACGTCGCCGAGGCGCACGGGTCGATCCACCATCTGCAGTGTCTCGCCGGGTGTTCACGGGAGATCTGGTCGGCCGCAGAAATCACGGTCGAAATCGACGAGGCGACGATGCGTGCCCGGCCGCCGTTGCCGTCCTGTCCGCGGTGCGGCAGTTTGGCGCGGCCGAATATCCTGATGTTCGGGGATTTCGACTGGGTCCCCGATCGGAGTCAGGAACAACTGGACGAACTGAGCGCTTGGCGTCGTGCGCATCGCGACATCGTGGTGGTCGAAATCGGTGCCGGACAAGCGGTTCCGACGGTCCGGCGGTATTCCGAACTCGCCAGCGCGGCAACGGGTGCGCTGATCCGGATCAAT
Organism: Amycolatopsis sp. NPDC004079; assembly: GCF_040610415.1. Lineage (NCBI taxonomy): Bacteria > Bacillati > Actinomycetota > Actinomycetes > Pseudonocardiales > Pseudonocardiaceae > Amycolatopsis > Amycolatopsis sp. NPDC004079. The sequence goes on along the minus strand of NZ_JBEXMH010000003.1, from coordinate 353,006 downwards.
CCGCGCGAACCGCGGATCCGGCACGGGCGCGGGGTTTCGATCGCCGCGGGCGCGCTGGAGACGTTGATCAAGCTCGTTTGAGCTCCAGCAGAGGGAACGGGCGGCCGTCCGAATCGGTCTCCTGCCTGCCGACGACCTCGAACCCGTGGTGCAAATAGAAACCGACTGCCCGCGGGTTCTGCTCGTTCACGTCCAGGGTGAGGTCCGGGAAACGGTCCAGCGCCGCGCGCAACAAAGCCGTTCCCACGCCACGACCGCGGAAATCGTCGTGCACGAACAGCATTTCCAGCTTTCCCTCGGCGATTCCCGAGAAACCCGCGGCGATTCCGTCAACCTCCGCCACGGTCAGGTCCACTTCCGGGAAGTAGAGCGGGACGCGCGTGGCGTAGTACTCGACGTCCGCCGGTGTCAGGAAGTCATGCGTCGCCTCGACGGCGCTGCGCCAGATCTCCAGCAGACGCGGGTATTCCCCGTTGCTCGGCCGCAAGGTCGTCATGGCAGCTGCACCTCCGCGTAAACCGCCCGGTGATCGCTCCCGGGCACCTCGAAAGCTTGGTAATCCCGGATCGCCACCCGGCGGTCCACCAGCACGTGATCCAGCGGCACGAGCGGGACCGTCGCAGTCGACCAGGTCGGGACCATGCCGTCGCCGCGTGCCTCCGCCGCGTCGACATAGCCGCGGGACAGCACCGTCCGCAGCGCGGCGTGGTCGAGAGTCGCGTTGAAGTCGCCGGCCACCACGCGCAGGCCGTGCTCGCCGATCGCGCGCGACAGGTCCCGCATCTCCTGTTCCCACTGGTAATACCCGGAGTCCGGCGAACGCGGATGCGCGGCCACGATCTCCAGGGTCGTCCCGCCGCCGAGATCCGCCTCCGCACCAGGCTGTTTCTGGACGGAATCGCCGGTGAAGTCCTCTTCGGTCAGCGGATACCGCGACACGATGCCGGAACCGTCCACACCGGACGCCGGATGCATGACCCGGTAAGGCAGCGTCTGGAACAACCCGGCCTTCTCCAGCCCGGACATCGCGGCGGGTGTCATCTCCACCAGGTTCAACACGTCGATCCGATGCTCCCGGACCAGCCGCACGAGCGCCGCCGGGTCGGCCTGGCCCAGGTAGAGATTGGCCGCCAGCACGCGCACCGTCTTCCCGTGCGCCGCGGGCTGGGCGTCGGGGATCACCCGCGGCGCGACGTACACCGCCAGCAGCACGGACAACGCCAGCACGACGCAGCCGATCCACCACCGCCGCAGCATCAGCGCGAGCGCGGCGAGCAGGACGCCGTAGACGACGAAGTACGGGGTCAGCGCCAGCAGCGCGGTCAGGTACCAGCCGCTGCCGTCCCAGCCGATCGTGCGCAGCACGGCGACCGCCAGCAACGGCAGTCCGACCAGCACGAGCAGGCCCGTGACCAGCCGGGTTCGCTTCCGCGCCTCCATCACCATGATCCCGAGTATGCCGGGGCCCCGCTGACAGGTCCGTGTCAGCGCCGTGTGCGCGGCTTGCCAGCGCCTCCGTCCACTGTGTGCTGGAGCGACACAGGAGGAGGCATCATGTCGCATGCGATCCAGGCCGAGGGCCTGGTCAAGCATTTCGGGGAGACGAAGGCGCTGGACGGGGTGGACCTCGAGGTCCCGTTCGGGAAGGTGGTCGGGGTGCTCGGGCCGAACGGCGCGGGCAAGACGACCGCGGTCCGCATCCTGGCCACCCTGCTGAGACCGGACGCGGGGCGCGCCACGGTCGGGGGTTACGACGTGGTCCGCGACCCGGTCCGGGTGCGCGGGCTGATCGGGCTCACCGGGCAGTACGCGTCGGTGGACGAGGACCTGAGCGGCACCGAGAACCTGGTGCTGATCGGGAAGCTGCTGAACCTGTCCCGGGGCGACGCGCGGGCGCGGGCGGCCGAACTGCTGGAGCGGTTCGAGCTGACCGACGCGGCCAAGCGGCCGATCCGGACGTATTCCGGCGGCATGCGGCGCAGGCTCGACCTGGCGGCGAGCCTCGTCGGCCGTCCGGCCGTGCTGTACCTGGACGAGCCGACCACCGGACTCGACCCGCACGCCCGCAACGAGGTGTGGGCGGTGGTCCGCAGCCTCGTCGCCGACGGCGCGACGGTGCTGCTCACCACGCAGTACCTGGAGGAGGCCGACCAACTGGCCGACCGCATCACCGTGTTCGACCACGGCCACGTGGTCGCCGACGGCCGCGCCGACGAGCTGAAGCGACGCGTCGGCGGGCAGACGCTGCAGGTGCGGCCGACGTCGCTGAGCGATCTCGACGAGGTCGACCGCATCCTGGCCGAGCTCACCGGCGTCCGGCCGATCCGCGACAACGCGACCGGGCTGCTGACCGCGCCGGTGTCCGACCCGGTGCTGCTGTCCACCCTGGTGCGCCGCCTCGACTCGGCGGGCATCACCTCCGACGAGCTGGCGCTGCGGCTGCCCAGCCTCGACGAGGTGTTCCTCGCGCTGACCGGGCACGCGGCCGAGGAGCCGAAGCCGGACCGCGAGCTCGAAGGGAGCCGGTCATGACCACCGCGACCGCCGTGGCCCCGCCCCGGCACATCAGTCCCGCCCAAGGCACGAAACACGCGTTTTCCCTTGCCTGGCGGGGAATCCTGAAGATCCGCAAGAACCCGGAACAGCTGGCCGACGTCACGCTGATGCCGATCATCTTCCTGCTGATGTTCACCTACCTGTTCGGCAACGCACTGGGCGGTTCGATCGAGAACTACCTGCAGTCGCTCGTGCCGGGCCTGATCGTGATGAACATCCTGCAGGCCTCGCTGACGGTCGGCACGCAGCTCAACACTGACATCACGAAGGGCGTCTTCGACCGCTTCCGCGCCATGCCGATCGCGCGCTCGGCACCCTTGGTGGGCGCGGTGCTGGCGGACCTCGTGCGGTATGTGGTGTGCCTGGCGGTTCTGCTGGTCGTGGCGACCGTGATGGGCTTCCGCGTGCAGACCGGTCCCGGGGAGTTCGTCCTCGCGATCCTGCTGGCGATCGCGTTCGGCCTGTGCTTCTGCTGGGGTTCGGTGTTCGTCGGGATGCTGATGAAGTCCCCCGGCGCGGCGCAGGGCCTGATGTTCGTCTTCATCATGCCGCTGACGTTCGGCAGCAACGTGTTCGTCTCGACGGCCACGATGCCGGGCTGGCTGAAGGCCTGGGCGGACATCAGCCCGGTGAGCCTGATGTCCGACGTGATGCGCGGCCTGCTCAACGGCGGCGCGTACGGCGGTTCCCTGCTCGGCTCGCTGGCCTGGATGGCCGGTGCGGTCGTGGTGTTCTTCCCGCTCGCGACGTGGGCTTACCGCAAGCGGGTCTGAGGGCGTCCTGCACGGGGGTGTGGACGCTGTGAGTGAGTGTCTGTGTCCGGGTTCCACAGCCGGGCACAGGCACTCACTTTTTTGTCGCGAGCAGCCTGCGCACTGCGGTCGGGGTGTGTCCGAGGTGCTCCCGCACGGTTCGGCACAGGTGGGCCTGATCGGCGAACCCGAGGTCTGCGGCGAGGGCGGCCAAGCTGGGTTCGCCTGCCTCCAGCCGGTCCAGCGCACGGGCTACGCGCACGCGGTTGCGGTACCGGGTCAGTGACACTCCCAGTTCGCGGGTGAAGGCCCGGCTGAGCCGGTAAGGTGAGACGCCCAGCAGGGCTGCCAGCGGAATCAGGCCGGTCGCCGCGGGATGGTCGGCGCCGATCGCGGCGCGGGCCTGGGCTGCCAGCGCCCGATCGCCTGTCTGGTCGCTGTCCGGAACTGCCGTGGCCACGACCTGCCGGACCACTGCGGCTACCAGGCCAATCAGCCCTTCGGTCGCCGCGAAGTCGGCATCGGCGGCGCGGGTGGCGGCGAGGAGCCGTCGGTGGGCGAGGTCGAGCGGGCCGTCCACATACAGCGTTGAGCGCTCCAGCAGCGGTGCGTCGCCCGCCAGGGTGCGCCAGAACGCGGGCGTCAGGGCGATCGAGGTGCACTGGTCACCGCCGACAGGATGGGCGAAGTGTTCCTCCTCGCCGGGCATCCCGAGGTAACCGACGGTGCGGTCGAGGTCCGTGCAGACCCCGCGGACCCGGCGACGGAACCCGCCGCGGCGCACGAGCACGAGCCGCACGTCCTCGCGCGGCCGCTCGGCCGACCAGCCGCGGTGATCGTCCCGGCAGTCCACCGACCCGACGGCGAACTCCGGACGAGTGGCGAGATCGGCGAAGGAGAGCACGTCCGGAGGTTACGGCGGGGGTCTGACAATTCCGCAAGGATCTTCAAGACTCACGGAGCGGGACCGGGCAGGATCCGTTGTCACAGCCCGAAAAACGAAGCAGGAGACATGGCGACCATCCGCGAAGAAGCAGTGCTCGAGTCCAGTGCCGACGACGTGTGGGAGGTGATCAGCGACTTCGCCGCGGGTCCCCGGCGGATGGCACCGGGATTCGTACTGGACAGCGTGCCCGAGGCGGACTGCCGCGTCGTCACCTTCGCCGACGGCACGGTCGTCCGGGAACGGCGGGTCGGCGTCGACCACGGCGCATGCCGGATCGTCTACTCGGTCGTCGGCGGCGACGTCCAGCCCGAACACGACAACGCCTCCATGCAGGTCCTCGCCGACGGCGAACAGCGGTGCCGGCTGGTGTGGACCCGCGACGTGCTCCCTGACGAACTGGCCGCGCCGATGACCAAGGCGATGTCGGCCGGGCTGGAGGTGATCAAGCGGACTCTCGATCACCTAGGCTCACCCGAGTGAGGCTCCCGCGAGATGGCCGGTCAGCCGCTCCCAGTTCCCGGAACCGATGGCCGCTTTCTCGTCCTCGCTGAACGGCGCCTTCTCCAAAAACGACCGTGCGACCCCGCCACTCGTGTCCAGGTAAGGAAAATCGCCGGGCCGGGTGCCGAAGGTGTAGGGATAGTCGGTCGAATAGAGCATCCGCTCTGTACCGACCACTTCCGCCGTCCAGCGCAGGTAGCGTTCGCTGACCGTGCCGCTGCCCGCGATCCAGAAGTTCCGGCGGAAGTAGTCGGCCAGCGGCTGCCGCAGCCCGGCCATTTCCTGAAGGAAGCCGACGTGGTCGAGGTAGAACAGCACCACCTCGCCCCAGTGCCCGGCGATCACCTGCAGATCCGGGTGCCGGTCGAAAACTCCGGAGAAAATCATCCGCAGGTATTGCACGCCGAGGTCGTAGTACCAGCCGAGTCCGGCGGTCGCCAACGCTGGCCCGACGCCGTTGGGCAGCCCCGAGTAATACGCCTCCTGAACCGCTCGCACGGGAGCTTGGGGATGGAAGTGCAGCGGGACGCGGAGCCGTTCGGCGGTCGCGTAGAGATCGTCGAATTCCGGTGCGTCAGCAAGTTTGTCGCCGGTGCGGCCGTACAGCATCGCGCCGCGGAAGCCCAGGGCGACCGCGCGTTCCAGCTCCCCGGCGGCGGCTTCGGGCGAGGAAGTCGGGAGGGTGGCGAAGGCCTGGAATCGCGTGGGGTTCGCGGCGACGATCTCAGCGAGGGCGTCGTTGGCCTCCCGCGCGACGGGCACGGCATCGGCGGCCGGAAGGTTCTGCACACCGGGGGTGGACAGGGACAACACCGCTACGTCGATGCCCTGCTCGTCCATGTCGGCGAGACGTCCGTCGCCGACGTCGCACAAGCGTCTGGTGACCGGGTGGTCCTCGGGATAGCCGTGCGGCTGGACCCCCGCCTTCGCCCACGCGTCGCGCAGGACGGGCAGGACCACGTGTTCTTCCAGGGCGACGATGCGCATGACAGCTCCTCGACGTTTCCAGTGATACTCAATGAATGGTATCACTGGAAACATCAGTGGAAGCAAGGATCGGTTATCAACGATAACGACCTACTCGCGTGCGCGCTCCGTTCGGACCTCTTCGATCGCCTCGGCCCGTTCCATCCGCGAGGTCTCGGCCACGATCGCCTCGTACCGTTCCGCGCCCAGCTCCCGGGTCAGACTGGCGATCAGCTCGCGGACCTCCGGGCTCCCCAGGTCGAACCGTCCGCGCACCACCGCGCTCAGCGCCAGCGTCCGAGCGGACGACTCCAGCCGGCCCTGCCGGTACCGGATCCGCGCCAGCAGTTCGACCATGGCGGCCAGGTCCGGCATGTCGAAGCGCCTGGCAGTCTGCTCGATCACCTCGAACACCGCTGGCTCCGCCTCGTCCGGGCGGTCTTCGGCGAGCAGCAAACCGGCCTCGATGGTGCCGAGCCATTCCGCCTCGAAACCCTCCGGCGTCGGCCAAGTCGCACGCGCCGACTTCATTTCCCGGAAGACCGCGCGCGCCTCGGCCACGTTGTTCTCGCGGATCAGCAGCTCAGCACGGCCGAGCAGCACGATCAGGCGCAATCCGTTGTTCCCGCCGGAAGCCGCGTAGCGTTCGGCGGCTTCCATGTCCCGCCACGCGCCTTCTTGGTCACCGGCGCGCGAACGTTCGATCGCCAGCCGCCACCACTGCTGCACGATGTCGTCCCTGGACCGCAGCTCCATCACCAGCCGCAGGCCCTCGGTGTACCCGGCGATCGCCCCTTCGTGGTCGCCGGACTGCGATTGCGCCGCGGCCCGGAAACCGTGCGTCATGCCGAGGCCCCAGCGGTCGCCGACCTCGGCGAAGCCTTGGTGCGCGAGCTCTCGCGCCCGGTCCGCGCTCGCGAGATCGCCGGTGTCGCCGAGGACGAAGCTCTCCGCCCAGTACCCGGCGGCGCGGCTCCAGACGTCGTCCCGCTCGACGGCCCGGCGAATCTCGCGCCTGGCCAGATCCCGTTCGCCGTTGAGGTAAGCCACTATCGGCAACCCGACCCAGAGCCACGGATTCCGTTCCGCCGCACCGGTCCGCACGCATTCCTCGACCAGTTCGGGGACGTTCACCTTCTCGTGCGGACCGGACATGGCCAGCATCAGCACCTGGCTCAACCGCAGGCTCGCCGCCACGTCCGGCGGCAGCTTGTCGCCCAGTTCGAGCACCTCGTTGACGAACAGCGCGGCCCGCTCGTTCAGGCCGACGATGTTGAGATACCAGAACAACCCGAACAACAGCTGGGCCGCCGATTCCGCCGCGCCCGATTCGATCGCCGCCCGCAGCGCGGAGGTGAAGTTGTCGCTGTCGTGCTCGTAGACGTCGATCGCCCGCAGCTGGTCCCGCCCGCGCAGCAACGGTTCGTTGCGGTGGGCCAGTTCCGCGTAGTACGCGACCATCGCCGTCCGCACCTGCTCCTGCTCGCCGGATTCGGCGAGCCGCTCGGTCGCGTAGGCGCGCAAGGTTTCCAGCAGGCGGTACCGCAGGCCCACTACGTCCACAATGGACTTCTCCACCAGCGAACCCAGCACGTACACGATGTCGCCGGTGGGCAGTTCGTCGTCGGCGCAGACGTTTTCCACTGCCTCCTCGGAGAAACTCGCCGCGAACACCGCGAGCCTGCGGGCGAGCCGAACCTCCGCGTCGCTCAGCAGGTCCCAGCTCCACTCCACCACGGCGCGCAGGGTGCGCTGGCGCGGCAACGCCGTCCGGCTGCCGGAGGTGAGCAGCCGGAACCGGTCGTCGAGGCGTTCGGCGATCTGCTCGGCGGTCATCGACCGCAACCGCGCGGCGGCCAGTTCGAGCGCCAGCGGCATTCCGTCGAGCCGTCGGCAGATCTGCCGCACCGCGTCCACTGTGGACTCGTCGAGCCGGAAACCGGGCCGCACCGCCATCGCGCGGTCGAGGAACAGCCGGACGGAATCGAGCGTGCCGACGTCCGCGGGCGGCGCGGCCTCGTCCGGCACCGGCAGCGGACCGAGCGGGCACAACGCTTCCCCGGTGATCGCCAGCGGTTCACGGCTCGTCGCGAGCACGCGCAACGCCGGCAGCCGCCGCAGCAGGTTCTCGGCCAGCTCCGCGGCGGTGTCGATGACGTGTTCACAGTTGTCCAGCACCAGCAACACTTCCGCGCCGCTGAGCGCTTCGACCGCGTGCTCGAACGGCTCGACCTGCCGACGGCGCGCGTCGGTCTCCGTCGTCCGGAGATCGCGGACCTCCAGCGCGTTGAGCAGCGCGGCCAACACGTCCTCGGCATCCCGCACGCCAGCCAGCGGCACGAACCACACCAGGCCGCGCGAGTGCGCCGGGTGCCGCGAAGCCGCTTCCGTCGCGAGCCGCGTCTTGCCGGCACCGCCCGGGCCGACGAGCGTGACCAGCCGGGATCCTTCGAGCAGTTCGGCCAGCAGTTTCAGCTCGTCGGTGCGGCCGATGAAACTGGTGAGCCGCTGCGGCAACCGGTCCGCCACCGTGGCGACTGGCGTGTATTCACCGCGCAGCGCACGCAGGTGCACTTCCTGAAGTTCCGCGGACGGGTCGACGCCCAGTTCGTCGGCCAGCGTCGTGCGGATCGCGGAGTACGCGGCGAGCGCGTCAGCCTGGCGTCCGGCGGCGGAAAGCGCACGGATTCGCAAGCCAGCCAACCGTTCCCGCAACGGATGCGCCTGCGCGGCCGCGGTGAGCTCCGCGAGCACGTCCGCGTGCCGTCCCAGCCGCAACTCGGCTTCGAACCAGTCCTCGCTGGTCTCCGTGCGCCGCTCCTCCAGCAGAGTCGCGGGCGCGGCGGCGAACGGCGCGTCCAGCACGTCCGCGAGCGCCGCCCCGCGCCACAACGCGAGCGCGGCGGCGAGCGATTCGGCGGCGGTACCGTCCCGGCCAGCGGCAAGTTCCCGGCGCCCTTCGGCGGACAACTGCTCGAACCGGTGGAGATCCACCGCTTCCGGCGGCACCGCGAGCCGGTAACCGCCGTTGACGGACTCCAGCTCGACCTCCGCCGGCCGCAGCGCGCGACGCAGCCGCGAGACGAGCGACTGGAGCGCGTTAGCCGCGTCAGCCGGGGGTTCCGCGCCCCACAGACCGTCGATCAAAGCCTCGGCGGGCACCGCGCGACCGGCGTCGAGCGCGAGCCGCGAAAGGAGCATGCGAAGGCGGGCTCCGCCGATGTCGATCGGCGTGCCGTCCTCCCCCTCCGCTCGCAGCGGGCCCAGCAGCGCGACGCGCATGAGGTCCAGCTTTCCAGACGACGGCCACACCGTGCCGGGGCCGACGGAAGTGTGGACTTTCGAGACAATCTGCCCACCTTGCGGTTACTCCATGCCTTCCCGGCGCTACGTTGCGGAGGATTCACACGCAGACACAGGAGCGCCCATGAGAGCACTGCACCGCTGGCGTCGCCCGGCAGTGACCGTCGCAGCCACCCTCACCGCATTGACGCTCGGCACTGGAATCGCGTCGGCCGGACAGAACGGCTGGGACCGGCCGACCCCCGGTTCGGACGGCGCCGGAGACAGCTACTACCCCCAGGACGGCAACGGCGGGTACGAGGTCTCCGACTACGACCTCAAGGTCAACTACGCCCCGGACACCCACCAGCTCGCCGGTCTCCAGACGGTCCACGCGCGGGCGACCCAGTCGCTCAGCTCGTTCGACCTCGACCTGCGCGGCCTGACCGTCGACTCGGTCCGCGTCAACGGCGCGCCCGCGAAGTTCACCCGCACCGGCGACCACGAACTCGTGATCACGCCGAAGACGCCGCTGTGGAAAGGCCTGCCGTTCACCACCGAGGTCGCCTATCACGGCGTTCCGGTGGCGATCGAAGACCCGAACCTCGGCAAGAACGGCTGGCAGTTCACCAAGTCCGGCGGCGCGTTCGCGGCGGGCGAGCCGAGGTCGGCCACCACCTGGTACCCGGTCAACGACACCCCGCGCAACAAGGCCCGGTTCCGGCTGTCGATCACCGTCCCGAGCGAATGGGGCGTGATCTCCAACGGCCGCGAGGTCGGCTCGTACCGGACGCGCGCGGGCACCACGCACGTCTGGGCGGAGGACACCCCGACCGCGTCGTACATGACCACGGTCGCGATCGACAAGTGGACCTTCAACAAGCGCAAGCGCGAGGACGGCACCCCGATCGTCAGCGCGTACGCGCCGGGCACCTCGGACGCCACCAAGCAGGCCGACGCCCAGCTTCCGGAGGTCATCGACTTCCTCGAATCGAAGTTCGGCAAGTACCCGGTGGACGCCGCTGGCGGCATCTACCTGACTGAGCCGATCGGGTTCTCGCTCGAGACGATGAGCCGCCCGATCTACTCAGGCCGCGCGGGCAACATCGGCACGATCGTGCACGAGAACGCGCACCAGTGGTGGGGCGACACCGTCGCCGTCGACCACTGGAAGGACGTCTGCCTCAACGAATGCTTCGCGTCCTACGCGACCTGGCTGTGGGCGCAGAAGAACGGCCAGGACCTCGACGCCAGGTACCTCGACGCGGTCGCGTCGGCAGGCGATTCGTTCTGGGCGGGCAAGCTGTACGACATGGGGCCCGGCCACGAGTTCACCTACGTGTACTCCAAGGGCCCGGTCATGCTGCACGCGCTCAGCAAGTACATGGGACAGGACGCGTTCGACCGGGTGCTCAAGACCTGGAACACCGTGCACCACAACGGGAACGCGAGCATGCAGGAGTTCCAGAAGTACTGTGAGAAGGTGTCCGGCATGGACCTGCAGGGCTTCTTCGACGCGTGGATCTACGGCAACGGCAAGCCGTCCGACGAGTTCCTTTACCCGGGCGACCTCAAACCGGCCGCGAAGTGACGGTTCTGCTGACCGGGTTCGCGCCCTTTGACGGAGCGGCGTCGAATCCTTCTTGGCAGGCGGCTTCGCTGGCAGCGGCGCGGCGGACGGACACGGTGGCGGCAGAGCTGCCGTGCGAGTTCGACGCGTCGCTGCCGGCGCTGCGCGCCGCGATCCTGGCGCACCGGCCGGAACTGGTCGTGTGCGCCGGGCTCGCCGGCGGACGCGAGGGCGTCACGCCGGAACGAGTGGCGATCAACCTGATCGACGCCCGGATCCCGGACAACGCCGGTGCGCAACCGGTCGACGTGCCGGTGGTTCCGGACGGGCCCGCCGCGTACTTCACCACGCTGCCGGTGAAAGCGACTGTCGCGGCGATCGAGTCGGCGGGACTGCCCGCCGCCGTGTCGTACACCGCCGGGACGTATGTGTGCAATCAAGTCTTCTACGGCCTGATGCACCTGATCGCGACGGAGTTTCCCGCGCTGCGCGGCGGTTTCGTGCATGTGCCGGAGGAATCCCGGCTGCCGCTGGACTCGATCGCGCGTGCGCTCGAGATCGTGGTGGACACCGCGCTGACCGTGCACGAGGACGTCACGACCTCAGCGGGCACGCTGCACTGAGCTTTACTCGCCGGGCTGCACGGTCTGTTGGAAGTACTGCACCAGATCCTGCGGCCGGCGGCTCGTGTGCGACGGGCTGGTGTCCATCACCGTGCCGACCACGGGGATGCCGTCGGCCTGATAGATCAGCAGGCCCAGCTTCGGTCCGACGCCCGCGACGTAACGGCCGCTCAGTCCCGTGCGGGTGCGCCAGGTGTCGGTCTCGACGCGACCGGTCATGTCCTTGCGCGCTCCCGGCTCGACCTGGGCGAGGGTGAGTCCTTCGTGGAACGCGACCGTCGTCTTGTCCGGGAAGCGGCACAGCGCGGTACGCAGTGCGCCCAGGGCCTTCGCCAGTTCCGGATCGTCTGAGCAGGTGGCGCGGGTTTGGATGGTCGGACCGGACAGGCGGCGCATGCACTTGGTGAGGCCGTTTTCGCCGGGAAGCGCTGGTTGTGAACCGGCGCAGGTGGCCGCGTTGGACGCGCTGGCCGGTTGATTCGCCGCGGGTGTGTCGTCGCGGTTGGTGGCGAGGACGGCGGTCACGATTCCCGCGACGACGAGCACGGTCAGGGCGATCGCACCGATCACGAGGGGTTTGCGGGACTTCTTCTGCGGTTGCTGCCATCCGGGCGGCGGCATGGGTGGCCGTTGGGGCAAGCCGGGCCGCATGGGGCCGACTTGCCGGACTGGACCGGGCTGCGGCTGGACGGGCGGCCAGGATGCCGGTGCCGGGGTTGGCAGTGGTGCTGGTGCCGCCGGACGCTCGTCCACCGGCACGTGATGCAACCCGAACGCGACCGCCGTCTCCGGCTGGTCCTCAGTAGCCGGCACCACCCCGAGCGTCGACCCGACCAACGAGGCCAGCAACGGCATCCGGCTGGGCCCGCCGACCAGATAGACGCCACCGAGCCGATCCGGAGTGAGCCCGGCCCGCGCGATCGTCGCCGCGAGCATCTCGGCGCTGCGCAACAGGTTCGGCCGCACCAACGCTTCCAATTCGGCACGGGTGACGAGAACGTCGCCGAACGGATCCGGCATCGGCACCTCGGTGTGCGCGTGCCGGGAAAGGCTTTCCTTGGCGTCGCGGACGTCCTGGAGCAACACCCGCCGCAACCGTCGATCACTGGTCGTCTGCGGCCGGAGAAGCCGCTGCCACTGCGCCGGATCCGCGTGCGACACCGACCGTCCAATATGGACCAGCAGGGCTTGGTCGATGTCCAGGCTGCCGAGATCCGGCAACCCGTCCTCCGCCAACACCGCGGTACCCGCGCCGACGACCGCGCAATCAAAGGTGCCCGCACCAAGGTCGTACACCGCGATCGGCCCGCTAGGTGCCCCTTGCTCGCGCAAGGTCGCGTAATGCGCCGCCGCCGCGACCGGCTCCGGCACCAGCCGCACCTGCCCGAACCCGGCTTTCCCCGCCGCCGCCCGAAGAGTCTGCTGCCGCTGCGCGCCCCACCCAGCCGGATGCGACACCCTCACTTCGTCCGGAACCCCGGAAAGCTGCCGCTCGGCCTCCTCGCCCATCCGCCGCAATACCGCGGCGAAGGCGTCGACCACCGGCACCGCTCGATCCCCGAGCAGCAACTCGCCGTCGTCAATGCGCCGCTTGGGATTCGGCTCGAACCGGCTGGGATCCAGCCGAGCCCGCCGCTCCGCGTCCTGCCCGACGACGAGCCGCCCGTCCTCCTCCGCGTAAACCGCGGAAGACATGGTGACCGACCCGTCGACCTCAATGGCCCGCGGGCCGCGTCCGAAGGCCGCCAAAACGCCAACCGTGCTGGAAGTACCGAAGTCGATCGACAGGACGTCCACGCAGTTCCCCTCCCCAAAACCCCACGGCATCGTCTCACGGGCATGCGTGACAGATATAACTGAAACATACTTGCCAACGTAAGTGACACTGAGGCACACTTGAGTACGTCAACAGCCGTGAAGCGGAGAGACCATGACGCCGACCCCGACCGCACGAGAGTCGCTGTTCGCGACCCCGCGAGCACAACAAGAGGCCCACGCCGCCGCGGAACTGATCGCCGAAGCAGACGGCCAGGTCACGCTGGACGGCGTCGAACTGGGCGGTGAGATCCGCGAACTGCTGCGCCAGATCATCGCCATCGTCGCCGAAGGCGGAACGGTGACCGTCGGCGCGATGCCGGAGATCATCACCACGACGGTGGCCGCGGAGTTGCTCGGATTCTCCCGGACCACGCTGATGAAACACGTCCGCGCCGGCGACCTGCCCAGCACCCGAACCGGCAGCCACACAAAACTCCGCCGCGACGACGTCCTCGCCTTCCGCCGGGAACGACTGCGCCAACAACGAGACGCGCTGAACGAATTGCTCGCGATCGAGGACCGGCTCGGCATCGAATAGTCAGAATCGAACAGGAGGCCGCACCTCAAAACTTAAGATCCGCGACGCGATCGCCGGATCGATGGACGGCCGCATCGACGACTACCCGTCCGGACAGGACGCCGTCGTGCTGGCTGACCCGTTCGATCGGCACATCCACGCGGCCGCGATCGCCGGATCGATGGATTGCGTCGTCAGCCTCGACCACGGGTTCACCGACCTGCCGACGGCAGCACGAGACACGCTCGATTACGAGATCTATACCCCGGACGAATTCTTCCTCCTCATCGACGATTCGTCGCCGAGGCTCGTCCGCGCCACGCTGCGCAGGCAAATCCGGTACTTCTCCGGGAGTGGTCGCGCGCACCTGGACTTCGCCGGCGCGCTAGTGAAATCCGACTGTCCCGCCTTCGCTGAGCGAATCGCCGAGCGCTGCCGCGAGATCGCATTCGACCAGTAACTGCGAGCTACCCCGCGAAGAGCTCCGCCGGAAAACGCGTCTCCCGGTCCTCCTGAAGCCGCGTATAGAAGTCGTTCATCTCCACCGCCACCGCCGCATGACTCGCGACCACCTCAGCGATCGGCGAAGGCAACGCAAGCTCCCCCGCAGCCGCACGGCGTACCGCAGCCAGGCGGCTGGCTCGGTCCCAGGTCCCGCACACCTCGGTCACCAGCCAGTTCACCACATACATCGACCCATAAGCCCGGTCGTGCTCCGCATTCAGCTCGGCGAACGCCAGCTCCTCCTCGGTCAAATCGAACCGGCGCGCGAATGCCAGGCCAAAATCAGTCAGCGCAAACCGATCGCCATCGGTCAGGAAATTCTCGAAGTGGTTGTCGAAGTGCAGCACACCCTGCGCACGAAGGAACGAGAGCGTCTCGCCGACCTGTGCCGCAACACGTTCAGCCTGATCCAAATGACCTGGCAGCCAACGGTGCAAGTTAGTCGGGAAATACTCGCAGAACAGCACAACGCTCGACGAAGCATCCCGCAGCTCCGTGAGCCTCCGGCGGACTGCGGAAGAACCGCCCCAGTACTCGACGTCCTCTTCCAACGGACGATCCGGCACCCGGCCCGAGAGAACCGGCAGTACTCGCCAGTGGTGCAGCAACGGGAAGTTCTCGCACTGACCGCTCAGGACCCAGCCGTTGGCCATCACGTGCAGCGCCAGCTCCCGCCAAGCCGAGCCCTCCGGCGAACCGAGGCCGTAATGGCAAAAGGCAGGCAGGCCATACAGATTGGCCGTGGAATGCGGATGCTGCCGTTCCAGCGCGGTAAGCGGCACCCGCTTCGCGAACACCGGTACCCCGTCGACGTCCAGCCGGGCACCGGTGCCGCCGATTCCCTCGGACACGACTTCAGCTGCCTCCAGCCGCTCGGTGAGCTGGCGGTCGCTCAGCAGCGAAAGCGCGGTGCTCGCCGCGGCGTGCTGCGAGATTCTCGAAGAAGAAGACCCCATAACACAAGACAATAGAGAAAAAGGGCGGCCCCCAAAGCTGGGAGCCGCCCTTTTTCGCTAGCTAATTCACTCGTTCTCGGACTCGCCGTTTTCCGCGGCGCCGATGCTCACCGGCGGGGCGTCGGGGACCGAGGACGGACGCTTCTCACCGCGGAAGGTGAAGTGCGCCTCGTCGTCGCGGTCCTCGGGGTTGCCGCTCCAGCCCTCGACGTCGACCACGATGATCTGACCCGCTTCGACCTCGCCGAAGAGGATCTTCTCCGACAGCTGGTCCTCGATCTCGCGCTGGATCGTGCGGCGCAGCGGCCGGGCGCCGAGCACCGGGTCGAAGCCGCGCTTGGCCAGCAGCGCCTTCGCCTTTTCGGTGAGCTCGATCTCCATGTCCTTGGCCTTGAGCTGCGTCTCGACCCGGCCGATCATCAGGTCCACCATCTGGATGATCTGTTCCTGGTTGAGCTGGTGGAAGACGATGATGTCGTCGATCCGGTTCAGGAACTCCGGGCGGAAATGCTTCTTCATTTCCTCGTTGACCTTCTGCTTCATCTTCTCGTAGCGGTTCGCCGTATCCGCTCCGGAGGAGAAGCCGAGGCTCACGGACTTCGAGATGTCCGAGGTGCCCAGGTTCGAGGTGAAGATCAGCACGGTGTTCTTGAAGTCGACCGTACGGCCCTGGCCGTCGGTGAGGCGGCCGTCTTCGAGCACCTGCAGGAGGGTGTTGTAGATCTCCTGGTGCGCCTTTTCGATCTCGTCGAAAAGCACCACCGAGAACGGCTTGCGCCGCACCTTCTCGGTCAGCTGCCCGCCCTCTTCGTAGCCGACGTAGCCCGGAGGGGCGCCGAACAGCCGCGAAGCGGTGTAGCGGTCGTGGAACTCGCCCATGTCGATCTGGATGAGCGCGTCGTCCTCGCCGAACAGGAACGCCGCCAGCGCCTTCGACAGCTCCGTCTTACCGACACCGGACGGGCCGGCGAAGATGAACGAACCGGACGGGCGCTTCGGGTCCTTCAGACCCGCACGCGTACGGCGGATCGCCTGGGAGACGGCCTTGACCGCGTCCTCCTGGCCGATGATGCGCTTGTGGAGCTCGTCCTCCATGCGCAGCAGCCGGGTGGTCTCCTCCTCGGTGAGCTTGAACACCGGGATGCCGGTCCAGTTGGCCAGCACCTCCGCGATCTGCTCGTCGTCCACCTCGGCGACGACGTCGAGGTCGCCGTCCTTCCACTGCTTCTCCCGCTCGCCCTTCTGGCCGAGGAGCTGCTTCTCCTCGTCGCGAAGGCGCGCGGCCCGCTCGAAGTCCTGCGCGTCGATCGCGGACTCCTTGTCCCGGCGGACGTCGGCGATCTTCTCGTCGAACTCGCGCAGGTCCGGCGGCGCGGTCATCCGGCGGATGCGCATCCGGGCGCCGGCCTCGTCGATCAGGTCGATCGCCTTGTCCGGCAGGAACCGGTCGTTGATGTAGCGGTCGGCCAGCGTGGCGGCCGCGACCAGCGCCGAGTCGGTGATCGAGACGCGGTGGTGCGCCTCGTACCGGTCGCGCAGGCCCTTCAGGATCTCGATCGTGTGCTCGAGCGACGGCTCGCCCACCTGGATCGGCTGGAAGCGGCGCTCCAGCGCGGCGTCCTTCTCGATGTACTTGCGGTACTCCTCGAGCGTGGTCGCGCCGATCGTCTGCAGCTCGCCGCGGGCCAGCATCGGCTTCAGGATCGACGCCGCGTCGATCGCGCCCTCGGCGGCACCCGCGCCGACGAGCGTGTGCAGCTCGTCGATGAACAGGATGATGTCGCCGCGGGTCTTGATCTCCTTGAGCACCTTCTTCAGGCGCTCTTCGAAGTCACCGCGGTACCGCGAGCCTGCGACCAGCGAGCCGAGGTCGAGGGTGTAGAGCTGCTTGTCCTTGAGCGTCTCGGGCACCTCGCCCTTGACGATGCTCTGCGCCAGCCCCTCGACGACGGCGGTCTTGCCGACGCCCGGCTCGCCGATGAGCACCGGGTTGTTCTTGGTGCGCCGCGACAGCACCTGCATGACCCGCTCGATCTCCTTGCCGCGCCCGATGACCGGGTCGAGCTTGCCCTCGCGGGCGAGCACGGTCATGTTGCGGCCGAACTGGTCGAGCACCAGCGAGGAGGACGGCGTGCCCTCGCCGCGGCCGGAGCCGCTCTCGGTGGACTTCTCGCCGGTCTGGTAGCCCGACAGGAGCTGCAGCACCTGCTGGCGGACCCGGTTGAGGTCCGCGCCCAGCTTCACGAGCACCTGGGCGGCGACGCCCTCGCCCTCGCGGATCAGGCCGAGCAGGATGTGCTCCGTGCCGATGTAGTTGTGGCCGAGCTGCAGCGCCTCGCGCAGCGACAGCTCAAGCACCTTCTTCGCCCGCGGCGTGAACGGGATGTGCCCGCTCGGCGCCTGCTGGCCCTGGCCGATGATCTCCTCGACCTGCTGGCGCACGCCCTCGAGGGCGATGCCCAGCGACTCCAGCGCCTTGGCGGCGACACCCTCACCCTCGTGGATCAGACCCAGGAGGATGTGCTCGGTGCCGATGTAGTTGTGGTTGAGCATCCGGGCCTCTTCTTGGGCCAGGACGACCACCCGCCTCGCGCGGTCGGTGAACCTCTCAAACATGCGCACTCCCTCGACTGCTGCGTCGGCGGCCCGTAACCTCCGTGGATCGCGTCCACGGCGGACAGCACCGTGAGACCACTCTAGTAGCCAAGCGGTCGCGCTTGCGTACCACTACGGCTTCCGGCGGCCCGTTCGCACCCGGACGGCGACCCGGTCGGTCACCGCTGCTCATCCGGTTGCGCTGCACCTTTACTCCCTCTCGAACGTACGGGACCGGATCAGGATTCCGCCCGGGCACCCCTGTCCGCTCAGCGCGAACACCCCCGCGCGTCCGGGTGGTCTCAGTCCGTGGCCACCCGATTGGCGCAATCCTCTCTCGTATGTAAGGTTAGGCACGCCTAATCAAGATCAGGACGGGGGTGAGCCGGGTGAACCCGCAGCGCTCGCGCGACGACGCCCGCGAGATCGGCGACGGGCTCGCGTCCTCCCTGCTGCGCGCCAGTGCCCGGCACGACCTGCGCCGCGATGTCCCCGAGGACTGGTTTCGCTGCGCTGACCTCCTGGAACAGCCCGCGCTGTTCGTCGAGTGGCGCTCCCGGCTGAGCGACTGGCTCCTCGACCAGCACGGCATCGCACCGGCGCGGACCGCAGCCAGCTACGTGATGTCCTGGTACCTGTACGTCCCCGCGTACGTGGGCGCGTTGCTGCTGCACCACGAGCGTCGCGTGCCGTCGCTGAAGCCGGAGCAGCTCGCGTTCGGCCTCGGCCCCGACCGGCCGCATCCTGAGGGCATGGCCGTCCTCAGCGACGCTTTCTACTGCCTGCCGACAGACCCGGGCAGCGTCCGCCCAGAGGCCACCGTCGTGCGCGATGAACGCGCGCTGGCCGCGGTGCTGCGCGCGCAGTTTGTCGGCCACGCTGCCCGCTTCGTCCGCGCCTACGCCCCTGGCACCAGGCTCGGCCGCCGCATGCTCTGGGCGGCCGCCACAGACGCGCTGGACGGCGCGCTGTGGCGGGTCGGCAAACAAGGCGGGACAGCCGAGGCCGAAGGCGCTGGCGTCGCGGACGCGGCATTGGTGCTCGACGCGCAGTACAGCCCGCTGACCTCGGCGTCCACCTTGCGCATGGGGATCAACGAGGACGGACGCCGGGCTTGGGAGCGCCGTCGGGAGAGCTGCTGCTTCTCCTATCTCCTGCCCGGGGAAGCAGAGTGCGAAAGCTGTCCGCGAACCTGCCCTCGTTGATCTCCATCGAGTGAAATATCAGGCGTACGGGTCCCGGCCCGTCGCGCCGAGCGCCCGGTGCAGCACCGGCGCGGTTTCCGGCACCGCGACTTCGGGTCCGAAAACGCCGCCCTTGCGAGCCTCCTCGCCCATTCCGGCCGCGAACGCGAGAACCACTTCAGCCGCTTCGTCCGAACAGTTCAGCTCGGTGCCGCTCGCCCGCGTGAGATCCCAGGCGTGCACGACGAATTCGCCGAGCACCATGTCTCCGACGACCGCGGCGGGCAGTTCGGATCCGCCGAAGGTGATGGTGCCGGTCCACGCCTCCGGCGGAGTGAGCGCGGCGACCACGTCGTCGGTCAATGCTTCGAGCGCCTTCGGCCAATCGTCGCCGACGAGCGAGGCTTCGGCTTCGCTCGGCGCGGGCGGTTCATAAGGCTCGTGCCGGATAGCGGCGGCGAGCCACGGGCCCCAGTAGAAAAGGTGGTTGAGAAGGCCGCGAACGTCGTAGTCCGCGCATGCGGTGGGCGCGGTCAGCGAAGGGGCGGCAGCCGCGACGCGCCGCAGTTCGGCGGCGGCCGGGGCGAGCAGTCCGGAGTGATTCGACATGCGCCCGAGCCAACCACGCTGGCGCGGCGGCCGTCTTGAAATTACGCGACGCACTAGCGTTTCAGCCATGCGGCGGATCCCGAGCGGCATCCTGAACGAGCGGACGGCTCGCACCAAGTTCACCATCACCCGGCATCCGCCCGCCCCGGAACTGCGCGATTTCGTGGAACACCACTGGATACTGCGCTGGGACCTGACCGAACCCCATGAACAGCACGTGCTTCCGAATCTGTCGGTACACGTGACGTTCTTCCCCGGCGCGTCCGGCGTTTACGGTCCGGCGCACCGGCTTTTCACGCATCGGCTCAGCGGACGCGTGCACGGGATCGGGGCCAGGATCCGGCCCGGATGTTTCCGCCCGTTCCTCGACGCCCCGGTGCGCACCCTCGCCGATCGCGCCGAGGACGTCGCCGCGATCTTCGGGCGCGCCGCCGCGGTCGCTGAAAAAGCCGTCCGGAATGCGGAAACGGACGCGGAAATGATCACTGCAATCGACAACTTGCTGATCGCACGCCCTCGCCCCATTCTCCCGGGCGCCCGGGTCGCCGCCGAGGCGGTGGAAACAATCGCCGCGGATCCCGAGATCACCAGGGTCGCGGAACTGGCGGCGGCACTCGGGCTGTCGGTCCGGGCAGTGCAGCGGTTGTTCGCCGAGCACGTCGGAACAACGCCGAAGTGGGCGATCCGGATTTACCGCCTGAACGAAGCCGCCCGGTTACTGGCCGCACCAGCCGCTCCGGATTACGCGGATCTGGCGACTCGGCTGGGCTATAGCGACCAACCTCACTTCATCCGCGATTTCCGCGCGGTGACCGGAGCCCCTCCCGCGGAGTACGCCCGTTCCGCCCGCCGGCTGATCTCGTGCACGCCGGACGGCGCAAAGCCGGGAAACTAATACCGAACGCCAAACGGCCGCCGGGAATGTTCCCGACGGCCGTTTGGCGTGCAGAGTGCGAAGACCCCCGTCTCCGCCGCGGTGCGTTCTCCCGGTTCGCTAACCGGAGGACCGCATCCGCGAGTTCCGGAAATGCCCGGTCAGTTCTTCTTGTGGTAAGCCTCGACGACCTCCGACGGGATGCGCCCGCGGTCGGAAACCTGGAAACCGTTCTTGCGGGCCCACGCGCGAATCGCCTGGTTCTGCTCGCGGTCGACCGCGGCCGGGCGGGCCGGGGACTTGCCGCCCGCGACCGGACGCAGCGGCGCGCGCTTGCGGCCGCCGGCACGGCGGGCGTGCTCGACATACTGCGCCAGCGCGTCCCGCAACTCCTCGGCGTTTTCGCCCGACAGGTCGATCTGGTAGCTCACACCGTCCAAACCGAACTCAACGGTCTCTTCCGCCTCACTGCCGTCGAGGTCGTCGACCAGAGAGACAAGCACCTTCTGTGCCATCTGATTCCTCCTGCGGGGCTTACCCGAATGATCTGGCTACATGATCTGGTTTCGGGGCAAGCCCCGAGCTA
Source organism: Amycolatopsis sp. NPDC004079 (assembly GCF_040610415.1). Taxonomy (NCBI): domain Bacteria; kingdom Bacillati; phylum Actinomycetota; class Actinomycetes; order Pseudonocardiales; family Pseudonocardiaceae; genus Amycolatopsis; species Amycolatopsis sp. NPDC004079. The sequence goes on along the minus strand of NZ_JBEXMH010000003.1, from coordinate 332,167 downwards.
CAGAAGTCTTTGACACCCATATTAATACCCGCTTGTCCGGCCGTAGGCAAATCCGCATTGAGGAAATCTCGACCGGTGCGGCGAACGGTGTCCTATTCAGGTCGCACGAGCGGGAAGAGGATCGTCTCCCGGATACCGAGCCCGGTCAGAGCCATGAGCAGCCGGTCGATCCCCATTCCGACCCCGCCGCTCGGCGGCATTCCGTACTCGAGCGCGCGGAGGAAATCCTCGTCGAGACGCATCGCCTCGCTATCCCCGGCGGCCCCGAGCCGCGCCTGTTCGGTGAGCCGCTGCCGTTCCACCACCGGATCCACCAGCTCGGAGTATCCGGTCGCGAGTTCGAAACCGCGCACGTACAGGTCCCACTTCTCGGCCACGCCCTCGCGGCTGCGGTGCTGCCGGGTGAGCGGCGAGGTCTCGAGCGGGAAATCCCGGACAAATGTGGGCGCGTGCAGTCCGTCGCCGACGAGATGTTCCCACAGTTCTTCGACAAGTTTGCCGTGCGCTAGCTTGGGATCCACCTCGATCTCGCGCGCCGCGGCGATCTTGTGCAGTGCTTCGGCGGGAGTATCCGGCGTCACTTCCTCGCCGAGTGCTTCCGAGAGCGACTCGTACATGCCGAGTGTCGTCCATTCGCCGGAAAGGTCGTACTCGGTTCCGTCGGCGAGAGTGACGACCTGGGTGCCGAGCACGTTCTCCGCGGCCTCCTGGATGAGTTCGCGGGTCATCACGGCATTCGTGTCGTAAGTGGCGTACGCCTCGTAGTACTCGAGCATCGCGAACTCCGGCGAGTGCGAGGAGTCGCTGCCCTCGTTGCGGAAGTTCCGGTTGATCTCGAAAACCTTCTCGATCCCGCCGACCACGCAGCGCTTGAGGTACAGCTCCGGCGCGATGCGCAGGAACAGCTCGAGGTCGAAGGCGTTGGAATGCGTGACGAACGGCCGGGCCGCGGCGCCGCCGTGCAGCGTCTGCAGCATCGGCGTCTCGACCTCGGTGAATCCCCGGCCGTGGAACGACTCCCGCAGCGAACGCATCACGCCGGCACGCGTGCGCACCACGTCGCGCGCCTTCGGCCGCATAATCAGATCGACATAACGCTGGCGGATTCGCGTTTCCTCGGCCAGCTCCTTGAACGCCACCGGCAGCGGGCGCAGCGACTTCGCCGCGATCTGCCAGTGCTCGGCCAGCACGGAAAGCTCGCCGCGCTTCGAGGTGATCACCTCGCCGTGCACGAATACGTGGTCGCCGAGATCGACATCGGACTTCCACGAAGCGAGAGACTCGGGCCCGACCTGCGCGAGACTCAGCATCGCCTGCAGTTCTGTGCCGTCGCCCTCACGAAGAGTGGCGAAACACAGTTTGCCCGTATTGCGGAGAAACATGACGCGACCGGTGACGCCGACCGACTGACCGGTGCTGGTGTCGGCTTCGAGACCGGAATGTTCGGCACGGATCTGCGCGAGAGTGTGCGTACGCGGAACCTCTACCGGGTAAGGATCGGCGCCCTCCGCGATTATCCGGTCGCGCTTGTCCCGGCGCACCCGCATCTGTTCGGGCAGGTCGTCATCGGGCAGTGCGTCGGACGCGGAGAATTCGGTCATGGCCATAGCGTACGAACACGCTGGTGAACCGCGTCAACCGGATTCCCCTTCCGGGGCACTCACGGTATTAGGGTGGTTACTCGTGAGCGATCCCGGCACTGATGCGGAACTGCACGCCCGGCGGGCTTCTTCGTTCGGGGACCAGGCGAGCGCCTATGCCCGGCACCGGCCGGACTATCCTCGAGCGGCACTCGAATGGGGTATGTCCGGAGCGAACCGGCCGGTCCGCGACGTGCTGGACCTCGCGGCGGGCACCGGAAAACTCACCGAAGGACTCGTCGATCTCGGCCGCGCGGTGACCGCGGTGGAACCCGATCCGGGCATGCTCGCCGAACTGTCCCGGCGGCTTCCGGACGTTCCGGCGCTGCTCGGCAAGGCCGAGGACATCCCGCTGCCGGACGAATCGGCTGACGCGGTGTTCGTCGGCCAGGCCATGCACTGGTTCGATTTGGCGGCGGCGTTCGCGCAGATCCGCCGGGTCTTGCGGCCGGGCGGGGCCATGGTGGCGCTGTGGAATCACGAAGACGAATCCGTGCCGTGGGTGCGCGAATTCGCCCGGCTGATCCGGACCGACATCAACCGGGGGTTCGCCGACTCCGGGCAAACGCTGCGCGCGGACGGCTTCGGCCCGTTCGAACAGGACCGGTTCGCCCACACGCACCGGCGCTCGATCGACTCGCTGCTGGCGACCGTGAGCACGCATTCGCATCTGCTGATCGCGTCCGCGGACGAGCGCGACCGGCTGCTCGCGGAAGCCAGGGCGTACCTGGAAACTGTTCCGGAGGCCGGAACCGGCGAATTCGATTACCCGCTGGTCACCACGGTTCTGCGGGCTCGCCGGCGCTGAAGCGGCGACCGAAATCACCACCTCGGCGGGTCCGTCCGGTGCTAATTTCGGAGGTGGCGGTGTTCCGCCCCGGACGAGCGCGTCGTACCCGGTGACGACAAGACGGCGCAGTGCACGCATCCGTCACTGCGAAAGGTTCTTGATCATGGCCTGGCTCGTTCTTGTCGTTTCCGGATTTCTCGAAACCGTGTGGGCCGCGGCGCTCGGCGCCTCGAAAGGCTTCAGCAAGCTCTGGCCGAGCGTGCTGTTCGGCGGCGCGCTGCTGCTCAGCATGTCCGGTCTCGCGTATTCCTTGCGCGAAATTCCGCTCGGCACCGGCTACGCGGTGTGGGTCGGCATCGGCGCGGTGGGGACCGCGGTGTACGGGATCGTCGCGATGAACGATCCGCTCACCGTCGGCCGGATCACCTGCCTCGTGCTGATTGTCGCCGGGGTCGTCGGGCTGAAACTGTTCCACTGATCTTCATCCGAGCGCGATCTCCAGCCCGCGCAGCCGCTCCGGCGCGGAAATCACGTCGATCCCGGCAATCAGGTCGCCGTCGAAAACGAACTTGAGGACGACGGCCAGCCGGCCGCGCGGGGCGAGCACCAGGCCGGGACCGCCGTCGACCAACGCGACCTGCGTACTGCGCGCGACTTCCGAAGCAAGCAGCGCGCCCTTGCTGACCGCTCGGACACCGCGCAGCACCACTGGTGCCGCGCCGGTGTCCGAGTGCAGCACGACGTCTGGATCGAGCACTTTCAACAGTCCCGCGAAGTCTCCCTCGCGAGCAGCGGCCAAATAAGCCTCGACAGCCCCGCGTCGCTTGCTCGCATCGGCGGGCCCGGCTTCTCCGCCGCGAACCCGGCGACGGGCCCGGCTGGCCAACTGCCGGACCGCCGCCGGACTGCGGTCCAGGATCTGCGCGATGTCCTCGAAGGGCACGGCGAACATGTCGTGCAGCACGAAGGCGATCCGCTCGGCCGGGCCGAGAACGTCGAGCACCACCAGCATCGCCAGCCCGACGGAGTCGGCCAGTTGGGCTTCTTCGGCGAGGTCCGCGCCGTCGTCTCCGCGGTCGAGCGGGAACGCGTCCAGCGAGTCCTCCCGGCGGTGTTCGCGCGTGCGCAACAGGTTCAGGCACACCCGCGCCACCACCGTGGTGAGCCAGGCGGGCAGATTCCGCACTTCGGAAATGTCCGCGCCGTCCGCGCGCAGCCAAGCTTCCTGCACTGCGTCGTCGGCCTCGGCGAGCGAGCCGAGCATGCGGTAAGCGACCCCGCGCAGCCGCGGCCGCTGCTCCTGGAATTGGGCCGCGAGCAGGTTCCGGTCGTCCACCTGTCACATCTCCTTCACGGGCGGGTTCATCCCAGTAGGACACCCCCAGTGCCCGACCAGCGGCACTTTACCCGGAAGGAATTGTCATGACGACGATCTTGGTCACCGGCGGCACCGGAACCCTCGGCAAGCTGGTCGTTCCCGCGCTCGGCGACGCGAAGGTGCGCGTCCTCAGCCGGAACGCCAACGGCCCCGACCGGTTCGCCTGCGACCTGATGACCGGCGAGGGCCTTGCCCCCGCGGTCGACGGCGCCGACGTGGTCGTGCACCTGGCAGGCGGTCCGAAGGGCGACGACGTGGCGACGGCGAATCTCGTCCGGGCCGCCGAACGCGCCGGAGTCGGCCACCTGGTTTTCATTTCGGTGATCGCCGCGGACGCGGTGCCGCTCGGCTATTTCCGCCGCAAGCACGAAGCCGAAAAACTCGTCGCCGCGGCCGAAGTGCCCTCGACCATCCTGCGTGCGGCCCAGTTCCACGGCTTCTGCCTCAATGCCGTGCAGGCAGTGGCGAAACTGCCGATCGTGCCGGTGCCCGGGGTCAATTTCCAGCCGGTCGACGTCCGGGAAGTGGCCGAGCGGATCGCGCGGCTGGCGCTCGGCGACCCGGCCGGGCGAGTACGGGATCTGGCTGGCCCCAAGGTGTACGGCATGGGCGAGCTGGTCGACAAGTATGTGCGGGCTCGCGGACGGCGCCGCGTGAAAATGCCGATGCGGATTCCCGGTGCCGCCGGAAAGGTCTATCGCGCGAACGGCAATCTCAACCTCGACGCGGACACCGGCACCCGCACTTTCGAGGATTACCTCGCCGAGCAGTTCGGCTAACGCACATTCCGTTCGTACACCAGCCGCAGGCCGAGCAGCGTCAGGTCCGGCACGTGCTCCTTGATCGTCTCGGATTCGCCCAGCACCAACGGGGCGAGCCCGCCGGTGGCGATCACCGTGACCGGATCCGAGCTGTCGGCCCGCAGTTCCCGCACGATCCGCCGCACGAGCCCGTCGACCTGGCCCGCGAAGCCGTACAGAATGCCGGACTGCAGGCATTCCACGGTGTTCTTCCCGATCACCGAACGCGGCGGGACGAGTTCCACCTTCCGCAGCGCGGCCGCGCGGGCGGCGAGCGCGTCCACCGAGATCTCGATGCCCGGGGCGAACGCCCCGCCGAGGAATTCGCCCCGGGCCGAGATCGCGTCGACATTCGTAGACGTTCCGAAATCGACCACCACGCACGCGGTGGCGTGCAAATGGTGCGCGGCAAGGGTGTTCACGAGCCGGTCCGCGCCGACTTCCTTCGGATTGTCCACCAGCAGCGCGACCCCGGTGCGCACGCCGGGCTCGACCACGACCTTCGGCACCCGCGCGTAATAGCGGCCGAGCATCACCCGCAATTCGCGCAGCACCGCGGGCACTGTGGACAGTGCGCTGATTCCGGTGACCGCGTCGGCGTGCGGGCCGAGCAGCCCGCGCACGGTGAGCGCGAGTTCGTCCGCGGTCATCCGCGCGTCGGTGCGCATCCGCCAGTCACCGACCAGCTCGGCGCCCTCGTAGAGGCCGAGCACGATGTTGGTGTTGCCGACGTCGACAGTGAGCAGCAACGAGGTCTTCCTTACTGCGGCTCGCGACCGCCGGTGCAGGTCAGTTTTCGGCGTGCAGCAACGCGTCGAGACGGCGCGCGTCCGCGGTTTCGGCCACCGGGAAGGTCATCGTGTCCTCTTCGGGCAGCGTGACCGTGCCGCTCAGCAGGCCCGATCCGTCCGGCGCGTGCGCCGGGTCGTCCCCGCGCTCGACGATCCGGTTGTAATCGTCCACAAAGATCACTCGCGGCCGGTACGCGCGCGCCTCGGCGTCGTCCATCTGCCCGTAGGCGATCAGGATCACCAGGTCGCCCGGGTGCACCAGATGCGCGGCGGCTCCGTTGATGCCGAGCACGCCGCTGCCGCGCTCGCCGGTGATGACGTAGGTTTCCAGCCGCGCGCCGTTCGTGACGTCCACAATGGACACCTGCTCGCCCTCGAGCAGATCGGCGGCCTCCATGAGGTCCTCGTCGACCGTCACCGAACCCACGTAGTGCAGGTCGGCCTGGGTCACCGTGGCCCGGTGGATCTTCGATTTCAGCATCGTGCGATACATCGTGGACTCTCCCTATTCCCCTGCGTCCGGATCCCCGCTCGGATGTTCCACGGCTTTTCCGAGCAGCACTCCCGCGTTGTCGATCAGCCGGGTACTCCCCACCCGGGCCGCGACCAGCAACCGTGCCTCTCCGTCGACGGGCGCCGGCCCCAGATCGGTTCCCCTCAATTCCAGGTAATCCACTTCCACCTGGGGACGGGCCGCGAGCGTCTTCCGCGCCATGTCCAGCACGGCCTCCGCCCCGTCCCGCCCGACGTGCGCCCCGGCCGACAAAGCGGCCGACAGCACCACGGCGTCTTCCCGTTGTTCCGGCGTCAGGTAGACGTTGCGCGAGGACAGCGCGAGGCCGTCCCGCTCCCGGACCGTCGGCACCCCGATGATCCGGGTGCCGATGTTCAGGTCCGCCACCATCCGCTTGATCAGCACCAACTGCTGGTAGTCCTTCTCCCCGAAGAACGCGTAGTCCGGGCGGACCACGTTGAGCAGCTTCGCGACGATCGTGAGCATCCCGGAGAAATGCCCTGGCCGGACCGCGCCCTCGAGTTCGTCGCCGAGCGGTCCAGGATGCAGTGTGACCGCCGCGTTCTCGTCGAACATGTCCGAGGCCTTCGGCGTGAAGGCCAGCTCGACCCCCGCTTCGGACAACGTCGCCAAGTCGGCTTCAAGCTGCCGCGGGTACGCCTCGAAGTCCTCGCCCTCGCCGAACTGCAACGGGTTCACGAAGATCGACGCGGCGACGACAGTGTTCGGCAGCCGCTTCGCACGGCGCAGCAGTTCGCGGTGCCCGTCGTGCAGCGCGCCCATGGTGGGCACGAGCGCGACCTTCCGGCCGACGCTGCGCAGCGCCTGGCTCACCTTGCTGATGTGCTCCGGCGGCTGGAACGTGTTGAGCGTTCCGCGCTGGAATTTCGGTGTCGTCACGGGGTCTGTCCTTCAGCGGGGTCGGCGAGAAGATCGGTCAGTTCGCCCGCGGCCGCGGGATCGAGCAGGCCGGCGGCGCGGGACCGTTCGGCGGTGCGCCGGGCCAGCGCCCGGTAGGCCGGGGCGATCTGCGGCGCCCGGTCCGTGAGCACGTCGAGGTGCTTGCGGACGGTGCCGAGATCGCCACGCGGGACCGGTCCGGTGAGGGCGCGGTCCCCGTGGCGAAGCACATTGTCCAATGCCGCCGAAAGCAGCGGTGCGACGAGTCGTTCCGGATGCCCGATTCCGGCGTCGCGCAGGGTTTCGGTGCAGTCGGCGACCAGCGTCATCAGGTGATTCGCGCCGTGCGCCAGCGCCGCGTGATACAGCGCCCGCGCGGATTCGGGGACCCGCACCGGCTCGGCGCCCATCTCGACGGCGAGCGCCTCGCCGACATTCCACGCCGCGTCGTCGTCCGGCGCCGCGGTGACGCCGATGCTCGCCGCGACAAGGCGTTCGAGGTCTTCCTCGCGGCCGGTGAAGGTGAGCACCGGATGCAGCGCGAGCGGCAGCGCACCGGCTTCCGCGACCGGGGCCAGCACGTCGATGCCGTGCGCGCCCGAGGTGTGCACCACGATCTGGCCCGCGCGAACGGAATTCGTAGCGACCAGACCACGGACGGTGCCCGCGAGCGCGTCGTCCGGCAACGCGAGCAGGACGAGATCGGCTCTCCGCACGACCTCGTCGGGCGGCAGCAACGGGACATCGGGCAGCAGCCGCTCCGCGCGGTTCAGCGAAGCGGCGGACAGCCCCGACGCGGCGACGACGGTGTGGCCAGCCCTGGCCAATGCCGCACCGAGGACACTGCCCACGCGGCCGGCGGAAACGACGCCCACGGCAAGGCGGGCCGGTCGGTTCATGGCGTGCGCCTGTGGACGCTCATGGCTCGAAACTCCTCATGTTCGTTCCAGTCCCGCTCTTTCGTCGCGGGTACCAGACGACGGCGCGAGAGTAGCCCCGCCCCGGCCGGATCAAGGTGCCCGGGTGACCAGCTTCACCCGGGGCGGCCAATCGCGCCCGTACCTTATTGGCAGTCGGCTTCTGACGGTTGCCAGGTGCCCGAATCCCCCGGTGGAACGCCATTTTTGGCACGGTAGAGCTACCCCGAACGGGGAATGTTCACCGACTGTCGCGATTGTTCGCCAATCGCACCGCATCCGCGCGGGCGTCCCGCAGTGCCTGCAACAACTCTTCCTGCCGCTGCCGGTCCTGCTCCGTGCGCAACCGAGTACGCCGAAGGAATGCGAGCTCCGTCACGCTCGTCTGATACCGCCCCACAGCCCGCGCAGCCGCCCGCCCGGACTGCTTGCGCGCCTGCTTACGCCATTCGCGCCGCCCAGGAAGACTGGCAAGCAGGTCGATCTCCGACGGAGCGATCCACCGCGCAGCCGCCATCTTCGGCAACGCGGCGGCGACGATCCGCTGTTCTCTCCGCCGCTGCAACACGATCACGTAGATCGCGGCGATCAGCAGCGGCAAAATCACCAGGAAATACAGCGTGAGGAACGACTTCCCGCCGTTGAGCGTGGCAGCGGCGTTCCAGAGCGCGTGCAGGAAGACGCCAGCGAGGTACCCGGCCAGCGGAGCAAGAATCCGAACCCACCGCTGCGCATACCGCGCGGCGATGCCGAACCCGATGCCGGTCATAGCCGTGAACAACGGATGCGTGAACGGCGAAAGCACGCCCCGCACGAGGAAAGCGGCGAGCACACCCGAGCTGGTGCCGTTGCCGAAGCCGTAGTCAGCGAAGGCACGGCCGAAGTAATAGATGTTCTCGGTGAAGGCAAACCCAGCAGCCGCGAACCCCGCGTAGACGACGCCGTCGACGATCCCGTCGAATTCCTCGTTGCGCCGCCAGAAGATCAACAGGACGAAGACGCCCTTCGCGGCCTCCTCGACCAGCGGCGCGGAGACGAGCGCACTGACCTTGCTGCCGTTACCGCCGCCAAGAAGCAGATCACCGAACGCCTCGGCCCCGGTATTGATCAGCAGCGCGGTAACCGTGGCAATGCAAGCGCCCCAAGCGAAAGCGATCAGAAGCAACTTCGCCGGCTCAGGCTCCCACCGATCAACCCAAAGCAACCCGGCGACCACCACCCCCACCGGGAGCAACGCGGCGACAACGCCAATCGCGACCGCCAGCCACCCCACGCGCGCAGTGGCGAGGCCGAAAAGAAAGAGCCCGCACAACGCCACGACGATCAGCCCGAGCACCGGAAGGAGCACGGTGACATGCCGCGAACGAGATGCCGCAGGCCCAGAACCCGGCGACGTGGCAGGGAGAGTGCCGTTCACGAGCGGTCACCATACGCAGGAGGTACCGGGGACGCTGGTTGGACGTACCGGGTTCAGCCCTATGCGCGACGCCGCTGTGACACACATCCCTGACACACCAGTCTCGTCCGTGAGGGGAACCCTCACAGACTCAGAGTCCCTCAGGGTTCCCCTCACGACCCGCCGATGTTCGTGAGAGACCCCTTCACAGCCTCAGATTCCCTCAAGGAGCCCTTCACAGCCCACCCGCTTCGCTCGCCACCGCCGCGATGCGCCCCAATGTGGCATTCGGTGCATCCCACGCACCCAATGTGGCATTCGGTGCGTCACACGCACCCAACGCCACATTGGGGCGCTAGCCCCGCCGCAAACCCCACGCAACCAACCACCCAAGCCGCACTCACCCACCGCCCAACCGCAGCCGGTACACCCAACCAGCGAGGAACCCACACCACCCCCGCACCCCGATACGAAGCCAAAAACGCGGCGCGGGGGTGCTTGTCAAGGCATCTTTCCCGCCTTGACAAGCACCCGCCGCCCGTCATCACAATCAGCTTCGGGGTGCCCCACGCAACCAACGTGCGCAATGTCGCCGCCAGGCGACGAGCGGCACCCCGCACCCCACAAGAGAACTACTTCAACAACCGAGACATCCGCCGATCAGCCAACGCCTTCCCCCCGGTCTGACAAGTCGCACAATACTGAAACGACTTATCCGCGAACGAAATCTCCCGAATAGTGTCGCCGCACACCGGACAAGGCAGCCCAGTCCGAGCATGCACCCGCAGCCCAGACCGCTTCTCCCCCTTCAACCTCGCCGCCTTCTGCCCAACCGACCGCGAGACCGCATCCGTCTCCACTTCGCGAATCGCCTCGGCCAAAACCTCTAACGCACCCTCATCCAACTTCCCCACAGTCGCATAAGGCGACAACTTCGCCCGATGCATGATCTCGTCCGAATAAGCGTTCCCGATCCCCGCGATCAACGACTGATCAGTCAACGCCCACTTCAGCCGAGTCCCCTTCCCCTGGAACAACTCCCGCAACTGCGAAGCGTCAATCGCCAGCGCATCCGGCCCCAGCCGGGCCACACTCGCCACCTCGGAGGGGTCCGCGACGATCCACACCGCCAGGCCCTTCTTCGTCCCGGCCTCGGTCAGATCAAAGCCAGGCCCGGAAGCCGACTCCAGATGCACCCGCAGCGAGATCGGCCCCTTGCCCGGCTTCAACGGAGCCGGAGACAACCCGTCCGACCATCGCAGCCAGCCAGCGCGCGCCAAATGCACCACCAGGTGCAGATCACCCAGGACGACGTCCAGATGCTTCCCGTGCCGCGTCGCGTCGGTGATCTCGCGGCCGTGCAGCTCGGTGTACGGCGGCATCGCGGTCTTCAGCACGCTGAGCGACGCGACGTCGAGCCGGAAAACGGTGCTCCCCACGGCGTGTTCGCGCAGGTGATGGGCCAGTGCTTCGACCTCGGGCAACTCGGGCATGGCACCAGTCTCGCGCGCCTGCCCGGTTCCGGCCAGGCCTATTCGACCGGGTGCAGCGGACCGTCGAAGTCCGGCAGCGAATGCTTCTGGATCGTCTTCGAGATCCGCTTCACCTCGCCGGACACGGTGAACATGCCGCGGATCGTGCCGACCCAGCGCTCCGACGGCCGGTCTCCCGCGACGTCGCCCTCGGTCTCGGCGACCACGGTCCACGGGCGGCGCAGGATCCACCGCAGCGGGAAGAACAACACCACCAGCAGCAACGCCAGCAGCACCCACGCGGGCACCTTCACGACATCCGGTGTCCAGACCACCAGCGCGATCACCAGGAACACCATGACCACGATCATCGCGATGCCAGGTCCGTAACTGCCTGCGACGTCGTGTTCGAAATCGTCAGCGGTGGCGGGGGCCCGCCATTCCATCTGGGCACGGACCACCCAATGGCGACCGTCTTCGCCGCGCACCAGCCGGTTCATCCTGTTGCCTCCCGGGCGACGTCGAACTCGGTCAACGTTACCGTGACCGTGCCGTCGAGCGCGAGGTGCTCACTGAGAGTCACTGTCGGTTTGCCGGGTTTTGGCTGTTCGGGAGCTTGCGTCCGCTGAGGAATCGGCCGAACCGGTGACATCGTTCCCGGACGTGGAGTCCGTCCTGGCCGACTTGACCGGCTCGGCGGGCTTGGCAGAGCCAGTCTGCTTGACCGGTTTGCCGGACTTCGCGGGCTTCGGAGTCTTAGCCGACTTCGAGGACTTCGGGCAGCCGGACGAGCCATCGGCGTTGGACGACTGCGGAGCGGCCGGGGCGACGTGCCGCGGCCCGGTCCGCGTCGGCGTCGTCGTGATCGACGGCGGCAGGTACGAATCCGGCGGCGGGACGTACGACGAGGGCGGCGGAGCGTAAGTCGACCGCGTGTCGTCCGTCGTCGTGCTCAGCACGCCCGGGCTGGACGAGTTGGTGGACGTGTCCAGATCCGACCGCGACTCAGTGCTCGACGACCGGCTCGTCATCGGCGAGCCCGAATGACTGCTCTCCTGACCAGGCAGATCGTCGCGGGGGGTCGAACCAGTCGAATCCGAAGTCGCCGACTGGCTGTCGGAGACCGGCTGCTGCGCCGCCGGCATACGGGGCACCTCGGCCGCGCCCAAATGCTGCGAAGCACCCGGATGGACCGCGCCGCGAGCAGGCCGCGCGCTTCCGTACAGCTTCCCGGAGATGATCCGCGGACCCTGCTGCACCGGCGGCGGAGGCTGCTCCGGCGGCTGCAACGCCAGCTCCGGCGCGCCCCCGCCCAGCCCCACGTTCTGCATCGGATGCGTCCCGAACACCAGCGGACCGGCGGTCAGGCTCACCGCACCCGCCGCGGCGGTCGACGCCAACGCCAGCCCGACCTTGACCTTCGAGCCGAACACCACGCTCTTCACCGTCGCGAGCGCGCCGCCGACCTTCCCGACCCCGGCCAGCGCCGGAACCGCGAGCACCAGCACCCCGGCATGCGCCCGCAACGACGAGCACACGTCCCGCAGCTCGTCCTGCGTCGCCCGGCACGACGGACACCCCAGCAAATGCGCCTTGATCCGCTCCGCCTCCGCGCCGGTGACGCTGCCCGCGGTGAACCCGCCCAGCTTCTCCACCACCGCCCGGCACGTCTCCGGACCGCGATTCACCGACAAATGCGCCTGCAGATACGCCGCCCGCAACCCCTGCCGCGCGCGCCGCGCCAACGCCGCCGTCGCGTTCGCCGACAACCCGAAATGCGGGGCCACCATCGACGGCTGCTCGCCCTCGACCTCGGTCTGCCACAGAACCGTCCGCCACCGCTCCGGCAAACTCGTGAACGCCGTCGTGATCAACGTGTGCTCGGCCGTCCGGGCGGGCGTGTTCTCCACCCCGGCACCGGCCCGGAACGTCAGCTCGTCATCGGTCACCGGCACATCGCGCCGCGCGCCGTGCCACTCCCACGACACCCGCCGAGCGACCGTCAGCAGATAAGCCCGGATGTAGTCCCGCGGACCCGCACCGCGGCGCAACGCCTGCAGCACACGGAAGAAGGTCTCCGCGGTGATGTCCTCGGCTTCAGAGCGATCGGAGGCAAGGCTCTGCGCCAATCTGCGCACCGCCGCCGCGTGCAGCTCGAACAACTCCCCGAACGCGGCGTCCTCGCCGTCGCGCAGCCGCTTCAAGAGTGCCTGCTCGTCGGATTCCGAGGCCGCTGGTGGCGGCGCCGTGCCCAGCTCGGTCATCCGGCAAGGCACCTCCTCCCCCGAAGGACTCACCACTGAAGTCGATTGGGGACACCATACGGAGCAGAGCGCCCGTCGTCACCCCTTGTGCGCTCGACGTGACGCGCAAGCACCGCATCTCAGCAGGTCCACGCCTATGTCGGGGCCCCCGAAAGTGTCACCGAGGCGACGGTATAGAGTGTGTTCAACACCGAGCACCAAGCGGTTAACGCGGATGTAGCGCAGCTGGTAGCGCATCACCTTGCCAAGGTGAGGGTCGCGGGTTCGAATCCCGTCATCCGCTCAGGTTCCGAAGGGCCCGTATCCACAAAAAGCGTGGATACGGGCCCTTCGCCATTTCACCCGGGGGCCGAGCCCCCGGACCCCCGCGGTGCCATCGGCTGCGGTTGGGTGGTGGGGCGCGTTTGCTTGCTGCGCAAGCGAAACTGCGCAGGTGAGTTATCCCGCTTGGCGGGCTTTGGGGGTTGGTGTTCCTGTCCCGGGTTAAAGCTCGTAGGTGTCTAGGGCGGTGGGGGCTACTGGGGACAGGTGCGGGTCTTTTTGTTCCGTTATTTGGCCTCTTGCCATTCGGTATACCTGGAAGGCGTTGTCGTGTTCCGGGTGCTGGTCGTCCCAGATGTGCAGGAGGCCGTAGGAGCCGGGGGCCAGTTCTCCTACCCGGGCGAAGGTTTCCAGCAGTTGCGGAGTGATGGCTCCGCCGTGTTTGTCTAGACCACCCAGATGGAGCATGGGCAGGCCCGAGCTCCAGCGGAGGTCGACCAGGTCGAGCATCGTGGTGTTGTGCAGGGAGCGGTGCACTCGCTCGACCATGCGCTCCAGCAGAGCTGCGTCGTCGTCGCCCGTGGTGGTGGCGGCGATGGTCACCCAGCCGTGGTATTCGAACACGTGCGAGACGGTAGCAGCGGCGGCGCTCAGCGGGTCAGCGCAGAGGGCTGGCCGTCCCGGCGCAGCCGGTTCGTGAGGATGCCGTCGGCGTGCTTTTCGACCGCGGGGAGCAGTTTGTCGCCGAAAACGCACAGGGTGCGCTCCCACGGGTGGCCGAGCGTGCCGTAGCTGAAATCGGCGGCGAGGAACAGGTGGTAGTCGCCGCGCGGGAAGACCGAGACCGGCCAGGCCGCGTTCTGCTGCATGCGGTGCGGCCAGAACTTGAACGACTGGTGCTGCCAATGCAGGACCCACAGCCAGTCGTCCTCGGCGGTCGTCTCCCGCAGGGCGGCCAGCACCGCGCGCGCCACGTCGTGCTCTTCGACCGCGTACGGGCCGAGGCGGAACTCGGCCGAGGCGCGGTCGTACTCGCCGGTGGAGAGATCCCACGCCGCCGAAGGGCGCGGCTCATGGAAACCCGGCCAGTCGTGCGCGAAGGTGCTCGGCCAGAACCTGAGCTTGTCGTGCACCCAATACCAAGCGGGTTCGTCAGCCACTCGCGAGAGCGGCTCCCAGGCTGCAGCAGCGTTCACTTGTCGACCTCGAAGTCATCGACCGGGCTCGAAACTGCCGAAAGCTTCGTGTCCGGGGCCGGGATTGTCCAGTCCACCGGAGCCGAGCGCCAAGCTGTCACTCGACCGGGTGGCCTGCGGACCGGGAAACACCGCCCGGTCCGCAGCTACCTCTACCCCACGCCCCCGTCAGTCATGCACGCAGGCGTTATGCGGCGCGCCACAGCGTGACGAACGCGGACGCCTCGCTGAACGCCCACGGCCGCAGCCGCTCGCGGTCCCGCGCCGACAAAGTGAACTCCTTCGCCCGGCGCACGTCCACGACCAGCGCTTCCCCGCCCGGCAGCAGATCCGGCATGCCCTCGGTGAGCAGCCACAGCGCGAGCTGCGCGGCGTCCCGGGTGAGCGGCTCCTCCTTGAAGTACAGCCAGGTGGCGAACTTGCGGCCGTTCGACTTCCGCAACCCCAGCTGCGGGCTGATGCCGATCTCCAGCTCGCCGAGCTCGAACTTCGCCCGCCCGACCTCCACCAGCTTCGGATCGCGCCTGCCGAGGTAGCGCAGCCAGCCCTCGGCGATGGCGGCGTAATGCCCGCGGGTGCGCTCGTCGGCGTTGTTGACCAGCGCGCGCATGGCCACCTCGTCCTGCCGGGCCGCCCTTCCGGCCCGGATCGCGTTCGCCGCGCGCCGGTAGTAGTTGAACGCCGCCCGGGCCGGGTCCTCGTACAACCGGCGCTGCCTGCGGACGAACGACGAACGCGACGGGCCCTTGCTGGCGCTGTACCCGACGAACGTGGGCAGCGTGACGTATGCCTGCTTCGAACTAGTCATGGGCGGCCGCCTTCCGGTGGATGGTTTCCCCAGTACACGGCCAATTTTAGAACATATGTACGACAGTTTTTGCCGCTTAACGGGTGACCGGCGGCCACGGACCGGCGAGTACCGCCCGCGCCTGCTGCAGAACCTGTTGCTCGCAGTAGCTGACCGGCGTGACGTCGGTCGGGATCCAGGTCGCGAGCATCGCCAGCCACTGGCGCAGTTCGGAGAGCGCGGCCGGGTGGCCGAGCCGTCCGTCGAAGGCTTTGACGCTCTTCGCCGCTTCGGCGAGCGGGACGTCGCCGCGCACCATCTCGCCGAGGTGTTCGCCGAGCAGTTGCCATTGGGCGGCGGTGGCGTCGGCCGGGAGTTCGATGCCCAGCTCCTCGACCACGTGCGAGAAGGCGTCGGAAACCGCCTGGTGGTCGCGGTAGTCGAGAGCGGCGAGCTCGGGCAGGGAGGGCGCGTCGAGGCCCTCGCCGACGGCCCGCGCCCCGGCCTCGACGAGTTCGGCAGCGGTGATGTCGAGACCGGCGAGCCGATCCACGGCAAGGGCGGCGAGCGCACCGCGCGCGAAGGACATGTCCCGATCGTAGGAGACGCGGCGGTTTCCGCGGCCGACGCGCGAAGCGGGTGCCTGATCTGGGCAGATCTCGGCTGATCTTGTGCACCTGGGCCCCACGGAGCCGGGGCGCGTGGAACACTGTCGCCCGAACCGGTGACAGGGGGTTGCGTGATGAGCTGGCAGGAAGAGCTCCGGCGCTTGGACGCCGAGTTGGCCGCCGGCCGCCTCGGACACGCCGAACACCGCCGCCAGCGCGACGAACTGCTCGCCGAGGCGTCGGGCGGCGGGACGGCTTCGCCAGTGGCGTCGCCGTTGCGGCAGGACGCGCCGTCGACCGGCGGGTCACCCACCTGGAGCACACCGACCGCCCAGGCGACGCCTGCCGGATCGGACAGCCAGGCACCGGCCGAGCAGAGCACTCCCGCCCCGAGCGCCTCCGCCGAGAGCGACGCGGCTACTACGCAGGTCGTGGCGACGATGACGGAGCACGAGCCGACGACCACGCTCCGGGTCGGCCCAGACGCCACCGCTCCGCAGGGCACTCCGCCCGGCGGCACCGCGGCACCCGCCGCCAACCCGGCGGCCTCGACCAACCAGGCAGCGCCGTTCTTCGCCCCGCCGCAGAGCCCGGCCACGCCGCCGCCGAGCACGCCGAGCCAGGCCAGCCCGCCCCCGCCGCATCAGCCTCAGCAGCAGATGCCCGCGCAGCCGGGAACCTGGCCGGGCGTCGCTCCCGTGCAGTGGCACACCCCCGGCCAGCAGCAGCCGAACCAGCCGGTCGCCGGATGGGCCAGCACCAACCCGGCGATGCCCGCGCCGGAACCGCCCGCGGTCGAGTCGTTCCTGAACTCCGCGGCGGCGACCCCGGCGTCCGAGAAGACGCAGCCCGCCTTCTCGCACACCCCGGGCACCCCGTTCTCCACCGACCGGCCGACCACCGCGCCGAGCCCCGCCGACGACCGGCCCACCGCCGTCTTTGGCGCGATCCCGGCGAACGGCGGCCAGCCGGAGCCGCGCCGGCTCTGGGAGGACGACGCCAAACCGCGCCGTTCGAAGCCGACCTGGCTGTTCCTGTCGCTGGCCGTGCTCGTGGTGCTGGCGCTGGTCGTCGGCGGCATCTGGTTCATCGGGAACAAGAACGACACGAACGACACGGCCGCGCAACCGCCCGCCGCCTCGTCCGCGCCGAACACCCAGCCGCCCTCGCTCGAGGACAAGCTGCCCGCACTGCAGGGCACGCCCAGCCCGGAGAACTCGACCATGGCGCTGGACAAGGCCGTCCAGGCCAAGGCGGTTTCCGACGCCGACGCGAACCTCATGCGCGCGGCGGGCGCGGACCAGCTCGTCTACCACGCGTACGCCGGCACCGACGGCGGCACGACGCTGATCGCCGTCCCGACGCCGTCCAAGGCGCAGGCCGGGCAGCTCGTCCAGGGCCTGCGGCAGAACCTCGTCACCGGCGGATTCGACAGCAGCCCGCTCGGCCCGGCGGCCACCGACCTGCTCTACACCGGGAGCAGCCCGGCCGGACGCGTGCTGGCCTTCTGGTACACCTCCGGCGGGGTGTCGGTCGGCATCGGCGTGTCGGGCCCGGTGGGCCAGGATCCGGCCGCGCTGCGGTCCCGGATGGAAGAGATCCGCGCGAAGGTCGCGGCCGCGCTGCCCGCGAGCTGAACGCACCCGGCGCACAAGGCGACCCGCCAGGTCACGTGGGGTCGCACCCGTGCACAATGTCCACGTCGTCACACACAATCGGGTAGCGGCGACGCATTGACCGTCGCCATGCCGACAGATAAGGGGGGCCCTGGTGTCCTGGCAGGAGGAGCTGCGCCGGCTGGACGAGGAGCTCGCGTCAGGGCGACTCTCCGCGGACGACTATCGCATCCGGCGTGATCAGGTGCTGTCCTCGGCTGTCGGCCAGCAGGACCAGCCCGCCCCGCCGCCGCAGAGCCAGAGCGCGGACTCGACGCAGGTGATCGCCCCGGTCAGTCCGCCGAGCGGCGTGCCGCAGCAGCAGCCGCAGGCTCCGCAGCAGCCGCCCGCCGACGGCGGCGCCGAGCGCACCCAGGTCGTGCAGTCGTGGCAGACCCAGCAGCCGCCCGCGGACGCCGGTCCCGAGCGCACCCAGGTCGTGCAGCCGCAGCAGCACCAGCCGCAGGCGCACTACTCCCCGCCCGGCGGGTTCCCGCAGGGCGCGCCCGCCTCGCCTCCCGGCGGTTTCCCGCAGCAGCCGTGGAACGCGGCCGAGAGCGACCAGACCCCGCCGTGGGGCGGCGGCGACCTGCCGCCGCTCGGCCCGTCCGGGGGCGACTCCGAATGGGTCCGCCAGGGTCCGGAGTACTTCAGCGACAAGCCGAAGAAGGGCAACGGCAAGAAGATCGGCGCGATCGTCGGCGCCGTGATCGTGCTCGCCGGCATCGCCTTCGGCGCGTACATGCTGTGGGGCCGGGACAGCGGAGGCGGCGGCACCGAGCAGACCACCGCGCAGCACTCGCAGAGTTCGGCCGCGCCGAAGCCGCCGGACCCGCTCGGCGTCGCGAGCATGCCGGGCAAGGCCGAGACGCACGACGACATCACGTCGTTCTCGCAGGTCGACACCCTGCAGTACCTCAACCCGCAGGAACTGAGCGCCTACCAGGCGGCGGGCGCGTCCAAGGTCAAGTTCGTCGTGTACCACCTCGAGGACGGCAACCTGATCACGCTGTTCCTCACCCAGGCCAGCAGCCCGACCGCGGCGAAGACCGCGGCCGAGAAGCTGATGGAGGTCCAGACGACGAACGGGGCCAAGCGCGACACCACCGCGCCGAACGGCGTGTACGCCACCTCGATCGACGCGAAGGAAGGCCAGTCGGCCCAGTCGCGCGGGCACTACGCGCACGGCAACGTGATCGTCCGCGTCGAGGTGTCCGGCAAGGGCCAGACGAAGACCGACTTCACCACCGCGCTGAACCAGCAGCTCACGGTGCTGACCGCCGATGCCTGAGCCCGGTACCACCGCCTGCACGATCGTCGCCCGCAACTACGTGCCCGCGGCGCGCGTGCTGGCCCGGTCCTACCTCGAGCACCATCCGGGCGGCCGCTTCGTCATCGCGGTCATCGACGCCCCGCGCGAACAGTCGGACCGGGCCGGCGACGGGCTCACCGTCGTCGGCCCGGCCGCGTTCGGCATCGACCAGGACGACTACCTGCGGATGGCGACCGCTTACTCGGTCACCGAACTCGCCACGTCGGTCAAGCCGTACCTGCTGCGCGAGCTGCTGAAAGAGTCCGAGGCCGCGATCTACCTCGACCCGGACATCGAGCTGTTCGCGCCGATCCCCGAGGTCGCCGAGCTGGCCCGCGAGCACGACATCGTGCTCGCGCCGCACTTCCTGACCCCGTTGCCGCAGGACGGCATGGAGCCGGACGACGCGGTGATCATGGGCACCGGCATGTTCAACCTCGGCTTCATCGGCGTCGGCCGCGGCGCCGGGCCGTTCCTCGACTTCTGGGCGGGCAGGCTGCGCCACGACGCGATCGTCGCGCCCGAGCAGCAGCTGTTCACCGACCAGCGCTGGGTCGACCAGGTGCCGTCGCTGTTCCGGCACCACGTGGTCACCGATCCCGGATTCGACGTCGCGTACTGGAACCTCCACGAACGGCCGATCGGCCGTGACAAGGACGGCGCGCTGACCGCGGGCGGCGCGAAGCTGCGGTTCTTCCACTTCAGCGGTTACCGGCCGGAGAAGCCGTGGCTGCTCAGCTTCCACTGCGCGCGCAAGCCGCGCGTGCTGCTGTCGCACAACGACGACCTTCGCGCCATCTGCGATTCGTACGGCACGAAGCTGCGCGAAGCGGGGTACGCCGAGTCGCTCGACTCGATTCCGTACGGCTTCAAGGATTTCCAGGACGGCACGCCGGTGCCGAAGCTCGCGCGGCGCGTTTTCCGCGAGGGCTGGATCAAGTCCGAGCGCAAGAAGAAGCCCGCGCCGCCGCACGCCTACGCCGAGGACGGCGGGCTCGCGCTGCGCGAATGGCTCGCCACGCCGGAGGACCAGGGCCAGGCCGCGGCCGGGCTGAACCGGCTGACGCACGCGATCTGGGCGTCGCGGATCGACCTGCAGATGGCGTTCCCGCATCCCTACGGCGACGACTCCGACAGTTTCCGGCACTGGTGCGCCGGGTCCGGCGTTTCCGAGGCCGGGCTGCCGGAGTGGGCGCTGCCGTCCGAACCGGTCGCCACCCGTGCGCCGCACGACGAGTTCGGCGTGAACCTGCTCGGCTACCTGACCGCTGAGCTGGGTCTCGGCGAGATGGGCCGGATCGTGCTCGAGGCGATCGAAACCGGCGGCGTGCCGGTGGCCACGGTGCTGGAGGAGAAGGCGGTCTCGAACCGCACCGGCATCGAACGGCCGGCGACGGTCGGCGACCCGCGGTTCCCGGTCAGCGTGTTCGCGGTGAACGCGGACCAGACCCGCACGATCCTGACCAACCACCCCGAGGTCGGCGCGGGCCGCTACCGGATCGGGCTGTGGGCGTGGGAACTCGAGGATTTCCCGCAGTGGCAGCACGAAGCGTTCGGGATGCTGGACGAGGTCTGGACGGTCAGCGAATTCTGCCGTCGCGCCTTCGCCGAGCACTCGCCGATCCCGGTCAAGACGATTCCGGTGCCGGTGCGCGATCCGGGCGAGCCTTCACCGCCCGCGCGCGACAAGGGCGAACCGGTGCGGTTCCTGTTCGCCTTCGACTTCAACAGCGTCGCGGAGCGCAAAAACCCTTGGGGCACAGTCGAAGCGTTCCAGCGGGCGTTCCCCGGCCGCGAGGACGTCCGGCTCACCGTCAAGGCGATCAACTCGAAGCTGCACCCGCAGGCCGCCGAACGGCTGCGCGCGGTGGTCCGCGGCGACGACCGGATCGAACTGATCGAGCGCTACCTCAGCGTCGCCGAATTGCACCAGCTGTACGAGACCAGCACCGCTTACGTTTCGCTGCACCGCAGCGAGGGTTTCGGGCTCACCGTCGCCGAGGCGATGGCGCGCGCGATGCCGGTGCTCTCGACGGATTACTCCAGCACCACCGAATTCCTCGACGCGTCCACCGGCTGGCCGATCCCGTACCAGCTGGTGCCGGTCGGCGACGGCAACTACCCGTACCACGCCGACGCGGTCTGGGCGGAGCCCGATCTGGACGCCGCCGCGGCCGCGATGGTGCAGATCGCCGACGACCCGGCCGAGGCGACTGCCCGCGGCAAGCGCGCGCGGGAGGTCATCCTGCGCGAGCGGTCGATGGCGACCGCGGCCGAGTGGATGCGGCGCGAGCTGGAGCAGGCGCACGCGACCTGGCAGGAGCGGCAGCGCACGGCGGCACCGCAGCCGCAGCACCCGCTCAGCCCGCTGGAGCAGGCGACCGAGGCGTTGCGCTGGCGTCCGGAAGCGGGTGCGCCGTCGCGGCTGCCGCTCGCGCCCGCACTGCGCAAGGCCGTGCTGCGCGCGATCGACCACTACGACGTGCACCAGCGCAACGTGATGGGCGCGCTGCTCGCGGCCACCGAAGAAAGCAACCGGCGGTTGCTGGACCGGATCGAAGGCCTGGAACGCAACATCGACGAGTCCCGCCGGACCGCGCTGTCCACGCGTGCGCTCGGCTCGCGGCTGGAAGGGCTGCGCGACACGGTCGACGAGCTGCGTCGCCAGTCCCCGGAAACCGAGCTGGCGCTGCGCAATCTCGAGGCGGACGTGGCGAAGCTGGCCGAGGGCTACGACGGCGTCGGCGCGGAGGTCGAAGCCGCCGCCGGGACCGTGCACAAGATGTTCGCGCGCCGCGACGAGCGGCTCGACGCCGACGAGAAGGCCATCCAGCGGGTGACCCTCGACGTCAGCGCGATGCGCGACGCGGCCCGGCTCCGGCACGCTCCCGTGCCGCGCGGGGCGGACGTCGTCCAGTGCGACGTCGGCGCGCTGCTGATGCCGGTCGACGAGGTCATGCTCCCGTGGATCCTGTTCCACCGGTCCTGGGAGGACAGCGAAGCCGAGCTGATGGCGTCGCTGGCGGACGGCGCGTTCCTCGACATCGGCGCGCACGTCGGCTACCACACGCTGCGGCTGCTGCGGGCCACGCCGGAAGTGACCAGGGTGATCGCGGTGGAGGCCGACCCGGTCAACGCCGCGTACCTGCGCCGCAACGTCGAGGTCAACCTGCCCGCTGCGGCGGGCGAGCTGGTCACCGTGGTCGAGTCGGCCGCGTGGGACGAGCCCGGCACCGTGCACCTGGCGCAGGCGACCCCGGGCAACAGCGGCGACAACCGCGTCACCACGGACGGCTCCGGCGTCGAGGTCCCGGCGGTGCGGCTGGATTCCGTGCCCGAGGTGACCGAGCAGCGGATCGGCCTGGTGAAGGTCGACCTGCAGGGCCGCGACCACCGGGCGCTGGCGGGGCTGGCCGAGGTGCTGCGCCGCGACCGGCCGCACGTCGTGTGCGAGTTCGACCCGGGCGCGATCGCGGAGCTGGGCGACGACCCGGTCGCCGTGCTCGCCGGGTACCGCTCGCTCGGCTACACGCCGAAGGTGGTCACCGACGACGGTCCCGCCGACCAGGTGCTCGAAGACCCGGCGATCATCGCCGCGGCCAAGGCGGACGAGAAGGAATTCGTCACGCTCTGGCTCGCGCCCTGAGCTGATCGCGCACGTGGCGGCTCAGGGCGCCACGTGCGCGATGGTCAGCAAAAACGCGCCGTACCAAGCACTTCCGACGGTGAGCACCGGCAGCAGCACGGCCAGCACCCGGTTCGGCAGCTTCGCCAGCATGAGCGCGACCGGCACGGTCAGCACGAACGCCGGCAGCAGGAAACGCGCGCGGGACTGGAAGAAGTTCGACGAGCACAGCGCGATCACCACAGTGAGCGTGCCGTAGATCTGCCACGGCAACGGCAGCTTTGTCGCCCAGGTCCAGAACTGCAGCACCACAGCGGCGAGCACGACGAGCGCGGTCACGGTGATCCAGCTGGCGTCGTCCGAGGTGAGGCCGTCGCGGACCTGGGTCCAGGTGAAGACGCCGAAGTCGAAGTGCATCTGCCAGGCGTTCTGCAGCCAGAACCAGCCGTCCGGGCGGCCGGTCTGGATCCAGACGTAGCCGAGGTAGCCCAGCAAGCCGAGCGGTGCGAGCAGCCCGCCGACCCACGGCCGCCAGCCGTCGCGCCGCTGGAAAACCGCGATGAGCGCGGCGATGCCGACGGCGGCGATCAACGCGCCGGAACTCGCCCTGGTCAGCCCGGCCAGCACCGCGAACCCGCCCGCCACCGGCCATTCGCGCCGCGCGAGCATCACGAACGTCCAGGCCACGAGCGCCATCAGCAGCGATTCCGAATACGCCAGATGCAGCGCCGTCGAACCCGGCCCGATCGACCAGAGCACGGCGACCAGCAGGCCCACGCGCGGTCCGGCCAGGTCGCGGCCCAGCACGAACAGACCCCACGCCGCCGCGCATCCGGCCAGCAGCGAGATCGTCATCCCGGCCACGAGCGGCGGGATCCCGACCAGCGTCAGCAACCCCACCGTCGCCGGGTAAAGCGGGAAGAACACCAGGCTGTTTTCGACCGGCAAGCCGTCGGTGCCGAGCGTGATCGGCTGGTCGTAGCCGTGCTGCGCGACCGACAGGAACCAGTTCGCGTCGAAGTTGTCGATGAACCGGCCCGGCGAGACGTCGGCCTTCCAGCTCATCATCCACAGCACGCCGAACGCGACGATCTGGAACAGCAGGTAGAGGCTGATCGCCGGGGCGGCTTGGCGGAACGCGGCACGCAGGGTCGGCGAACGCTCGACGGCCCCGTCGAGACTGGACTGCTGCACGCTCCCCGAACTCCTGAACTACCTCGCGCGAAACCGGACGAATTCCTGCCTGATCGTACCTCGCGACCACATAATTCGAGGCCAGACTGGGTTTTGTGAGTTTTCCCCCGGATGCCGCCAATTGCGGGGAGTACGTCCGGGGCGGGGATGCGAGGCGGTAGCCTTCACGAGGTTGTCGGTAGCGGAAGACGGGGGTGATCACGCTGGCCGAGCCGGATTCCGCTGCCTTGGCCGAGTCGTCGCCCGCGCCGCCGAAGAAAACCCGGATCGTCTTCATCGACATCGGTCGCGGCCTCGGCGCGCTGCTGGTCTTCTACAGCCACATCGCCCATCCGTGGATCATCGCGAAGAACGACAAAGCCCCGTACGTCGACTTCATCGAGGCGCTCACGAGCGATCCGATGCACATGTCGAAGCAGGGCATCGGGCAGATCGCGGTGCCGTTCTTCTTCCTGGTCAGCGGTTTTGTCGTGACGCCGATCGCGCTGCGCCAGGGTACCGGGCGATTCGCGCTCAACCGGTTCATCCGGGTGTACGCGCCAATGCTGTTCGTGGTGGCACTGACGGTGTTCCTGCTGCTGGTGAACCTGCACCCGCCGTCGACCGGCCAGGCGCAGACGCTGAACCCGCTCACCGTCTTCACCAACACCACGCTGGCCAACTACCTGATCTTCCCGCAGGTCGTGCTGGTGCCGGTGGCGTGGACGATGATCGTCGAGGTCATCTTCTACCTGCTGCTGATGGCGGTGCTGCCGCTGCTGCGCCGGTGGGTGTGGCTCGGGATCGCGGTGGAGCTGACGTTCATCTTCGTGGTGATGATGAGCCGGTCGCAGTTCGGGCCGTCGTGGTCGCTGTTCGCGGTGAACGTCTCGTACCTGCCCGCGATGCTGATCGGCCAGATCGTCTGGGCGACGACCAAGAAGCAGATCCCGCTGTGGACAGGTGCGCTGTACGGCGGCTGCGCGTGGTCGCTGTACGTGCTGGCGGACGTCATCGACGTCGGCCGGGTGGACAGCTCGTACAACCTCGCGCTGGCTTTCGCCGTCGCCTGCTTCCTGATGGGCATGTTCGCCGAGGACCGGCTGAAACAGCGCAAGATCTGGACCATGCTGTCCGAGCGCAGCTACTCGATCTACCTGCTGCACATGCTGGTCACGTTCGTGCTGCTGCAGTTGCTGCGCCCGGCGGTGCCGCTGCCGATCGCGCTGCTGATCGTGATCCCGGCGGTGTTCGGGGTGGTCGAGCTCAGCTACCGGTTCGTGGAACGGCCGAGCCACTCGCTGGCGCGGCGGCTGTCGCATCGGCCGAAGCCGCCTCCGCCCGCACCGGAAACGCCCGAACCCCCGCCTCCGCCGCCAGTCGAGACGCCGGGGGAAAAGACTCAGCTCGTCGACGACTCCGAAGTGACCCTCGAGATCCCGAGGATTCCCGCCGAACCTGCGCCGCCGCGTCGTCCGGCGCCTCGGCCCCGTCCGGCGCCGAACGGGCGGATGCCGAGGAATGGCGCTCCGCCGCCGAACGAGCCTCCGCGCGCTGACCAGCCGCGCACGATGACACCTCGGGCGAACGGCGGCGCGCACCGGGCGCGTCCCGCCGCCGAATCAGGCGTCGACCGCACCGCCGAACCGCCGGTGCGCCGGCCGATGCCTCCGCGTCGGCGGCCGTCAGCTCCGCCGGAGCTGCGCTACCAGCCGGACCAGGAAAACCAGGGCCAGCGCGGCGACCAAGACGATCTCCCACGCCACCGGGACTCCTTCCGCCACACCCCTCGCTGAGGTGTGATGCTCTTCCCCTAAGGCGTGCGAGGGTGGGAGGGCGTTCACCGACACGGCGTAACTCACACTCCTGGCTTAGCTCATTCGTGCGAGCCGCGGCGCGGGGTGACGAGGCCGGATTCGTACGCCAGCACCACCAGCTGCGCTCGGTCGCGAGCGCCGATCTTGGTCATGATGCGGCTGACGTGCGTCCGCGCCGTCGCCGTGGAGATCACCAGGTGGGCGGCGATTTCGTCGTTCGACAACCCGCCCGCGACCAGTGCCAGCACCTCGCGTTCGCGTTCGGTCACCTCCCGCACGGCCGAGGTGTCGATCCGCCGGTGCTCGGGCCGTCCGACGATCTCGGCGATCAACCGGCGCGTGACGGTCGGGGCGAGCAGCGCCTCCCCCGCCGCGACGACGCGCAGCGCGTGCAGGAGTTCGACCGGTTCGGTGTCCTTCAGCAGGAAGCCGCTGGCCCCGGCGCGGAGTGCCTCGTAGACGTACTCGTCGACGTCGAAAGTGGTCAGGACCAGCACTTTCACCCCGGTGAGCCCGGGGTGCGAGGTGATCCGGCGGGTCGCTTCGAGACCGTCGGTGCCGGGCATCCGGATGTCCATCACGACGATATCCGGCCGGTGCTCGACCGCCCGCGCGACGGCCTGCTCGCCGTCGCTCGCCTCGCCGGCCACCTCGAAGCCGTCCTCGGTGTCGAGCAGCAGCCGGAATCCGGCGCGGACCAGGGCCTGGTCGTCGGCCAGTACGACGCGGATGGTCATTTCTCCCCCTCCACGGGCAGTTCCGCCCGCACCTGGAAACCCTGCCCGGTGACGCTCGCGTCGACACTGCCGCCGAGCGCGGTCGCGCGTTCCCGCATGCCGCGCAGCCCGTGCCCGGGCGTCGACTGGACGGTGCCGCGGCCGTCGTCGCGCACGACCAGGACCAGCGTGCCCGGCCTCCGTTCGAAACGGACCTCGACGCGCTGAGCCCCGTCGGCATGCCGGACGACATTGGTGAGCGACTCCTGCAGGATCCGGTACGCCGCGCCGTCCACCGGTGCGGGCAGTTCGCCGGGTTCGCCGTGCAGTTCGACTGCCAGCCCGGCGGCGCGCGCGTGGTCGAGCAGCTCTTCGACCTGCGCGAGGCTCGGCGCGGGCGCGCGGTTCTCGCCGGAACGCAACACAGCCAGCGTCGCGCGTAAGTCGTTGAGCGCGGACGCGCTGGCCGCTTTGATGTTGAGCAGCGCCTCCTTCGCCTCCTCCGGCCGCCGATCCGCGACGTGCGCGGCGACGCCCGCTTGGACGTTGATCATCGCGAGGCTGTGTGCGACGACGTCGTGCACCTCGCGAGCGATGCGGAGCCGCTCCTGCTCGGCCATCCGGTGCCGGTGCTCGTCGGCCTGCTCGCGCCGGGCAGCGACAGCCGCGAACTGGAACCGGACCGCGGTCGCGATGCCGATCACGGCGGCCATCCAGACCACGGCGAACAGGGCCCAGGCGCTGACCGCAAACGTTTGCGCCAGGATGATGTGGACGACGTAGGCCGCCGCGAGGACAGCTGCGCCGGTGCACCCAGCGACCACCGGGCCCTTCCGCCGCGTGAGCACGAAGAGCGCGACAGTGGGAACGATGATCACCGGCCCGCCGGGTTCGGGCGACAGGTAGTACGCGTACGCCGAGGCCGCAGTGAGCACGAAGAGCGGCAGCGGGAACCGGTGGACGAGCAGCAGGGTGAGCACGGTCGCGGCCAGCCACGCGGCGCCAAGCGGGCTCAGCGGATGCGGCGCGTGCTGCCAGCGGCCGGACGCGCTGGAGCCGCCGAGCACGAAAGCGAGCACCACGAAGGTCCGGAACACCCGCCCGAACCACAGGTTCCGCGCCCGCCACCAGTAGTGCATGGTGCGAAAACTACCGGGGAAGGCGGCCGGGCGCGTCCGTTGTGAAGCGCGGGATCGGGCTACGCGCGGCGCGGTATGCCGAGAACTCCCGGACGGCTCCGTTCACTGGTCAAACGGCGAAAAAGGAGACGGTGATGGGCGAGGTAGTAGCTGGGGCGAGCATGTCGCTGGACGGTTTCGTGGCAGGACCGGGCGAATCGGGATTCGATCTGCTCTTCGGCTGGACGGGCAACGGCACCGAGGAGGTGCCGACCGCGCAGCCGGGACGCGCGCTGCGCATGTCCCCGGCCAGCGCCAAGGTCGTGCGCGCGCAGCTGGAATCGACCGGAGCGCTGCTCGTTGGCAGGCGGCTGTTCGACCTGACCTCGGGCTGGGGCGGCACGCATCCGTTCGGCGTGCCGGTGGTCGTCGTGACGCACGAACCACCTGCCGGATGGGAGGACTCGCCGTTCACCTTCGTGACCGAGGGCATCGAGGTCGCGGTGGCGCGGGCGAAAGAACTGGCCGACGGCCGCGACGTCGGCGTGAACGCGGGCGAGATGGCGCGACAGTGCTTGACTGCCGGACTGCTCGACACGTTGCGGATCGATCTGGTGCCGGTGCTGCTCGGCGGCGGGGTGCCGTTCTTCGGCGAGTTCGGCCTGGGCCCGGTGCGCCTCGGCGAGCCGGACATCACCCCCGGCGAGGGCGTGACCCACCTGCGCTACCGCGTCGTCGGCACGAATTCCCGCAGCTTCGCATGCGTCTCGTCGTTCGCCGGGGTGTAGACCGACATCCGGATTTCCGAGCGGCGGCCAGCGTAGAGGTAGGTGAAGTCGAACGTCAGCAGGCCCGCGTCCGGGTGCAGGTACCGCTTGCTCTTGGCCTGCTCGGTGTTCACATCGTGCTGGCTCCACAGCTCTTCGAAGCACGGCGACTCCGCCCGGAGCCGTTTGACCAGCGACTTCCAGCCGGGTTCGCCCATGTGCTCGGCCATCGCCGCGCGGAAGGACGAGACCATCCGCGGCACGTTCTGTTCCCAGTCGACCATCCGCTCTTTCCACTGCGGATTGAGCAGGCACTGCACGAGCGTGTTGCGTTCCTCGTACGGGATCGCGTCGACGCCGCCCATCAGCCAGTCGTAGCCAGCGTTGTGGCCGAGCACGTCGAAGCGCGCGTTGCGGACCGCGACCGGGAACGGCTCCAACTGGACCATCATGTCGTGCATCGACGGCGTGATCGCGGAGCAGTGCTTCTTCTCCGTCACCGGCTCCGGCGCGCCGGCCAGGGTGAACAGGTGCACGTGCTCGTGCGGGTCGAGGCGGAGCGTGCGGGAGATCGCGCTGAGCACCTGCTCGGACGCGTTGATGTCGCGGCCCTGTTCGAGCCACGTGTACCAGGTGACGCCCACCCCGGCGAGCTGCGCGACCTCTTCGCGGCGCAACCCCGGCGTGCGCCTGCGGCCGCTGAGCGGCAGGCCGACCTGCTCGGGCGTGATCCGGCCGCGCCGGTTGCGAAGGAACTCTCCCAGCTCGGTCCGGCGCAGACGGTCTTCGATGCCAGTGGTCACGAATACCAGGTAAGCACACCGCCGACCCTGTTACCAGGTAGTCGTGGTACCAGGATAAAAGCACACCTGGTACCAGGGTCTCGCGCGGCGGAACGTAGTACTCATGACGACTACCACCCCTGCCCCGACGACGGCCATCGCTGCTGTCGGGACGCCGGAGCGGACGGGACTCACGTCCGCCGGCTTGATCACCGTGCTGCTGGGGGCAGCGCTGCCGATCATCGACTTCTTCATCGTCAACGTCGCCCTGCCCACGATCGATGCCGACCTGCGCGCGTCCACCGCGACCCTCGAACTCGTCGTCGCGGGCTACGGCATCGCGTACGCGGTGCTGCTCGTGCTCGGCGGACGGCTCGGCGACACCTTCGGCCGCCGCAGGCTCTTCCTGCTCGGTCTCACTCTGTTCACGCTCACCTCGCTGGCCTGCGGCGTCGCCCCGGACGCCGCCACCCTGGTCATCGCCCGCGTGGCGCAGGGCGCGGCTTCGGCGATGTTGCTGCCGCAGGTGCTGTCGATCATCCAAGCCGGCACGTCCGGCGAACGCCGTTCCCGCGCGATCGGCCTCTTCGGCGCGACCGGCGGCATCGCCACCGTGGTCGGGCAGTTGCTCGGCGGCGCGCTGGTCGCGGCCAATGTGTGGGACCTGAGCTGGCGGCCGATCTTCCTGGTGAATGTGCCGATCGGGATCATCGGGCTGCTGATCGCGCGCCGCACAGTGCCGGACAGCCGGGCGAGCAACCCGCTCGGCGTCGACCGCTGGGGCACCGTGCTGCTGGCCGTTTCGCTGCTTTCGCTGCTGATCCCGATCATGGAAGGCCGCGCGCTCGGCTGGCCGTGGTGGAGCATCGCGCTGCTGGTGCTCTTCCCGTTCGCCGCGATTGGCTTCGCCCGGGTGGAGCGGAAGCTGGAAGCCGCGGGCGGCACGCCGCTGTTGCCGCCAGCGCTCCTGCGCACCGCGAGCGTGCGGCACGGGTTGACCGTCGCGGTGCCGTTCTTCTGCGCCTTCGGTTCGTTCATGTTCGTCTACGCGGTGACCTTGCAGAACGGCCTGCACCTCGGTCCGCTCGGCGCGGGACTGGCGGTGACCCCGATGGCCGTCGCGTACTTCACGACCTCGCTGGTCAGCAGCCACCTGGTCGCCCGGTTCGGCCGCAAGATCGTGCCGATCGGCGGGCTGATCCTCACCGTCGGCCTGCTCGCGCTCGCCGGGACCGCGCTGCTGGACTGGCCCGACCTGTCGATCTGGCAGCTGGCCCCGGCGATGGTGCTGATCGGCGTCGGCAACGGGCTCGCGATGAGCACGCTGTTCCGGGTGGTGCTTTCGCGAGTGCCCGCCGACCTGGCGGGTGTCGGCGGCGGCGTGCTGACCACGACCCAGCAGACGTCGCTGGCGCTGGGCGTCGCGGTGCTCGGCAGCCTTTTCGCCAGCTTGAGCGTGCCCGGCGCGATGGGCTACCAAGGCGCGTTTGTGCTGGTCATCGGGATCTTGGCGGTGCTGGCGCTGCTGGTGTCCGGGCTGGCGCGGAAGCTGCCCGACCCGCGCTGAGAAATTCGACCGACGGAAAAGCCCGCTCCCGGACGACGATGGAGATGTGACGGAACCTCGGGTGCAGCCAGACCCGGCCTTCGCGCTGCTCGGCCTCTACGAGAAGGCCCTGCCGGAGGTCTATGGCTACCTGCTCGCGAGGTGCGGCAACCGCGTGCTGGCGGAGGAACTGACGTCCGAGACGTTCCTGAGCGCGGTCGCCGCTTGCCGCAAGGAGCACGCGCCGCCGGTGAGTACGCCCTGGTTGATCGGGGTGGCCCGGCACAAACTGGCCGATCACTGGCGGCGCGCCGAACGGGAACAGCGCGGGCTTCGGCTCGTGCACGACGCCGGATGCGACGTCGAGGATCCCTGGGACGAACAGCTCGACGCCCTGCGCGCACGGCAGGTGCTCGAAGCGCTGGCGGTCCCGCATCGGGCAGTGCTCACCTTGCGGTACGTCGACGGCCTTCCAGTGCGTGACGTCGCCGCGCACCTCGGCCGGACCATCCACGCGACGGAGGCGTTGCTGACGCGGGCCAAGACCGCGTTCCGCCGCGGCTACCAGGAGAAGGAGGGACGTGATGGCTGAACCGTTCGACGCGCTCGCGCTGCCCTCGACTCCGGCCGATCCCGATCCGGCCTTCGCCGAGCAGCTGCGGGACGACCTCCGCCGTCTGATTCTGAACGGAGCGGAGATGACCACCACCGAAACCACGCCTCAGCGCGCACAAGCGGGTGCGCTGACGCCGTACCTGGTCGTGACCGACGCCCGGGCCGCGCTCGACTTCTACGTCGAGGTCTTCGGCGCGCGCCGCCGGTCCGAGCCGATCGTGATGGACGACGGCCGGGTCGGGCACGCCGAACTGGACATCGGCGACAGCGTGCTGATGTTCGCCGAGGAGTTCCCCGAGCTGGGCAATGTCGTGGCTCCCGAGGGCGGCGCGATGGTGCGCGTCGAGGTGCCCGACCCGCAGGGTGCGGCGCAGCGGGCGGTGGAGCTGGGCGCGGAACTGCTGCGTCCGGTCGAGGACCGCGGCTACGGGCTCAACGGCGTGATCAAGGACCCGTACGGTCAGCGCTGGCTGGTCGGAAAGGCCGCGCCACAAGCGAAAACGCCCGGGGAGCGCACGTATCGGCACGGCGAGGCCGGGTACTTCACCTTCCAGGTGCCCGACGAGGTCCGGGCCAAGGCGTTCTACGGCGCGGTGCTCGGCTGGCAGTTCAACCAGGGCAGCCTGCCGACCGCGTGGCGCATCGAGGGCCACGGCCTGCCCGGCGGGCTGTGGGGCGGGCAGGAACTGCAGACCGGGTGGAAGCTGATGTTCGCCGTCGACGACCTCGAAGCCGCGCTCGGCCGGGTGCGCGAGCAGGGCGGCCGGGCGGGCGAGGTGGAGAACCCGCCGTACGGCCGAACGGCGGATTGTGCCGACGACCAGGGGATCGAGTTCTGGTTGTGGGAACAGCCACGCACGTGACCTCGGCCAAAACCCCGGCGGCAAACCGGCCGCCGGGGCGCACACTCAAGGGATGGCCGCGCACTGGACGCCCCGCGACGAAGCCGAACTGACCGCCGGTTGGCAGCTGTGGCTCGCGCTGGGCTCGTGCGCCTGGCCGGGACCGGACTGGGACGGCACGCCCGCCGAAGCCGTCCACGGCCTCGAACGCTGCTTCACCGCGTGCGACGAGATTCTCGCCGCGCACGACCAGCCCGACTCCGCGGTCGCCGGGCTGGTGCGCTCGATGATCCTTGCCGCGAACTGGACGCTCGGACTGTGGCGCGACGACTCGGCTCCGCTTGATTCCGAACGCGCCGCGCTGCTGCACGCCGACCTGGCCGCTTTCGCCGACCACGCGGAAGGCGTCCGGACCCTGCTGGCCGCAGGAGGCGGGTGGGCCTCGCTTCCGCTGTGACCCGCCCGCCTGCTGTCTACAAAGGACTTACCAGCTCGCCGGACGTTTCCGTTCCGGCTCGTACGGCTGCGTGATGACCTCGATCCCGTTTCCGCCCGGGTCAAGGAAATACACGCCGCGTCCGCCGTGGTTGTGGTTGATCTCGCCGGGGCCCTGACCGCCCGGCCCGGCGTGGTAGTCGACCCCGGTTCCCTTCAGGCGCAGGAAAAACGCGTCGAAGTCGTCTTCCGGAATGAGGAAGCAGTAGTGCTGCAGCTTGCGATCCTCGTCGGGAACCGTGGCGAAGTCGAGCCGTACGCCGTTGCTGGTTTCGACGGGGATGAACGGGCCCCATTCCTCGCCGATGTCGAATCCGAGCAGGTTCGCGAAGAATTCGGCGGATTCCCGGTTGTTCCGGGACGGGACCATCAGGTGATTCAGTTCAAGAGAGAGGGACACGAAGCAATGCCTCCAGAAGGCATTCCAGCACCTCCATGTCTCACCCAGCCGGTGACCGACACGCGATGCCGCCGACGACTATAACGCAGCGGAAGCGGATCTCCAATCAGGAAACCGGAACTCGCCGCCGGGCCGCGCGCGGACGGCCCACGCCCTGCCACGACAATCCCGCGTCGAGGATCATCCCGGGGTCGAGCAGATTCCGGGTGTCGACGACGTCGTCGCCTTCCATCGCGTCCGCGACCGCCACCCAGTCGAGGTTGCGGAACTCGGCCCATTCGGTAAGCACCACAACGACATCCGCGTCTTTGGCGACCTGGTACGGGTCGTCCACGACGGTCATCCCGGCGATGCCGCCGGACACCGCCGGGTCGTACGCGGTGATCTCCGCGCCGAGCGCGCCCAGCACCGAAGACACTGCCAGCGCGGGGGAATCGCGCAGATCGTTCGTGCCCGCCTTGAACGCCAAGCCCAGTACGCCGATCCGCGCACCGGCCAGCGTTCCGCCGCAGGCACCGGCGATCTTCGCCACGATCCGGTCGCGCTGGGCGATGTTCTCGTCGATCGCCGAGGTCAGCATGCGGAAGTCGTAGTCGACCGACTCGGCGACCTTGACCAGCGCGCTGGTGTCCTTGGGCAGGCAGGAACCGCCCCATCCGGGGCCAGGCTTGAGGAACGTGCGGCCGATGCGTCGGTCGTACCCCATTCCTTCGGTGACCAGGTCGATGTCCGCGCCGAGCCGTTCGCACAGTTCGGCGATCGAGTTCACATAGGACAGTTTGAGCGCGAGGAAGCAGTTCGCCGCGTACTTGACCAGCTCCGCGCTGGCCGCGTCGGCGACCACGATCGGTGCGGCGAGATCGCCGTACAGTTGCCCGACCCACGCGGCCGCGGCGCGCGAGTCCGACCCGACCACGATCCGGTCCGGGTTCAGGAAGTCTTGCACCGCAGTGCCTTCGCGCAGAAACTCCGGGTTGGACACCACCGGCACGTCGTCGCGGCCGACCATCGCGCTGATCCGTTTCGCGGTGCCGACCGGCACCGTCGACTTCGTGATCAGCGCGCAGCCGGCGGGCAGCACGTCGCCGATCTCGGCGGTCACCGCCTCCACCGCACGCAAATCCGCGGACCCGCCCGCGCCCATCGGCGTCGGCACGCAGAGGAAGACCCCTTCCGCGCCGCGAACGGCTTCCCGCGCGCCGACGACGAACGACAGCCGTCCGTTCGCCAGTCCGCGGGAGACCAATTCGGCCAGTCCTGGTTCGAGGATGTCCACGCGGCCCGCTGAGAGCCGGTTCACTTTCGCCACGTCCACGTCCACGCAGGTGACGCGATGCCCGAGGCTCGCGAGACAAGCCCCCGTGGTCAATCCGACGTATCCCGTCCCTACCACCACGATCCGAGCTGAGCTCATAGTGCTGAAGGTGACAGCCGGAGTTGACCTGAGTGCTAACGGAAGCGGTCGAGGCCGAATACTCCTCGCGACGAGAAGCGGGTGAGGCGACACACTCCGGCCCGCGTGCGAACGAGCGTTAACCTGGGCGCGGAGGTGCACCGCGGCACCTGAGAGCAGGAGGAAGGCTGAAGATGCAGATCACCGACACCGCAGCGCTCGTCACGGGTGGCGCGTCCGGTCTCGGCGGCGCGACCGCCAAGGCACTGGCCGCGAAAGGCGCGCGGGTGTTCGCCCTCGACCTCGCGCCCTCGATCGAGAAGGCCGAGCAGGTCGACGGAGTCACCTACGTCGAGGCCGACGTGACCGACCCGGACCAGGTGCAGGCCGCCGTCGACACCGCGGCGAGCTCGGGCGTACCGCTGCGCACGGTGGTCAACTGCGCCGGCATCGGGCCGTCCGCGCGCATCCTGTCCAAGCGGGGCAGGCACGACCTCGGGCTGTACGCGAAGGTCATCCAGATCAACCTGATCGGCACCTTCAACGTGCTCACCGTCGCCTCCGAGGCGATCGCGAAGACCGAGCCGCTGGCCGACGACGCACGCGGCGTCATCATCAACACCGCGTCCGTCGCCGCCTTCGACGGCCAGATCGGGCAGGTGGCGTACGCGTCGTCCAAGGGCGGCGTGGTCGGGATGACCCTGCCCGCCGCGCGCGACCTCGCCTCGCACGGCATCCGCGTGCTGACGATCGCGCCCGGCATCGTCGACACCCCGATGCTCGCCACCGTCAGCGACGAGTTCCGCGCCGGCCTCGCCGCCGGGATTCCGTTCCCGAAGCGGCTGGCGCGCCCGGACGAGTACGCGCAGCTCGCCCTGTCGCTGATCGACCACGACTACCTCAACGGCGAGGTCGTCCGCATGGACGGCTCGCTGCGGATGGCCCCGCGCTGACCTGCGGGGAGTGGGTGTGCCGCCCCCACGGCGGCACACCCACCCCTCCGGTCACTCCTTGCGCAACCGCACCTCGAGGCCGATCCCGTCCGGGGTCACCTCGCAGGTGCGGAACTTGCTCTCCGCGACGGTCGCCCTGAACTGCTCCGGCGTGTACGCCCGCCGCCGCAGCCCGCGGAGCACCCGGACGGTGGAGAACGTGCCCACCGGACCGAGATTCATCCGCTCGACCTCAGCGTCGAGTTCCGCGTCCGTGGTGCTCCGGCTCAAGTCCTGCACCAGCGCGACGCCGCCGGGCCGCAGCACCCGGTGCATCTCGTCGAGCGCGTCCACCGGGTCGGCGAAGTTCTTGAACGCCGCCTGGCAGATCAGGAAGTCGAACGACCCGTCCGCGAACGGCATCGCCGCCACGTCGCCCCGGCGGAAGTCCACCGTGACGCCCTGCTCTTGGGCGTACTCCCTGGCCAGCTCGACAAACGTGCGGCTGACGTCCAGCCCCGTCACCTTGCACCGCCCGGTGCGAGCCATTTCGACGGCGAAGAACCCCGGCCCCGGCGCGACCTCGAGCAGGTCAGTGCCCTCGGCCAGGTCCGCGGCCATCATCTCGGCCGTCTCGCGATACTGCACAAGCTGCGGTTCGGTGCGCCGCCCCCGCGCGTACGCCCGGGCGATCGGCCCCTCCATCTCCGGCAGCAGTTTCGTGCGATGACGTTTGACCTGGGTGTTCCCCATGTGCTTCTCCCTGTTCGGTGAGTACCGAACCAGCGCCGCACGAGGGGTGCCCCTTATCCTTGTTACGCAGCCTGAGGACAGGTACCCGCACACGCGGTTTCCGGTTCGACGGTTCCCGTCCCGGGGGCGGTGTGCCAGCACCTCCTCCGGGACTCTCTTTATTCCCCTTCGTTCTTGACGAAGGCGGTCATTTCGTCCGCGTTCTTCACGAAGGCGGTCATGTCGGGCAGCTCCCCGGTTTCCCGGTAGTGCCGCCATTCCTCGACCCCCGAAATCGCTCCGGAGGCGAGCTCCGCACGCAGCCCGCGGATCCATTCGGCCTCCGCGCGCCACATCGCCAGTTGGTATTCGCTCTCCACGAGAAACAGCCGGGACAGCTCGGCCCGCATCTTCTCCAACGCCGCGACGCGGTCGTCGATCATCCGCTCCAGCTCACCGACCCGGCTCCGCAACCGCTGGTCAACAAGGTCCGGCCCGATCGCGAGCATCACCGACAGCCCAGTGTGGAACCGCGTCGGTTCCGGATCAGGGGTCCCGAGCAGCTCGGCGATCCAATCCTCGAGCTCAGCCTGGCCGGCCTCAGTGATCCGATAAACAGTCCGCTCCGGCCGGGCCCCGTTCCGCACGTTTTCGACCGCCTCGATGAAGCCGTGCTTTTCGAGGTTGCCGACCACGGTGTAGAAGGAGCCCCACTTGATCTTCAGATCGCCCTCTTTGCCCCGTCCCCGCAGCACAGTGGCGATTTCGTACGGATGCATCGGCCGCTCGCACAACGCGGCCAGCACGGCGAGGCCCAGCATGTTGGACACCTTCCGCCGCTTCACGCCGACCTCCTCTCGTGGACGAGTACTCGTCGACGAGTATAGCGAAAGTACGAATCAGCGCCTAGTCCGGAGAAAATCTATGGCGGCGGGGATAGACATTCGATGCCGTGGATGGGTAGTGTTCTCCTCGTACACAGAGAGACAACGTCAATCAGGCACGGGAGATGACGAACTGCCCGTGAGGTGAGACAAGACGGTCAGGCAGGACGAAGCCGATCAAGGAACAGGTTTCGACTGGTGACCGTGCAGCACCCGCAGGAAACGCACTGGCAAACCGGGCAGTGCGGAAGCGGTCAGGTGGCCGGAGCCGATTTTCGACGGGGCTCCGGGCAGTGACCAGCGGCGTTACGCGTGCTGGGGCCGATCAGCGAAAGGGTTCCAGCCGGTGACGTTCGCAGCAGTCGCAGTACCGGAAGTGCAACACCGCAAGAAGGAAACACCGGAAAGAAGGGAACGGGCACATCATTGGATCGCCCGCGGCGGCGGAGCAGCAGTGCCGCGCGGGTACCGCAGTCCCATCAGATTGGCAGGTGGTTCTCGGTTACGAATCAGCGATCTCCGCGCGGCACGTCCGTTGAACGGACCCCGCGGATACCAGAAGCTGGCTTCACAACCGGTTGACAATGATGAAACCCAACCCTGGGGCCCCGGGTGCCATGACGGCACCCGGGGTCCCTTGTGATGTGGAGGTGGAATGATCCCTGACCCACGCGATACCCCGTCTGCGAGTTCAGGCGGGGCCGACAAGTTCGATGACGACGAGTACCCCGCTTACACGATGGGCCGGGCCGCCGAGATGCTCGGCACCAGCCAGAACTTCCTGCGCAGCCTGGACGAGGCGGGCCTGATCCGGCCGCAGCGCTCGTCCGGCGGGCATCGCCGCTACTCCCGCCAGCAGTTGCGCCTCGCCGCACGCGTGCGGGAACTGGTCGATCAGGGCACGGCTGTCGATGCCGCCTGCCGCATCGTCTCCCTCGAGGACCAGCTCCACGAGTCCCAGCGGCAAAACAAGGAACTGCGCTCCGCCGAATAACCTCTGCCGGGTCAAGTGTGCTGGCCGAACACCGCAGCACACCCCCGGCGCCATTCGCGCATCTCCTCGCGGCGGTCGCTCTCCCGCTCCTGCTGCGAGGACCCGCGCGCCACCCATTCGGGACCGTGAACACTCGCGTCGCAGTTCCCGTAGTGAAATTCCGGTGCCACCGCGGCTTCCGTGCGGAGTCAGATATCCAGCATGTACGGAACCTCGTCCTGAGCCCGCTCGCTCATCCACTCCCGCAGCGCCTTAGTCGCCAGCACATCATCCTCGTTGTATCGCAACAACCGTTCCCGCTGCCCGTCGTCAGGAACCGCCCCGTCCATCCCGACCGCGTCCCGGTACCACCGCATCGAAGCCTCGCCCCCGGCCTCCGGGTCCCGCCAGGCGAACCCGGCCACCGGAGCGATCACCTTCAACCCCTTGCCCCGCGAGCACAGGAACTGATCCGTGACACTGCGGAACAGATCCACCCACTCATCAGAATCCACAAAGGACTGCACGGCCCGCTTCTCCGGCACCCCGGAATACTCCCCGAACCGATCCACCGACCCGAACAGCCACCGGTTCTCCGCGAGCGCGTTGTAGCAATACGCCCGGAAAGTCAGCCCCGCGGCGAGAGTCCGCGCACGAACATCCGTGAACCAAGCCCAGAACTCCGCGAACGACCGCGCCTCGTCCACCGTCGGCAACGGCTCCCAGGTCGCGAACGCCCGGTACCCCTGCGGCACCCCGATGTCCGCTCCGGACAGCAGCGTCCCCCACAGGTAAGCCCCGGCGTCGCCGAAACTTTCCATGTCCACGTCGACCTCGACGTCCGCGCGCGGCACCTCGATCCGCGGCGTCCGGCGCACCACGGTGAGATCCGCCAGCCACGCCCGGGCGAGCATGATCGCGTCGGAGAACGTGCCGCCCGTCCAGTTCATCGGCGGCGCTTCGGCGGCCGGATCCAGCGCGGCCAGCTTGTCTACAGTGGACACTCCGACGCGCCGCAGCTCGCCCGCGTCCTCGCCGCGCACCACCAGGCTCACGTCACGCGTCTCGGTGAGCACGACCTCGCAGGTGGCCCAGAACGGACACCGCCGGCACTCCAGCACTCGCGAAGGCGCGGCCAACGCTTCCGCGCCGGTGGCGGCTGCGGTCGCGACAGCGAGCCGGTCCTCGAAGCGCGCGTCGTACTCGTCCAGCGCGCTGCGGCCGCCCGGCCAGGTGCCCGCGGTGAGGTCGTGCCACACGACGACATCAGCGTCGAGACCGATCACCCCGCCGACCGCGCGTCCGCTGGCCGCCAGCTTGCGCGACTCCAGCATTCGCCGCAGATGCGCGAGCCGCAGCTGGTCTCGCGGCTGCGAGCGCACCTTGCGCAGTTCGTCCGGCGAACG
Organism: Amycolatopsis sp. NPDC004079; assembly: GCF_040610415.1. Taxonomy (NCBI): domain Bacteria; kingdom Bacillati; phylum Actinomycetota; class Actinomycetes; order Pseudonocardiales; family Pseudonocardiaceae; genus Amycolatopsis; species Amycolatopsis sp. NPDC004079. The sequence continues at coordinate 293,270 of NZ_JBEXMH010000003.1, read as the reverse complement.
ACGCGCCGGGTCCAGCTCCGTCATCGCGGTGGTGGGCGCGCCCTGGCCCCGGTCGGTGATCCGGTGCCGGACCACCAGCACCGGCACGTATCCGTCGTCGACCCGCACGAGCAGGTCGATCCCGCCGCGCCGGTGCCCGACCGGATCGGCGGGCAGCAGCGCGCCCCAGATGTACTGCGCGGCATCGGCGAACGCCTGCTCGGTGAGCCGCACCCGCTCGCCAGCGGGCGCGGCGCGCGGCACTCGCGCCCACGTGGCATCCGGCCCCGAGGCCGCGACCAGCTGTTCGAGGATCTCCTCGCGGTGCGCGGTCGCGTCGTCGATGCGCTGCTGCGCCGTCGGATCCGGCGGCGGCAGCGGCACGTCGCGCATCGCCGGGTCGTGTTCCAGGTGCACCCGGCGGCGGCAACGGCTCACTGCTCCCGCGTCGAGCAACACCTCGTCTCCCATAGCGATCACAATAGATCGTGGGTACGACGTTCCCCGCGCGAGCCGACATGCCCGTCACGTCGGGGACCAGTAAGTTCATCCGGAGAAGGCGTGGGAGGTAACGGCCATGGCGCGCAAGGCCAAGCAAGACAAGGCCAAGCAGGACGAGGGTGAAGCCCGGATCACCCCGAAGAAGGCGAAGAACGCGGTCGCGGTGGCCAAGGTGCTCGGACCGGCGGTGCTGCCGGTGCTCGCGCCGTACGCGGTCCGCGCGGCGGGCGCGGCGCGGGAGGCGTACGACCGCTACCAGGCCCGCAAGCTGGGCGTCGCCGTCGACCAGCTCGGCGAGTACACCGGCCGCGGCGCGGCGCTGCACGCCCGGATCGCGGGACTCGTGCAGGGCCTCGGCGAGCTGAAGAAGTCGGCGAAGGCGACCGAGCAGGACCAGAAGTTCGCCGCCGAGACGCAGTCGACGCTGGAGCAGCTGTCGGCCACGGTGCGCGCCGCCGAGCGCATGCCCGCGGCTCGGCGCAAGGCCGCGCACCGCGCGGTGACCGGCGAACTCGAGCGGCTCGAAGACCAGCTGCTGCACCGCTTGGGCATCTGAAAAACGGCGACGGGCCCCTTGAGCGAACTCAAGGGGCCCGTTCCGCTGTCGAGAAGCGCTACTTGATGAAGCCCTTCTCGAGCATCCAGTCGTGCGCGACGGTGCCGGCGTCCTTGCCGTCCACGTCGACCTTCTTGCACAGCTCGACCATCTGCTTGTTGTCGAGCGCCGCCGCCACCTTCTCCAGCGGACCGCGGATCTCCGGATACTTGTCCAGGAACTCCGTGCGCAGCGTCGCCGCGGCGTTGTACTGCGGGAACGCCTTCTTGTCGTCCTCCAGCACGCGCAGGTTCAGCCCGGAGATCCGGCCGTCGGTGGTGAACACCTCGCCGACCGGGCAGGTGCCGTTGGCCACCGCCGAATAGATGGTGCCGATCCCGAAGTTCTCGATCTTCGGGTTCTTGAACCCGTACGCCTTGACCGCCGCCGGGAACCCGTCCTGGCGGCTGGTGAACTCCGTCTCCAGGCAGAACCGGTTCTGGTCCGGATGCGTGGTGAGGAATTTCGCCAGGTCCGAGGTGGACTTGAGGTTGTTCTTCGCCGCGTACGCCTCGGTGGTGGCGAACGCGTACTGGTCGTTCAGCGGCGAGTACTTCAGCCAGGTGACGCCGTACTTCTCCGCGTCGGCCTTCGCCGTGGCGTCGTACTGCGCCTTCTCCCCGCCCGGAACCGGCAGCTCGTTGCCCTGGTAGTTGATCCAGCCGGTGCCGGTGTACTCCCAGGTCACGTCGGTCTGCCCGTTGAGCAGCGCCTGCCGGGACGAGTTCGACCCCTTGATGTCGGTGAGGTCGATGACGTCCATGCCCGCCGCGCTCAGCGCCATCTCGGCCATGTAGCCGAGGATGATGTTCTCGGTGAAGTCCTTCGACCCGACGACCACCCGCTGGCCTTCGAGCGACGGGATCGGCCGGATCGAGCCCGGTTCGATCTTGAACGGGATCGAGGTGTTGACGTCGAGCCCGCACGCCGAGAGCGTCCCGGCGAGCAGGGCGGCGCCGACCAGCGCGCCCGCCTTCTTCAGGACGTTCATCAGCGCAGTCCCTTCGGTCCGAAGTACTGCTCGGCGACCGCGCCCAGCCAGTCCACCAGCAGCGCCAGCGCGACGGCCAGCACCGAACCGGTGATCAGCACCTTCGTGAGGTTGAGCTTGTAGCCGGTGTCGATCAGGAGCCCGAACCCGCCCGCGTTGACGAACATGCCGAACGTCGCGGTCCCGACCGCCAGCACGAGCGACGTGCGCAGGCCGGCCAGGATCAGCGGGACGGCGAGCGGGAATTCCACCCGCCACAGCACCTTCTGCGCGGACATCCCGATGCCGCGGCCGGCGTCGATCAGCGACGGGTCCACCTGCTGGATGCCGACCATCGTGTTGCGCAGCACCGGGAGCAGCGAATAGAACGCCAGCGGCAGCGCCGCGACCCAGAGCCCGCCGACCGCGCCGGTGAAGATGAACCACAGCACCAGCACGCCGAGGGCGGGCGCGGCCTGCCCGATGTTCGCGATCGCCAGGAAGATCGGCGCGAGCCACTTCGCCCACGGCCGGGTCACGATGATCCCGAGCGGCACCGCCACCAGCACCACGATCGCGGTGACCACGACGGTCATCGCCAAGTGGTCGCGCAGCGCGGTGAGCAGCGACTCCGCGTTCAGAGTTTCCTTTTCGGTCGCGGTGAGCCCGCTGGCGAACACCCAGATCAGCGTCACCGCGACGATCAGCACGACGACGACGGGCTGCGCGAACAGCCGGACGCGTTCCGCGCGGCGGGAGCCTGATTCGGTACTGAAACCGGTATCGACGGCAGCGGTCATGCCGTGGCCCCGTCCTCGTCGACGTGGTCGTCGGCGTGCTCGTCGCGCAGCTGCTGGATCGTCGCGATGACCGTGTCCAGCTTGATCGTGCCCGCGTATTCGCCGCGCGCGCCGGTGACCGGCACCGAACCGCCTTCGGCGAGCATCGCCTCGAGCGCGTCCTGCAGGGTCGACTGGAGGCTCACGATGTCGCGCAGCGGCTTGCCGACCGAACCCAGCGACGTGGCGTTGGTCAGCTCGCGCACGTGCACCCAGCGGATCGGCCGCCGCCGCTGGTCGAGCACCAGCGCGAACGGCTTGCGCGATTTGCTCAGCTTCTCCCGCACGTCGGCGGGCGCTTCGTCGATCGTCGTGGTGAGCGCGTCCTGCTGCAGCTCGACGTCGCGCACCCGCAGCAGGGTCAGCTGCTTGAGCGAAGCGCCGGCGCCCACGAAACCGGCGACCGTGTCGTCCGCCGGGTTCGCCAGGATCGACTCCGGCGTGTCGTACTGCAGGATCTTCGACTGGTTGCCGAGCACCGCGATCCGGTCGCCGAGCTTGACCGCCTCGTCGAAGTCGTGCGTGACGAAGACGATCGTCTTCTTCAGGTCGGTCTGCAGCCGCAGCAGTTCGTCCTGCAGGTTGCCGCGGGTGATCGGGTCGACCGCGCCGAACGGCTCGTCCATCAGCAGCACCGGCGGGTCGGCGGCGAGCGCGCGGGCCACGCCGACGCGCTGCTGCTGGCCGCCGGACAGCTGGCGCGGGTAGCGGTCGCGGAAGTCGGCCGGGTCGAGCCCGACCAGGTCCATCATCTCCTCGACCCGCGCGGTCACCTTCTTCTTGTCCCAGCCGAGCAGGCCGGGCACGACGGCGATGTTCTGCGCGACGGTGAAGTGCGGGAACAGCCCGGCCTGCTGGATCGCGTAGCCGATCTGGCGGCGCAGGGTGTCCACGTCGAGCTTCAGCGCGTCCTGCCCGCCGATGGTGATCCGGCCGGACGACGGCTCGATCAGCCGGTTGATCATCCGCATCGTGGTGGTCTTGCCGCAGCCGGACGGGCCGACGAACACCACGATCTTGCCCGCGGGCACGACCATCGAGAAGTCGTCGACCGCGGGGGCGCGGGTGCCGGAGTAACGCTTGGTGACGTGGTCCAGTTCGATCTCGACGCCGGAGACGTTTTCTTCTTCGGTCGCAGTGTGCTCAGCCACGGACACCCCTAGAAATGGTGAATCGCTTGATCAGGACGTAGATGCCGTCGAGCACCAGCGCGAGGACGACCACGCCGATGGTGCCGGTGAGGGCCTGGTTGAGGGAGTTCGTGCTCCCGGCGTTGGTGAGGCCGGAGAAGACCTCCGCGCCGAGGCCGGGGCCCTTGGCGTAGGCCGCGATCACCGCGATGCCCATGAGCATCTGCGTGGCGACCCGCATGCCGGTGAGGATCGCCGGCCAGGCCAGCCGCAGTTCGACCCGGGTGAGCACGGAAAGCCTGCTCATCCCGATGCCGCGGGCGGCGTCGGTGATCGCCGGGTCGACCGCGTCGAGGCCGACGATCGTGTTGCGGACGATGGGCAGCAGGCCGTACAGCACGAGCGCGATCACCGCGGTGGTCGAGCCGAGGCCCGAGAGCGGGATCAGAAGACCCAGCAGGGCGAACGACGGGACGGTGAGGATCGTGCTGGCCAGTGCCGTGGCGACTGCGGAGCCGATGGGGCTGCGATAGACGGCGATGCCGATCAGCACGCCCAGGATCGCGGCGAGGATCGTGCACTGCACCACCATGCTGGTGTGCAGCCACGCCTGGAGCAGCAGCCTTCCCCACCGGTCCGAGATGTACTCGAAGAGGTTCATCCGTATTCGTTCTCCCGCCAGCTTGCGAGCCCCGGACGTCACCCGTTCGGAGTAGCCCATCAATCGGCAGGGTGACTACCCGGAACGGATACGGTCGAAACCCCCACTTCTCGGTTGTGATTACCCACCGTTTCGCATCCCCGAGGGGTCGGCAACCGAAGCGAGGGGCCCCACCGGGCGGTTTTTACCGGATCGAGACCCGCCTACCTGGACGTTTTCCGCAGTTGCTCACCATTCGAGACGCTTCAGTCACCCACCGGAGTGCCGTTAAGCTGCCCGAATGAGCACCCCGGCCCGGCATCGCGGCGCACTCGCCGCTGTCCGTGGCGGGCTGCTCGCTCTGAGTTCGGCGTCACTCGCCGTCACCGCGCACGCGGCCGCCGACGGCGGGCTGCCGGATCCCGCGCTCACCCTGCTGCTGACGGGCCTGCTCGGCTGGACCGCCACCGCGCTCGCCGGCCGGGCCCGCGGACCGCTCGCCACGATCGCCGTGCTCGGCGGCGGACAGCTCGTCATGCACCTGGTGCTGACGACGCTCGGCGGGCACGACCCGAGCGGCGCGGCTGCCGCGCCGGACGGCTGGGCGATGACCGCGGCGCACGCCGTCGCGACCCTGCTCACCGCGCTGGTGCTGGCCCGGGCGGACGCGATGCTGCTTGCGGTGCTGCGCGTGGTGCGGGTGATTCTTCCGCTGCTGGTCCGGCCGTTGCCGGTTCCGGTGGCGGCGGCCGGGATCGCGCGGCCGCGTGCGGCTGGTGCGGTGCCGTTGCTGACGGTTGAGTTGCGGCGCGTGCGGGGGCGGCGCGGGCCGCCAGGGGGCTCCTGAACCCCTCGTGAGTGTTCAAGCCGGTTCTGCTCGGCTTTGCCGCTCACCACCCCTTCCCCCTTTTCCGGCGCAGGCTCTGCCTCCGCCGGCTCACCCCTGTTCAGGAGCAGTTGTGTCCCACCATGTCTTCCGTCGCGCCGGCGTGCTCGCCGCGACCGTCGCCGCCACCGGTCTGCTCGGCGCGGGCATCGCGTCCGCGCACGTGACCGCCAACGTCTACGGCGACCAGCCGGCCAAGGGCGGCTACGGCACGATCTTCTTCCGCGTCCCGAACGAGGACGCGAAGCTCGGCACGATCAAGGTCGAGGTCGACGTCAAACCGGAGTACGGCATCGGCAACTTCCGCACCAAGCCGATCCCCGGCTGGACCGCCGAGGTCACCAAGTCGAAGCTGCCCCAGCCGGTGACCACCGCGTCCGGCACGAAGATCACCGAGGCGGTCACGAAGGTCGTCTGGACCGCGCAGCCGGGCACGAAGATCGGCTCGACCGAGTTCCAGGAGTTCGAGGTCAGCGGCGGCCCGCTGCCGTCGAACGTCGACCAGCTCGAATTCCCCGCCGTCCAGACGTACGAGGGTGGCAAAGTGGTGGACTGGAACCAGCCCACCCCGCCCAGCGGCGAGGAGCCGGAGCACCCCGCCCCGACCATCAAGCTCGCCGCCGCCGAATCGTCGGAGCACGGCGGCCACACGCAGACCACGGCGGCCGGTGACAACGCCGAGGCCGCCTCGTCGTCGGACAACACGGCGCGCTGGCTCGGCGGGGCCGGCCTCGTGGTCGGCGCGCTCGGGCTCGGCGTCGGCGCGGGCGCGGTGCTGCGCTCCCGTCGTCCCGCCGCAGGAAAGACCGAAGGAACCAAGTAATGCGTAAAGCGCTTCTCGCGCTGGCGATTTCCGGGGTGGCCCTGCTAGGCACGGCCACCCCGGCGCTGGCGCACAACGTGCTGATCAACTCCGACCCGGCCAACGGCGCTTCCGTCGCCAAGGGCCCGGCGAAGGTCACGCTCACGTTCGACCAGTACGTGCAGAACGCCGACGTCAACCAGATCGCGGTGACCGGACCGGACGGCAGCCAGTGGGCCGAGGGTCCGGTGACGGTGGAGAACAACGTGCTGAGCGCGCCGCTGCGGCCGCTCGGCCCGGCGGGCAAGTACACCGTCGGCTACCGGGTCCTCTCCGCCGACGGGCACCCGGTGTCCGGCGAGATCCCGTTCACCCTCACCGCCGCGGGCAACGGCACCCCGGCGAAGGGCGACGCGGCCAAGGCGGCCGGGGCCCCGGCCCAGTCGGCTCCGGCCGATTCCTCGTCGTCGAGCGGCGTGCCGATCTGGGTGTGGATCGCCGGTGCGGTGGTGCTGCTCGCGATCGGCCTCACCGTCGCGCTGCGCACCGGCCGCGACCCCGGATCGGACAAGGCGGACCAGTGACGCGAGCCGAGACCACCTCCGCCGTCCGCTGGGCCACGCTCGCCTGCGTGGTCGTCGCGGGACTGCTGGGCGCGCTGATCGGCATCGCGCTCACCGCGTCCTCGCCCATTCCGGGCGTGGTGGAACCCAGCGAGGTGGTCTCGGCGGCCATCCCGATCGTGCGCGTGCTGCTGGACCTTTCGGCGGTCGCGACGATCGGGCTGGCCCTGTTGTCCGTGCTGGTCGGCTACGACCGGCCGAAGCTCACCGAACCGGTCATGCGCCGGGCCCGTCCCGCCGCCGTCGCCGCCGCGCTGATCTGGGCGGCGACCGCGGTGGTCGCGCTGATCCTGCAGACCGCGGAGTACAAGCCGGGCAGGAAGATGCTGACCGGCGGCGACATCGGCGGCTACATCGCCGACGTCGGCGCGGGCAAGGCGCTGGTGATCGTGGCGGTGCTCGCGCTGCTGCACGCCGCGCTCGGCTTCGTCGCGCTGCGCAAGGGCGAGAAGGTGCCCGCCGAGGTGCGGGTGGGCCTCGGCATGTTCGCGCTGCTGCCGTTGCCGGTCACCGGTCACGCGTCGAACTGGGCCTATCACGACTACACGATGATCTCGATGGAGTTGCACGTGATGAGCGCGGTCGCCTGGTGCGGCGGCCTCGGCGCGATGATCGTGCTCCTCGCCGCGAACCGGACGCTGCTCGCGCACGCGCTGCCGCGGTTCTCGAAACTGGCGACGCTTTGTCTGGTGCTGTCCGCGGTGACCGGTCTGTTCAACGGCGTCGTGGAAATCCTGGCGAATCCGACGATCGGCTTCTGGGCGGGCGTGTTCACCACGCCGTACGGCCAGCTGATGGTGCTGAAGGTGCTGTGCACCGGTGCGATCGCGCTGCTGGCGGCCAACTTGCGGTGGCGGCTGATGCCGCGCATCGTGCGACACCAGCGGACGGCGCTCGCGTCGTGGGCCACGCTGGAACTGACCGTGATGGGTCTCGCTTTCGGCTTCGCGGTGGTGCTCACCCGGGCCCCGGTCGCGGTGTCCTGACCGGCCGAAGTGACGGCGGGTAGCCGCAACTTGCACAATGGGACTAGCAGTACGCTGACTGGGGCGACCTGCCGGACCGAATTCTCGCTGCGCAGCGATACCCCGTCAGCCATCGTCGGGAAAGCGTTGAACGGTCATCTGCAGTCTGCGAATGCACGTGCAGAATCCCGCTCAACGGTATCTCGTCCACGCGGTGGCCGTCCGGCCGTCGCGAAGGTCCGCCAGCCGACGGCGGAGTTCAGCCCGCACCGGCGGATGACTGCGCAGAATCGGCAGCACGCTCGTCGTCAGCTTCAGCTCCCGCACCGCCCTGAGCACGGAAAACCCCGGCCAGGCCGTCACGTCGAATCCGTAGGCCGTGGCGAACTCCGCATACCGGGCAGGCGGGTCACCGAACCGTTCGCGGCCGACGGCGAGCGGCGTCAGATCCCATTCCGGCGGGCCGACGCAGGAGGAATCGAAATCGCACAGCACCGGGCCGTCCGGGCCGGGCAGCACGTTGCCCGGATGCGCGTCGCCGTGCACGAATCCCCTGGCCAGCGGGAAATCCAGGGCGTCGAGCCGGTCCTGCACCTCGGCGCAGCGCTCCAGCAGGAACCGCTGGTCGGCGTCGGCCAGTTCCTCGGCGTCGGCGACCCGGGCCTCGATCGAGCGCAGCGGTTCCCATTCGGGCAGGCCGTCCGGCGGCTGCAGGGCGTGCACCTGGCGCAGCAGTCCGGCGAGGTCGGCAGGCGTCGGCGGAGGCCCGGCGAACGGCACCAGATCCCAGACCGTGACCAGGTGTCCTTGCACGTCAAGCGGTTGCTCGACCCCGGCCAGCAGCCGGACCGCAGGCACGTCGTGCCGGGCGAAATGCTCGGCGACGCGCACGACCGTGCCGACGCGGTGGCGCAGCCGGGTGGACCCGACGATCCGCACGACGACCGGCGCCCCGTTCAGCGCGAAGACCGCGTTGTTGGTGAACCGCAGCAGGCGCGCGCCCGCCGGGTCGAAACCCAGCCGGGCGCACGTGGCGGCCAGCACCCGGCGCAGTTTCGCAGGGGTGAACCTGCCTTCGGGCAAAGCGAATCCGGTCGGCTCAGGCCGCGTAGAAGATCTTGAGCCGGTCGGCGAGGTCACGGGCGTCGGGGTTGTTGCTTCGCCGCTCGGCTTCCACCTGCAGGGGCCGCAACCGGTCCTTGACCCGCGCGGATTTGATGCTTTCCGCGCATTCGAGGGCCTTGCCGCCGATCTTCACGCCGTGGTCGATATCGCCCTCGAGCAGGTGATTCGTGGCGAGCGCGCTCAGCATGAACGCCTTGCTGCGCGCCATGTCGTCGGTGTAGGCGTCGACCGCGCGGCTCAGCGCCGGGATCGCGTACTTCGTGTGCTCGGGGTTCTTCATCGCCAGCACGGTGTGCACGGTGCCGGTCATCGCGTAGACGTCGGTCTCGTTGAAGAACTTGACCCACGATTCGGCCTTGGCCAGGTCGGCGCGGGCGAATTCGTCCTTGCACCGGCCGAGCAGCTTCACCGATTGCTCCTCGTTGCCCATCATCGCGTAGGCCCACGCCTCGTTGGCGCAGAGCACGGCGACGGCCAGCTCGGAACCGGATTCCTGCGCGGCGATCTGGCCGAGCTGGAACAGTTTCAGCGCGTCGTTCGCGGCGTCCTGGTGCAGGTAGACGCGGCCCATCCGGTACAGCACGTTCGCCACCAGGTGGTGGTCGCCGCCCTGTTTGGCCAGGTCGAGCGCCTGCGCGAAATGCCCGCGCGCGGAGTCCATCAGACCGGTGTCGAAGGACGTCCACCCGGCGAGGCTGTGCAGGTCCGCGATCGCGGTGAACAGCCGCGTCTTCACCTGCTCGGCCGCGCTGGAGTCGAGCATCTGCTGGCCCCACGACAGCTGCGCGACGACCGCGTCGCGGCAGAATCCGCCGCCGTACTGGTAATCGAGCGCGCGCAACGCTCTGGTCGCCGCCTCGACCTGGCGCACGTCGGTCGTCCCGATGCGCCCGGGGGCGGGAGTGCGCGCGGGCGCCTCCGACCACGTGCCGGATTCCGGACCGAACACCGCCGCACCCATCGTGACCTGGGCGGCGTGCGCGAGGAACCTCCGTCGCTTCACGGACTCGTCCTCCTCAGCCTGCCGGCCGTCGGACGCGCCGACGACCCGTATCGCCGTGGTCTCGTCATAGGCGAGACCCATGTATCCACGGGGGACACCCAGGCCGTCGGCGATTCTCGTGAGCACGTCGTAGGCCATGACCTGGCGACCCTTGAGGATCTCCGACACCTCGGACTGCGACTGGCCGGTCATCGCGGCGATCTGGCGCTGCGATACTCCGTGCTTGCGCAACAGCCGGTACACGGCGCTGACCTCGCGGGCGGCGAGCGCCTCCCGCATGTCGGGCTGTTCCCAGGCGTCGGCCGGAACCGGACCGCCTGACCGGGCGTCTGCGTGAGAGACTCCGGAACCACTGCCAGCACTGGCATCCATTGCCATTGCGCCCCCTCACCGTCTCCTGGGCGTCTGATCAGCACCCTAAGCACACGCGAGAACCTTGTGAAACGCGCGGACAGCCGGGTTGATCGGCAGGGCCGAACTCCGCTGACCGCTTACCGTGGAACGCGGTCCGGTCACCGCTATGACGCGGTTTCGACCTTCTCTCGCACCCGGTTTCACTTCACTGTAGTTGCCAGATCTCCGTCACTGCTCGGACACCCGCAGCGATCACGGAGAGCGATGGACCCGACGACACAGATCTGCCGGGACAGGTGCATCTCGCAAGATGCGCCGGCCCGGGACGAGAGAGCGTGGAGGGACAGTGGAGTTCGTGGATTCGCTCGGTGGAGGACACGCCGGGACCGCGGTGCGGTCCGCACGGCCGGCCGCACCGGGAATCACCACGGCACGCCCGGTGCCGCCTACTGTCGCTTCCGCTGTCGCCGCTTCGGTGTCCGCTGACCCGCGTACCGCGGGCGTGCGGCATTTCGAGGGCGGCCAGGTCGTGTGGCGCGTGCAGTGCGGAGATCTCATCAGCCGCGAGCGCGCCGTGACGGTGTTCGTCGAGGACGACGAGGTCGTCGTGGTGTCCCCGCCCGGGGAGACCGCCCGCCTCACGTCCGGCCAGCTCGGCCAGCTCCGGGCCGCGCTCAACGAAGCCGCCACGATGGCGGAAAGGTGACGGTGAGTTTCCCCATGGATCAGGTTCTCGGTCAGGTTCTCCGCAACGCCGTGTGGGAGCGCCTCGACATGCTGTCCGACCTGGCGGAACGCGCCGACGCCCCGTCGCTGGTCTCGGTCGCCCGCTCCGAACTGCCCCGGCTCGCCGAGGGCTGGCGCGCGATGCTGCAGGCGCACGAGCCCGACGAGCGCGGCGACTGCCCCACCTGCTCGACGCGCTGGCACCGCTGCAAGGCCCCGTGCTCGGTGTGGCAGGTGGCGCACGAGCACCTGGTCGCCGGCGGCCTGGCCCCGCAAGCGCTGTCCGCTGCCGCCGGGCACCGTCCGACCCGCCGCCGCGCCGCGGTTCCCACCGTGCCCGGCCAGAACCGGCGAGCCGAATCGGCCGCGGAGACCACCGGCAGGCACGCCCTGGTGAAGCCGCGTCCGGTCAGCGCCTGACCCCTCGGATGGGTGAGTCCGGGCGGATCACCCATTCGACCTCAACTGGCGAGCGCGCGGCGAGCCCGGTTGCCCCAACCGGCTCGGCCGCCCGGCATCCTCGCCCGGCCGAGGGCTGGTCCGTCCGTCCCCCCGAGCGAGACGGACCGCCCTCGGCCACCTCTAGTCCGCGAACGCGATTAATCGAAAAATGTCCGGCAGAACACCTAGCGGACGCAGTAATCGGACGCTAGGTTGAAGATCATCGCACCGGTGCCGCCGCGCCGGTCGCGACCCAGAACTCCGCGGGCCGGTGCCGTTGCACTCCCCTCCCCCGACCGGCACCGGCCCGCGGTTCCACTTCCCAGACCCGCCGCCGACTCCGAGTTCCGGAGCTCTGCGGCGGGTTTTGCGCGCTTACCGCTGGCCCGCTGGCAAGCGCGGGCACCACCGGCGTAAATAAGCGCAACACCGAGGCAAGCTCGCGAGAACTCTCGGTAACCTGTTACGGGGGTCTGTGCGTTCGAATTCGGCTGCGCGCCCAAGTGAATGTGTTGAGCGCGAAGAAGGGCCGGTATGTCGAATCCATTGGTCGCCGAAAAGCAGGACTCGACCTCCGCGATCTCCGGCATCTCGATCCTCGAGGCTGGCAAGGGCCTGAAGGACGGCATCGAGTCCGGCGACTGGGCGGCGACCGTGATGGGCGCGGTCGGGGTCGGCATGGAAGCGCTCGCCGCGGTGATGGACCCGTTCGGCGCGATCCTCGCCGCGGGTGTCGGCTGGCTGATCGAACACGTCGGCCCGCTCAAGGAAGCGCTGGACAAACTGGCCGGCGACCCGGACCAGGTGCACGCGTACTCCGAGACCTGGAAGAACGTCGCCAAAGAGGTCTCGTCGGTCTCCCAGGATCTGGCCGCACAGGTCAAAAAGGACATCGAGTCCTGGGAGGGCGGCAGCGCCGACGCCTACCGCAAGCAGGCCGAGGAGGTCGCCAAGACCCTCGAAGGCGCCGCGCAGGCCTGCGAAGGCGCGGGCAGCGGGGTGAAGACCGCGGGCGAGGTCGTCGGCGCGGTGCGGATGCTCGTGCGCGACATCATCGCCCAGGTCGTGGCGCACCTGATCTCGTGGGCGCTGCAGGTGCTGTTCACCCTCGGCATCGGGATGGCCTGGGTGGTGCCGCAGGTGGTCAACCTGGTGGCCAAGACCGCCAAGCAGATCGCCGAACTGGTCAAGAACCTCACCAAGGCGCTCAAGGAACTCGGCAAGCTCCTCACCAAGACCAAGGGCCTGTTCGAGAACGTCGCCAAGTCGATGAAGAGCATCAAGGGCGGCGGCAAGGAGGCCACGCACACGCCGAAGGAGATCAAGTCTCCCGGCGGCGGCTCCACCAAGCCTTCCGGCGCGAAGGACACCCCGAACGAAAAGGGCGGTGGCGGCGGCGAGAAACCGCCGCCCGCCAAGGACGAGTCCACCAATACCTCCGGCGCGCACGACGGTCCGCCGCCGGAGAACAAGGGCGGCGGGAACCACGAGCCGCCCCCGCGCGAACCCGCGAAGGACGAGGCGCAGGGCAACGGCGGCGCCGAGGGCGGCGCGAACAAGAACGAACGCGGCGGGAACGAGCAGCCCGACCCGGCGAAGGACAAGACCGAGGCGTCCAACGCCAAGCAGGAGGGCGACGCCGATCCGCCTTGCCTGACCGACCCGGTCGTCATCTCCACCGGCGAGGTGCTCGTCGAGGACTACGACCTCGAACTGCCGGACCTGCTGATGCGGCGGACGCATCGGTCGTCGTATCGCTCCGGGCGCTGGTTCGGTTCGACCTGGTCGTCCACTGTGGACCAACGGCTCGAGTTCGGCGAGGAGTACATCCGGTACTACGGGCCGGAAGGGGTCACCCTCTATTACCCGCTGCCAGCCGGGGACGAGCCGGTGCTGCCGACGGAAGGCGCGCGCTGGCCGCTCACCAGGCACGCCGACGGCAGCTGCACCATCGACCAGGTGCGTCCGGACCGGACGATGCGGTTTTCCGGCGAGGGCAAGGCCTTCCCGCTGCGCTCGATCGAGGACGCCGACGGCGCGCGGACCGAACTGTCCTATGCCGACTCCGGCGCGCCGGCGCTGCTCACGCATTCCAGCGGGATCCAGGTCGGCTTCCGCACCGACGGGCACCGCGTCACCGAACTGCGGATGATCGGCGACGGCCCGGCTCCGGACGTCGTCGTGCGCAGTTACCGCTACAACTACCGCGGCCACCTCTCCGAGGTCATCAACTCCTCGGGCACCGCGATGCGCTACACCTACGATCCCGACGGCCGGGTCACGAGCTGGGAAGACCGCAACGGGGTCGCCTACCGCTACGTCTACGACGCCGAAGGCCGCTGCGTGCGCACCGAGGGCGATCAGGGCTTCTACAGCGGCGCGTTCGAGTTCCGCCCCGAAACCCGCATCACCCGGTTCACCGATTCCCTCGGCCACACCTCGGAATACGAGTACAACCTCGAGGGACGGCCGGTCCGGGAGACCGATCCGCTGGGCAACGTGACGCGCTCCGAATGGGACCGCTACGGAAATCTCCTCCGCCGGGTCGATCCGCTCGGCCGGGTCACCGAGTACACCTACGACGAGGACGGCACGCCGCTCACCATCGCCCGTCCCGACGGCAGTCTCGCCGAACTGGAGCACGACGGCGTCGAATTGGCTTCGATCACGGTGCACGGCAGCGGACGGATCTGGCAGCGCCGGTACGACCAGCCCGCCGTGCCTGAGCTGCCGGGCTTCCTGGGCGAAGCCGAGGTCTCCGACGAGGAGCTGGACCAGTTCGGCCGGCCGCGCACCGCTCCTGAGGTCGGCGGCGGGCGCGTGCAGCTGGGCTGGACTGTCGACGGCAAACCCGCCTCGCGCGTCGGCGTGCGCCGCGAGCGCGCGATGTGGCGGTACGACCGCGAGGGCAACGAGATCGAGCACGTCGACGAACTCGGCCGGGCGACCAAGCGCGAGTACGGGCCGTTCGACATGGTCACCGCGGTCGTCGACCCCTCCGGCGCGCGCACCAGCTACACCTACGACACCGAGCTGCGGCTGACGTCGGTGACCGATCCGCTGAACCGCACCTGGACCTACACCTACGACCCGCTCGGCAGGCTCGTCGCGCAGACCGATTTCGACGGCCGGACCCGGACCTACGCCTACGACGCGGCCGGGCAGACCGTCGCCGTGACCGAGCCGGACGGTTCAGTCACCGAGAACGAGTACGACCTGCTCGGCAACCGGGTCGAGATCCGCGGCCCGCACCGGACCGTGCGCTACGCGTACGACCCGGTCGGCAACGTCGTGCGCGCGGAGTCCGCGGACTCGGTGGTGGAGTTCGACCGCGACCTGTACGGCCGGGTCGTCCGCGAGGCGATCGACGGCGTCGAGGTGCACTTCGCCTACGACGAGGAGAGCCAGACCATCCGCCGCCGCACGCCGTCCGGTGCGGAAAGCCTGTGGACGTTCGACGAGGAAGACCGGCCGGTTTCGCTGGCCACCGCCGGGCACACCGTGCGCTACCGGCTGGACGACGAGGGCCGCGTGCTCGCCCGCGACACCGACGGGGTCAGCACCCTGCAGCAGGCGTTCGGCCCGCGCGGGCTGGTCACCGCGCAGCAGGTTTCCCGTGGAACATCCCCGGTGCGGCGGCGCGGTCTCGAGTACTACGCGGACGGCAGCCTCGCCGCGGTGCAGGACAGCCTTGCCGGGAAGACCGCCTACACGCGGGACCCGGCCGGACGCGTGGTCACGGTGTCCTCCGCGGCGGGCACGGAAGAGCTGCGCTACAACCCGGCCGGCGAACTGACCGCCTGGTCGGGCAGCTCCGGCCTGTCCGCCGACTACGACGCCCTCGGCCGCCGGATCCGGCACCGCGAGGTGCATCCGGGCGGCGTGCGGGTGTGGGAGTACTCGTGGACCGGCGAACTGCTCACCGGCCTGCGCACGCCGGACGGCGCGCAATGGCGCTACCGGTACGACCCGCTCGGCCGCCGGATCGCCAAGGAGCGCCTGCTGGCCGACGGCTCCGTCGCGGAATCGACCCGGTTCGTGTGGGACGGCTTCGTGCTCATCGAACAGGAGCACACCGACCCGGCCGGGGTGCGCCGGACGACCACCTGGGAACGCAGGCCGGGCAGCGACGAACCGGTCACCCAGTTCGAACGCGGCCCCGGCGGCGACCGGTTCGCGTCCGTGGTCACCGACGCGATCGGCACCCCGACCGAACTGATCGACGAGCACGGCGGTCTCGCCTGGAGCGCTCGGCGTTCGCTGTGGGGCAAGGTCCAGCCCGGCGGTATCCCGCTGCAGTTCCCCGGCCAGTACGCGGACGCCGAATCCGGCTTGCACTACAACGTTTTCCGCTACTACGACCCGGCCGTCGCCCGGTACATCAGCCAGGACCCGCTGGGACTGGAGGGCGGGCCGAACCCGAGCAACTACGTTCCCGACCCGTTCGCCGCCACCGACGTGCTCGGCCTCAAATGCGGCGACAAGGGCAAAGGCAAGGACACCGACCCGCCGCCCGCGGACTCCACCGCCAAGCACAACTCCGACAACGGCGGCGGGAGCACCAGTTCCGCCTCGGCCGACAAGGGCAAAGGCAAGGCCGACAACAAGCGCAAGCGCGACAAGGACGACGACGGTTCCGCCGACAAGGGGGACGCGAAGAAAAAGAAGGAAGACGTCTGGAACCGGATGGCGTGGAACTCAGACGCCAAGAACGCGCGCAAGAACCAGATCGGCGACAAAAACGATCCGTTCCACAAGGCCGGAAGCGACGTCGCCCAGCGGCACATCATCTCGTTCCAGAAGATGCGCGACGGCTTGAAGAACTGGGTGCACGAGCAGCCGACCGAGAAACAAAGCGCGCTGACCAAGAAGTACGCCGAGGAAGAACTGCCGAAGCTGCACAACCAGCCCAAGAACCTGCCGCTCGGCCCGCAGCACACCAACGCCGGGATCGGCGGCGTCTCCACCCGGATCGACAAAATCGAGGACGGGGTCGCGGGCAAGATCAAGGTGGGCAAGAACGACAAGATCACCACCGAGAAGCCGAAGTGGCCGAGCGAATCCCTTGACAAGACCGGCGGCTATGCCACCAGGGAACACCCGACCCTCAACAAGCATTCGACCCCGATCGGCCAGCAGGCGGACCGCATCACCGATCCGAAGGAGATGAACCGGGCCACCCGGGACATCGGCGACAGCGCGGACTTCGACTGGCCCGGCGGCGACAAAGCGGGGAAGGAATTCAAGGAGTGGCACAAGTCCTTCAACGAATTCACTGACCTCAAGGAAAACCCGAAGAACTACACGCAGAAAGACGTGGACGGCATCATCGACCGTTTCCACAATCTGCCCCAGCCGTCCGGGCGGCATCCCACGATCGACGAGTTCAACAAGGCCCCGGACGGCCACCCGCACCGGTTCGACGACAAGGGCAAGCCGGTCGACATCAACTCCGACCCGCACCCCGACTGGAAGCGCCCGGACAAGCCGCTCGACGGCAACGACATGCGCACCGAGTGGGGCAACCGGAACGCGCAGGGCAAGGGGCCGACCCAGAAGGACTGGAACGACCTCGAGAACGGGAAGTACGACCCGAAGGAGTGGAGCGACCCCGAGAAGAAGAAGTATCTGGACGGGGTCGGCGAGCCCAGCAAAGCAGACATAGAAAAGGCGGCCAAGGAGCACGCGGACACGGCCGCCGAGTGGGTGGAGAACGCGCAGAAGAACGCGAAGAAGTAACCCCGGAAGCCCGGCGCGGCAAGAGAACCTCGCCGGGCTTCGCGGACGTCAGACGGTTTCCTCCGCGTCGCGCGCGGCGAACACCTCGCGCGCGGCGAAGGTGGCGTTCAGCGATCGGGGGAATCCCGCGTAGACCGCCGAGTGCATGAGCGCCTCGGTGATTTCCTCGCGGCTGAGGCCGACGTTCAGCGCCGCGCCGATGTGCACCTTCAGCTGCGGTTCGCAGCCGCCGAGTGCGGTCAGCACGCCGAGGGTGACCAGCTGGCGGCTGCGCGGGTCGAGGCCGGGCCGGTCGTACATGTCGCCGAAGGCGAACGCGGCCACGTGGTGCCCGAGCGCGGGGTTGATGTCGGCGAGGGAATCGATGACGGCCTCGCCCTGGTGACCGTCGATGCGGGACAGCACCTCGAGCCCGTTCTTGCGGCGGGCGAGGTTTTCCGGGCTGTCGATGTCGTACTGGGTCACGGGAGCGGGCCTTCCTGGTAAGTGGCGATCTTGTATTCGGTGGCGGCGAGGGAAAGCTGCAGCTGAGCGATCTGCGCGCGCAGGGTGTCGCGGTGCTCCAGGAGCATTTCGCGCCGTTCGGGCACGGTGTCCGCGCCGGAATCAACCAGCTCGATGTAGCGGCGCAGGTCGCTGATCGGCATGCCCGAGACACGCATCCGCGTCAGGAACACCAGCCGACGGACCGATGCCGCGTCGTAAACCCGGTGCCCGGCGCTGTCGCGGGCGACCTCGACCAGCCCGATCCGCTCGTAGTACCGCAGCGTGTGCGGGTTCAGCCCGAGGTGTTCCGCGGTGGTGGCGATGTCCCACTCGTTCGCGTCGTCGTCCCGGGCCAGCTCCCGCAGTGCTTCGACCGACACCGTGCCTGGCGGGTCGACCGCCAGGCGCAGCGCCTCGGTCAGCGCGTCTTCCTTCTCCATGCCGAAGACGCTAAGCCTGTGAGCGCGCTCAAACGCAAGCCCTAACCCACCGACCGGACCCGGGTCACCAAAATCCCGGCCAGCAAAGTCGCCACCGCGGACGCCGCGAACAGCCCCGGATACCCGCCCAGCCAGTGCAGGATCAGCGTCGTGAGCAGCGGCGCGACCACCTGCGGCAGCGAGTTCGCGATGTTGACCACGCCGAGGTCCTTGGCCCGGTTCTGCGCCGCGGGCAGCACCTGCGTGAGCATCGCCAGCGCGACCGCCATGTAGACGCCGAACCCGACGCCCAGCAGCGGCGACGCCACCAAAGCCACCGGCCAGCTCTGCCAAATCACCAGCAGCAACGCGGCCAACGCCATGATCGCTGCCGAGCCGAGGACGTAAGGCTTGCGTTTGCCGGACTTGTCCGAGAAGTGCCCGGCCAGCACCGCGCCGATCACCAACGCGACGCCGTACAAGCCCATCATGATCAGCAGGCCGCTGTCCGGATCTGGGTAATGCACCGCGTCCTTGAGGAAGAACAGCAGGTAGAGCGTGCCGAACGCGTTGCCGAGGTTGATCATGAAGTGGCAGCCCCACGCCCACGCGAAGTCCGGATGCCGCCGCGGCGAGACCCACAGGTCGGCGAGGATTTCGCGGATCCGGCCGCTCGGGCGGAACTCCACCGGCAGCCGCGCGTCCGGGGTGCGGAGGACGAACGCCGCCGCGCCGGCGAGCACGATCGCGGCGCACGCGGCGTAGCCGAGCGGCAGTCCGGCGAGGTCGAGCATCACCACGACCACCACCGCGCCGAGCACGGTGCCGAGCATCTGCGCGATGCCGACCAGCCCGCCGACCTGCGCGCGCTGCCCGACCGGAACGCGGTCGGCGATGCCGGACATCAGCGTCGCGAGCATGCCGTTGAGCCCGGCCTGCACGAGACACCAGCCGATCGTCATCACGACGACGTTCGGGGCCTCGGCCAGCACCAGCAGCCCGGCCGCGCCGATCGCGCCGCCCGCGATCGTCCACGGATGCCGCCTGCCGAACCGCGAGCAGGTGCGGTCCGAGAGCAGGCCGATCGCCGGGTTCGCGACGAGCGCGACGGCCGCGCCGATGCCGGTCACGATGCCGAAGACGGTTTCCTTGTGCGCGGCGTCGAGCAGTTCGGCCTGCTGCGGGAGCAGCACCTGGATCGGCGCGTAAACGCCGAGCCAGAGCGCGATGTTCGCGAGGAACAGCAGCGTCATCCACCCGGCGCGGACGCGCTTGACCGGCTCGGCGAAGACGTCCGGGACAGCGGCGGCGGTGTCACTCATGGCGGACCAGCTTCCGGTACCAGGCGAAGGAATCCTTGGGCGTACGGCGTTGCGTCTCGTAATCCACGTGCACGAGCCCGAACCGCGGCGCGTAGCCCTTGGACCATTCGAAGTTGTCTAGCAGCGACCAGACGAAGTATCCGCGGACGTCGACGCCGGCATCCATCGCTTCGCGCAGCGCCCGCAGGTGGCCGGCGAGGAATTCGATCCGCTCGGGGTCTGGCACGGTGCCGTCGGCGGCCGGTTCGTCGGCGAAGCTGCAGCCGTTTTCGGTGATCTGGATCGGCGGCAGGTGTTCGCGGTAGCGCTCGTGGAAGGACACCAGCAGATCGCGCAACGCCTGCGGGACGATCGGCGAATCGTTGGTGGTCATGGGATAACCCTCGACCGGGCGCAGTTCGAACGGCAGCGGGTTTCCCTCGCCGGGAGCCGTGACGCCTTGGGGCTCGTAGTAGTTGACGCCGTAGAAATCGAGCGGCTGCGCGATGGTGGCCAGGTCGTCGGCGAAGTTCTCCGGCAGGTGCGGGTGGACCTGCTCGGGGTAGCTGCCGAGCAGCATCGGGTCGGCGAAAGTGCGGTTGATCAGTGCGTCGAGCCAGTCGGCGGCCGCGCGATCCGCGGGCGTGTCGTGGTCCGGCCAGATCGGCGAGTGGTTGTTCGCGGTGCCGATGCCGGTCGCGCCCGCCGCGCGCAGCGCCTGCACGGCCAGTCCGTGCGCGAGGTTCTGGTGATGCGCCGTGGGGAGCGCGTCGAGCAGGAGGAACTCGCCGGGCGCGTACTCGCCGATGCCGTAGCCGTAGATCGACATGACCATCGGCTCGTTGAGCGGGATCCAGAGTTTCGCCCGATCGGCGAAATGCTCCCCCACGATCGTGGCGTAATCGGCGAAGCGGAAGGCGGTGTCGCGCGAGCGCCAGCCGCCCGCGTCCTCGATCGCCTGCGGCGTGTCCCAGTGGTAGAGCGTGATCGCCGGAGCTATTCCGGCCGCGCATACCTCGTCGATCAGCTTGTCGTAGAAGGCAAGTCCCTCCGCGTTGGGCTTGCCGGCGCCGTCGGGCTGGATGCGCGGCCACGCGATCGACATCCGGTACGCGCCGACGCCGAGTTCCGCCATCAGGGCGATGTCCTCGGAGTAGCGGTGGTAGTGGTCGGCCGCTACCTTGGCGTCCTCGCCCCGGGCGATCTTGCCTTCGGTGGCGGTGAACGTGTCCCAGATGGACGGTCCCCGGCCGCCCTCGGCCGTCGCCCCCTCGATCTGGAACGCCGAGGTCGAGACACCCCACAGGAAGCCGGGCGGGAAGGTCGGATGGTCCACGCTGAGCACCCCTTGCCTTCGGACACCCTCGCGGGTGAACGTGAAAAGTTCTCATATGTTAGGTCGTCACTCGTCTCGGGGGAAGCCCCGCGGGGCGCTAAAGTCCCAGATCAGATGAGTGAATCGCGAGAGACTCCGAGGAACGACGTGGCCGAGACCCAGGCTGAACCCACACCGCTGCGGCGAAAGCCGGTTCAGCAACGCAGCGCCCGGCGGGTGGAACAGATGCTGGACGCGAGCGCCGTGCTCATCGACGAGCTCGGCTACGACGCGCTCACCACCACGCTGATCGCCAAACGCGCGGGCGTCGCGGTCGGGTCGCTGTACCAGTTCTTCCCGGACAAACGCGCGGTCGTGCAGGCGCTGACGCAGCGGAACCTGGAAGGGTTCGTGGCCGCGGTGAACGAGCGGCTGCAGCAGCTCAGCCCCGAGCACTGGTGGAACATCGTCGACTCGGTGCTCGACATCTACCTGCAGATGCACCGCGAGGTGCCGGGGTTCTCGAAGGTCCACTTCGGAGACGTCATCGACGTCCGGCTGCTGGCCGACGACCGCGACAACAACTCGGTCATCGCGGACTCGCTGGTCGAAATCCTGCGCGGGCACGTCGACCGCCCGGCCGACGAACTCCGCTTCGCCATCGCGATCGCCAACGAGACGGCGGACGCGCTGCTGAAACTCGCCTTCCGCCGCGACCCGAACGGGGACGAGCGGATCGTCGCCGAGGCCAAGCACGTGGTGAAGGGTTACCTGGCAAGCAAATTCGGCGACTGAGCGCTTCCCCAATGTGGCATTGGGTGCGTTCAGCGACTCAGCCGTTGAGGCCGTGGCGGGCCCACTGCACCCTGCCAAGGTTCGTGAGGGCCACCCTGAGGGAATCTGATTCCGTCAGGGTTCCCCTCACGGACTTCCGCGGGAGCGAGGCCGCGCAGCCCGTCTCGCCAGTCGGCGCTCTGCATCGCCCGCGAGTACCGCTGCTGCGAAACCACTGTGCGCCGCGCACCTGAGAAACCCCAATGTGGCATTGGGTGCGTCAGACGCACCCAATGTGGCGTTCGGTGCGTCAGATGCACCCAATGCCACATTGGGGCGCTCGCCAGCCCGCGGTCAGCCGAAGTTCTGGCCCTCGCCGCGATAGGTCGGGACGGTGCGTTCTACCTGGCTGCCGCGGACGAGGTGGTACTGCAGGAACCGTTCGGCCAATTCGCCCGCCTTCGCGTGCCGCAGCCAGACCCGGTCGCCCAGGCGCAGGGAGCGCGCGGCCTCGCCGGTCACCGGCGTCTGCACCTCGCCGGCGCCCTCGAAACCCAGCAGGCGCAAGCCTTCCGGCAGGTACGGCGACGGTTCGCGAGAATGGCCGGTCGGGCCAGAGGCGATGTAGCCGCCGGAGTACAGCGTCGCGACGTTCTTCGCCGGACGACGCACCACCGGCAGCGCGAACAACGCGGCCGGGCGCGGCTGGAAGTGCGAATAGCCGTCGAACAGGGTCGGCGCGAGGAAGCCGGAACCGGCGGCGATCTCGGTGACCGCGTTCTCCGCGCCGGTGGTCTCGATGCTTCCGGTGCCGCCGCCGTTGACGAACTCCAGGTCAGCGACCTCGCGCACGGCACGCACCGCGGCACTCCGGCGGCGGGCCAGTTCCGCTGCGGATCGGCGTTGCATCCAGCCGATCACCCGGTTCTGCAGGCCTTTCCCGGCGGCGTCGCCTAGTCCGGCGATCTGGCCTTCGTACGCCATCATCCCGACCAACTGGAAGCCCGGCCGGGCGACGATCTTCCGCGCCACCGCGGCGGCTTGCCCCGGTTTGAACACCGGCGAACGCCTTGTCCCGACATGCACGCCGGGCAGCGGCCGCCAGGACGCGTCGAGTTCGAGGCACACGCGGATGTCCGGGTGCCCGTGGCCGAGCGCGGCGTCGACGAGATCGAGGTGTTCGGTCGAGTCGACCATGATCGTGACCGCCGCGCGGGCGCGTTCGCTCGCGGCCAGCCGGCGGAGCGCTTCGTGGTCGGCGGTCGGGTACGCGACCACGATGTCGGCGGAAGTGCCCAGCTCAGCGTGCCAAACGGCCTCGGCGAGCGAGTAGCACATCAGGCCTTCGAAGCCGTCTCGCGCGAGCGCCCGCTCCAGCAGCGCACGGCAGCGCACGGACTTGCTGACCACCCGGATCGGCTTGCCCGCGGCCCGGCGCAGCAGGTCGTCGGCGTTGGCGTCGAAGGCGTCCAGGTCGACGATCGCGAGCGGCGGATCCAGGTCCTTCGTCGCGAGGTCGTACCCGTGCGCTGAGGTGGTCACGCACTTACGGTACGACAACAACGCTTGAAACGCGAATACTATTCACTTACGGTTCCGGCATCTATCGTGGGAACCTTCCAGCGAAGAACAGGTGCCGCAATGACGTGGAGCAACTGGGCCGGAACGGCCAAGGCCACCCCGCAACGGGTGCACCGGCCGCGCAGCGCGGCCGAGATCGCCGAGGTCGTGGCCGGGATCGCCGAGGCGGGGCACCGCGTCCGCGCGTGGGGCAGCGGGCATTCGTTCACCGCGATCGCCGCCGCCGATTGCGACGCGCTCGACCTCACCGCCTGGACCGGCATCGAACGCGCCGACCTCGAAACGCAGCAGGTCACCGTCCGTTCCGGCACCACTTTGCGCACTCTCAACGCCGCTCTCGACGCGCTCGGGCTCGCCATGACGAACCTCGGCGACATCGACGCACAGACGATCGCTGGCGCGATTTCCACCGGCACGCACGGCACCGGTGCGCGCTTCGGCGGAATCTCGACGCAGATCGTCGCGCTGGAACTCGTGCTCGCTGACGGTTCCCTGGTCCGCTGTTCGGCCGACGAGCGTCCGGAGTTGTTCCACGCCGCCCGCGTAGGCCTTGGCGCGCTTGGCGTCATCAGCACCGTGACCCTCCAATGTGAACAGTCCTTTGTGCTCTCCGCGCAGGAACGTCCGGAGCCGCTGGAGCAGGTCCTCGAGGGCTTCGACGACAACGCCGCGAACAACGACCACTTCGAGTTCTACTGGTTTCCCTACGGCACCAAGGCGTTGGTGAAGCGCAACAACCGGCTGCCGGTGGACGCCGAGCGGAAACCATTGTCCCGCCTGCGACAGTTCGTGGACTACGAGCTCACTGAGAACGTCGCGTTCGGCGGACTCTGCCGGCTCGGCCGCGCGGTGCCGAAACTGGTGCGTCCGCTGGGCGCGTTCGCCTCGCAGGTGTCGTCGCCGCGCGAGTACAGCGATCTTTCGCACCGCGTTTTCGTCACCCATCGCGGCGTGCGGTTCGTGGAGTCCGAGTACGCGGTCCCGCGCGAATCAGTGCTCGACGTGCTGGCCGAACTGCGGACAGTGGTGCCGCGGCTGAAAGATCCGGTGGCGTTCCCAGTCGAGGTGCGCGTGGCCGCGGCCGACGACATCTGGCTGTCCACCGCGAACGGCCGCGATTCCGCGTACATCGCGATCCACCAGTTCCTCGGCATGCCCTACCGCGAGTACTTCGCCGCGTTCGAGAACGTCGTGGGCCAGGTCGGCGGGCGGCCGCACTGGGGCAAAATGCACGATCTCGACGCGTCCGTGCTGCGCACCCGCTACCCGCACTTCGACGACTTCCTGCGGGTGCGGAAGGAGTGCGACCCGGCCGGGACGTTCGCCAACACCTATCTCGACCGGGTCCTCGGAAGCGTCTGATCAGTTCCGGGATCAGTTCGGCTCGAACAGCGAACTGACCGACTCTCCATTGTGGATTCGCCGCATCGCCTCGGCCAGCGCCGGGGCGATGGACAGGATCCGCAGCTTCTCCGTGCGCTCCTCGACCGGCACCGGCACCGTGTTCGTGCAGACGATCTCCAGCACGTCCTCCTGGCCGCCGATCCGCTTGAGCGCGCCGTCGGCGAACAGCCCGTGCGTGCAGGCCACCCGGATCGACCGCGCGCCCATCTCCCGCAGCCGGTCCAGCAGTTCCAGCACCGTGCTGCCGCGCGCGATCTCGTCGTCCAGCACGATGATGTCGCGGCCGGCGATCTCACCGATCACCGACGTGATCTCGACCCGGTCGTCGGCGAACCGCTGCTTCGCACCGGCCGCGACCTTCGCGCCGAGCAGCCGGGCGAAATGCGCGGCTTCCTTGGCGTTGCCCAAATCCGGCGACACGACCGTGGTTTCCGAAAGGTCGTACTGCCGGAAGTACCGCGCCAGCTCGCGCAGCGCGTGCAGGTGGTCGACCGGCACGCTGAAGAACCCGTGCACCTGCGGCGAGTGCAGCGTCATGGTGAGCACGCGGTTCGCACCCGCGGTGACCATCAAATCCGCGACCAGCCTGCCGCCGATGGAGATCCGCGGCGCGTCCTTTTTGTCCGAGCGCGCGTACGAATAGTGCGGCATCACGACGGTGGTGCGCGCGGCCGAGGCGCCGCGGGCCGCGTCGAGCATCAGCAGCAGCTCGACCAGGTGTTCCTGGACCGGTTTGACCAGCGGCTGGATCAGGAAGACGTCCCGCTCGCGGCAGTTGGCCTGGAGCTGGACCTGGAGACAGTCGTTGGCGAACCGGTCGATCTCCACCGGAAGCAGCGGAACGCCCAGGTTGGCGCAGATTTCTTCGGCGAGCTCGGGATGCGCGCTGCCGCTGAAAACCGCGATGTCGCGCATCAGATCCGAGACAGCGCGTCGGCGATGGAATCGTCGCCGGAGACGAGCTCAAGCGTGCGCCGGGCCGTCGCCGGAGTGTCGAGCAGCGCCAGCAGCACCGCGGCGACGTCCTCGCGCGGGATCTCCCCGCCGTCGACCTTCTCCGCGATCTTCACCTGGCCGGTGCCGGAATCGTTGGTGAGGCGGCCGGGACGCAGGATCGTCCAGTCGAGGTCGCGGGCCTTGAGGTCTTCCTCGGCGGCGCGCTTGGCCCGCAGGTAGGCGGCGAAAACCGGGTCGAAGCCGGGGTCGTCCGCCTTGTCCGCGTTGATCGAACCGACCTGGATGAACCGGCGGACGCCAGCGCGCTGCGCGGCATCGGCGAACAGCACGGCCGCGCCGCGGTCCACCGTGTCTTTCCGCCCCTCGCCGCTGCCCGGGCCGGCACCGGCGGAGAACACCGCGGCGTCCGCGCCTTCGAGCGCCTTGGCGACAGCGTCTACATCGGACTTCTCGAGGTCGAGCACAACAGTCTCGGCACCGACGGCGATCAGGTCCGCTTCGTGATCCGGATTGCGCACGATGCCGACCGGCGCGTCGTGCCGCTGCGCGAGCAGCTTTTCCAGGTGCAGGGCGATCTGGCCGTGTCCGCCAGCAATGACGACTCGCATGAACCCGACTCTATCGCCGCGCGCGGACCGACGCCGGTGCTTCAGTCCGCCTCGGCGGGGACGGGGGCGTCGGAGTCCTCGCGCAGCAGCAGGTCGTAGGCCATCTCGTTGACCCAGCGCGAAACCGGGTCCTCCTGCAGCAGCACCCGGTCGTGGTGGGTGTCGAGGTCGAGGTCGGCGGTGGCGTACGGGTCGGCGGTGACGACCGCGAGGCCGTAGGCGCGGGCGCGCGGCAGACAGTTCGTCACGTAGTCGTCGGTCAGCACGGCAGGCGATGGGAGCACCATCGCGGCCTCGCCGTAGCGCGAAAAGGGCACCGCGGAGGCCATCGCGGTCCGCCAGTGCCGGGCGACCGCGAGGACGCCGATGATCTCGGCGGCCGGCGCGGGTGCGGTCGCGGCCAGCTCTGGCCAGGTCCAGGTGTCGACGAGGGCGCGATCGGCGACGGGACCGACACCCATCGCGATCCGCTCCGCGTGCACGTCGGTCTTGAGCTTCGCGACGATGCTGACCTTGCGGCCGAGCAGGGTCGTCGCGGGCAGCACCACGCCGTTCCAGCCCAGAAGGGCCGCGGCCTTGCGCGCCAGCTCGTCGACGCTCGCGGGGAGCTCGATCGGCGGCAGCACCCGGCTCGCCGTCGTCCGGCTGCGCTTCGCACCGCCGGCGACCGTCGAGCGCTCGGTGTTCTGTGGGGTAGCCGCCACGAGTCCGCCTCCTTCAAGCACCTGTTCCTCAAGCACCGGCGAAAACCGGTACATGAACTGAGTACCAGGGCAAAGACGCGAGGTCTCCGGGTTGCCCGGCCGCGTGCGATCGGCGGCGCTCAGCGGTCGGTGACCGGTCGGTAGGCGGTCGTTCGACTTCAGCCCGACCGTGCGGCCAACCGAGTGAGCCGGGGGTGAGTGGTGCGCACGGAGCGCTTCCCCTGGGTGGCGCGCCACCCGCGCGGGGGCGAGGCAGGCGGCGCAACGCCTTACTCCGATCGGCCTAATCAACCGGGTTCCACAGTGGACTTCCCCTGGTCACCGGCGTCACCCGGATGGCGGGTGAGCTTCGCCGCAGCGGGGGTTCGGGTCTCCGGTTTAGGGTTACCCGTCGGTCAAGTACCCGCCGGGAGGACCAGGATGCGCTCGCCGAAGGACTTCTTCGCCCCGCTCGCCGTAGGAGCGCCGCAGCCGCCGCGGCAGATCCCGGTGCGGCCGTCGCGCATGATCCACTTTTTCGATCCGGGCAACGAAAAGATGGCCGCGAAGGTCCCGGACATCGCGAAGAAGACCGACGTGCTGCTGGGCAACCTGGAGGACGCGGTCCGCGCCGACCGCAAAGAAGCCGCGCGCGCCGGGCTGGTGTCGATCGCGAAGGCGACGGACTTCGGCCGCACGCAGCTGTGGACGCGGGTGAACAGCCTCGACTCGCCGTGGGTGCTGGACGACCTGATCACCCTGGTCACCGAGATCGGCGACAAGCTCGACGTGATCATGGTCCCGAAGGTCGAAGGCGCACAGGACATTCACTACGTCGACCGGTTGCTGGCGCAACTGGAGGCGCGGGCCGGGCTGACGAAACCGCTGCTGGTGCACGCGATCCTGGAAACGGCGAGCGGCGTGGCGAACGTCGAGGAAATCGCCGGAGCGTCACCGCGCATGCAGGGCATCTCGCTGGGCCCGGCCGACCTGGCCGCGAGCCGCCGGATGAAGACGACCCGTGTTGGCGGCGGCCACCCGGGATATCTGGTGCGCACCGACCCGGTCGGCGACGACCTCAACGAGGGCCGCACGACGTATCAGCAGGATCTGTGGCACTACACGGTCGCGCGGATGGTCGACGCGTGCGCGATGAACGGAATCCTTCCGTACTACGGACCGTTCGGCGACATCCGCGACGTGGTGGCGTGCGAGGACCAGTTCCGCAACGCGTTCCTGCTCGGCTGCGTCGGCGCGTGGAGCCTGCACCCGGTGCAGATCGACATCGCGAAGAAGGTTTTCTCGCCGTCCCCCGCGGATGTGGCGTGGGCCCGGCGCGTGATCGCCGAGATGGGCGACGGCACCGGCGCGGTGATGATCGACGGGAAAATGCAGGACGACGCCTCGGTCAAGCAGTGCCGGGTGGTCGTGGAACTGGCGGACGAACTGGCCGGTGACGACCCCGAACTGGCCGCCGCGTACGACGCCGCGACGAAGGAGATCCAGTCATGACCGAACTCCGCCCGCGGCGGTCCGTGCTGTACATGCCCGGCGCGAACGAACGCGCGCTGGAGAAGGCGAAGACGCTGCCCGCGGACGCGTTGATCCTGGACTTGGAAGACGCCGTCGCGCCGGACGCGAAGGAAGCCGCGCGGGAACGGGTCTGCGCTGCTGTCGGCACCTATGGCTCGCGCGAAGTGACCATCCGAGTCAACGGCCTGGACACCGAATGGCACGACGCCGACCTGCGCGCTGCGGCTGCCGCCGGTCCCGCCGCCGTGGTGGTGCCGAAGGTGAACTCGGCGGCTGAGGTGCACAACATCGAGCGCGCGCTGGAGCTTGGCGGAGCGCCGGAGCACACGAAGATCTGGGCGATGGTCGAGACGCCGATCGCGATGCTGCACGCTTCCGAGATCGCGGGCGCGTCGGAACGGTTGACCGTACTGGTGATGGGCACGAACGACCTGGCGAAGGAACTGCACGCGGAGTTCGTGCCGGGCCGGGGACCGTTGCTGGGCGGGCTTTCGCTGTGTCTGCTCGCCGCTCGCGCGACCGGGAAGGTGATCCTGGACGGCGTCTACAACGACGTCAAGGACGCGGCCGGGTTCGAGGCGGAATGCTTGCAGGGGCGGCAGTACGGGTTCGACGGGAAGACGTTGATCCATCCTTCGCAGGTGGAGCCTTGCAACCGGGTCTTCGCGCCTTCGGAGGAGGAGATCGACCGGTCTCAGCGGATCATCGCGGCGTTCGAGGAGGCTTCGGCCGAGGGACGCGGTGTGGTTACTGTGGATGGGCGGATGATCGAGAACCTGCATGTCGAGAACGCGCGGCGGGTGCTGGCGTTGGCGGAGGCGATCGGGGCGGCTAGCTAACCGGCCAAGGAAGCTGCTCCCCGCGCAGCTTCTCGAACTCCGCCGCGACCCGCAGGACCTCCAGGTCCGCGAACCGACGTCCCGCGATCTGCAGGCCGATCGGCAAACCCTCCGGGGTATAACCGCAGTTCAGAGATACCGCGGGCTGGCCGGACATGTTGTACGGCACGGTGAAAGCGATGTGCTCGAACGGCCGCGTCGGGTCGTTTGTCGGGGACGGCCAGTCGGCGGGCGGCGGTCCGACGGGGCAGGTCGGCGACAGGACCACGTCGTACGGTTCGGTCGCGCGCAGGGCGGCCACGCTGATCGCGTCGATGGCGGCGAAACCGCGGTAAGTGTCCACACCGGACGCGCTCGCGCCCCCGGCCGCCCAATCCGCGATGTACGGCAGGACTTGGGCGCGTTGGTCTTCCGTCAGTGCGGCCATGTCCGACCAGGCACGGACTCGCCAGAAGATGTCCAGGCCGTCCAGGTGGTCGCGAGTCAGGAACGGGGCGACAGGCTCCACGATCGCGCCTGCGGACGAGAACAGAACGGCGGCGGCGGTGACTGCGTCGGCGATCTCCGAAGTGACGGGGAGGCCGACGCCGGGGTCCAGTTGCAGGCCGACGCGCAGGCCATCTAGCGAACTGCTCAGGGAGAGCCAGTCGATCGACGCTGGCGGCAGGCTGAGGTGGTCCCGCGAATCGGGTTGGGCCAGGACGCTCATCAGCAGGGCGGTGTCGGCGACGGTCCTGGTCAGGGGTCCGGCGACGCGGCCGAGGAAGGGCGGATCGACTGGTACGCGGCCGAAGCTGGGTTTCAGGCCGACTAGGCCGCACCAACCGGCGGGGAGGCGGATCGAGCCGCCGATGTCGGTGCCTACGTGCAAGGGGCCGTAGCCTGCGGCGGCTGCGGAGGCGGCTCCTGCGCTGGAACCGCCGGGAGTGCGCGTGACGTCCCACGGGTTGCGCGAAGCGGCGTGGAAGCTTGAAAGGCCTGAGGTGAGCATGCCGTAGTCGGGCATGGTCGTCTTTGCCAGCAGTACTGCGCCTGACTCGCGTACGCGGGCTGCAGCGGGGGCGTCAGCGGCTGCGGGTGTTAAGGAAGTAGCGGCGGTGCCTAGCGGGGTGGGCACGCCGTAGGAGGCGATGTTTTCCTTCAGTGTCAGCGGTACGCCGTCGATGGCACCGGAGGGTTCGCCAGCGTGCCAGCGTGCTTCGGACGCCTTCGCTGCTTCGCGCGCTGAAGCTGCGTCGTACGCGTACAGGGCGTGCAGTTCGGTTTCGCGGGCATCGATGCGCGCGAGGACGGCTTCGGTGACTTCGACCGGCGAGAACGTCTGCGCGCGGTACCCAGCTACCAACTCGTTAGCCGTCAGGTCGGCCAATTCGGTCACTAGTGGAACCTCCGATTCACGAAGCGGGTGGGTCAAAGCGGCCGTCGACTGCGGTCCAGCCGCCGTCAACAGCGAGCACTGAGCCGGTGACGAAGGTTGAAGCGTCCGAAGCGAGGTACACGACGGCACCGGCCAGTTCGTCCGCGCGCGCCCAGCGGCCGAGAGCGCCCTTCTGGGCATAGGCGTCGTACCAGTCGGGGCGCGCTTTGATTTGTGCGGTCAAGGGCGTCTCTACAACGCCAGGGGCGATGGCGTTGACGCGTACGCCGGACGGTCCGAACTCAGCAGCCGCAGTGCGGAAGAGCTGCACAAGGCCGCCTTTCGTTGCTGCGTACGGGCCTTGGCCGGGTTCGACGGTGGTGCCGCGGATCGAGGAGAAGCCGATGATGCTTCCCCCGCCCTGTTCGACCATCGGTTCGCCGAACGCGCGCAGCACCTCGAAGGCGACGCCTAGGTTCAGTTCCACCACGCGGTCGAACTCTTCGCGCGTGTAGTCCAGCAGGCGTTTCCGGACGTTCGTGGCCGCGGTCAGCACGACGGCGTCCAGCGGGCCCAGGTCGGTGGCGGCGGCAGCGATGGCACCGGGCGCGAGCAGGTCGATCTCGTACGCCTCGCCGACGCCGGTCTCCCGGGCGGCAGCGACGTCTCGGTCCGCGCAGATCACCGACGCGCCGTGTGCGGCAAGAGCTCGGGCAGACTCGCGGCCGATCCCGCTGCCCGCGCCGAGCACGACGGCGCGGCGGCCGTCCATGCGGAACAATCCGGCGTAGTTCACGGGCGCAGCACCGCCATCCTGGTCACGGTCAGCTCTTCCACCGCGAATCGCGGCCCCTCGCGGCCGATCCCGGAGTCCTTGACCCCGCCGTACGGCATCGTGTCGGACCGGAACCCCGGCACCTCGTTCACCACTACCCCGCCGACCTCCAGCTCGTCCAGCGCGCGGAACGCGGTCTTCAGCGAGCGGCTGTACACGCTCGCGTGCAAGCCGTACCGCGACGCGTTGACCGCGGCGAACGCTTCGTCCACATCGGACACTGTGCGCAAGCAGACGACCGGGCCGAAGATCTCCTCGTCCCAGCAATCGACGCCGTCCGGGACGTCCGCGAGCACCGTCGGTTCCAGCACGCCGTCGCGCACCGAACCGCCAGCAAGCAGCCGTGCTCCTGCCGCGATCGCTTTGTCGACCCATTCGGCGACCCGGGCGGTCGAGCGTGCATCGATCAGCGCCGATACGCGGGTGTCGGGAGAACGCGGATCACCAACGGTCACTTCGCCGAGCCGGGCGAGCACCTTGTCGGTGAACTCCGCAGCCACCGACGACACCGCCAGCACTCGCTGTACGGAAATGCAGGCCTGACCGGACGCGTAGAACCCGCCGCGCAGCACGGCATCGGCGGCGGCATCGAGGTCAGCGTCCTCGGCGACCACCAGCGCGGCGTTCGAGCCAAGCTCCAGCAGGGTCTTCGTCGGCGCGGCGTCGCGGGCGATCTGATGGCCGACGGCGGCCGAGCCGGTGAACGACACCGCGCCGATCCGCCGGTCCGTGACCAGCGCCGATCCAACCGAAGCGTCTCCGGTGACCAGCTGAACCATCGCGGGAAGATCGGTCAGCGAGCGGACCAGGTGCACCAGCCACAGCGTCGCCAGCGGGGTTTGCGGCGCGGGCTTCACCACCACCGGACAGCCAGCGGCGATCGCGGGCGCGATCTTGTGCGACGCCAGCAGCAACGGGTAATTGAACCCGGCGATCCCGACCACCAGGCCGATCGGCTTGCGCTTCCAGAACCCGACCAGCCCGTCCCCCGACGGCAGCAGGTCGAGCGGGACAGTTTCGCCGTGCAGCCGCGACACTTCCTCGGCCGCGGCTTCCCAGGTAACGATCGTCCGCGCGACCTCTACCTGACAGTCGACCAGCGGTTTCCCAGTCTCCAGCACGAGAAGCTGCTCAAACTCCACTCGACGCTCGCGCACCGCTGAAGCCACGTCGTTCAGCAGAGTCCGGCGAGCGCGCGAAGGCAGCGAAGCAACTTCGCGGGCCACTGCTACTGCTTCATCGATGGCCCGCGAAGCCAGCGCAGCAGTGCCCACCGGAGCTGTGCCGATCACGGTGCCGTCATAGGGAAACACGACATCCGCGGTATCCACTGTGGACACCCAGTCGGAACCGATCGGCAAGCCGTCCGGGTAGTCAGGCATCCGTTTCTCCCTTCAACCGGGCCAGCTCGGTCCGCAGATTCGGCGCGGCGGCCAGCAGTTCCCGGGTGTACTCGTGCTCCGGTTCGGCGTAAACCTTCTCCACCGCACCGATTTCCACGATCTCCCCGCGCCGCATCACCGCGACGCGATCGCACACGTGCCGCACCACGCCGAGGTCGTGCGAAACGAAAATCAACGTCAGCGAGAACTCGTCGACCAGCCGGGCCAGCAGGTCCAGGATCTGCGCGCGCACCGAAACGTCCAGCGCACTCACCGGTTCGTCCGCGATCAGCACGCTCGGGTTCGGCGCGAGCGCGCGGGCGATCGAGATCCGCTGCCGCTGCCCGCCGGAAAACTGGTGCGGGTACCGCATCGCCGCGTCCTCGGGCAGTCCGACGGCGGCCAGCAGCTCCGCGACTCGCTCCGGCGACCGTCGGCCGAGCGGTTCGGAGACGATTTCCCGCACACGCATCCGCGGGTCGAGCGAGCCCATCGGATCCTGGAAGACGATCTGCATTTCCCGGCGGAGGAACCGCAGCTTCCGCTCGGGCAACGAGTCGATCCGCTGTCCTTGGAAAGACACGGTGCCCGCGGTGGGCCGGTCCAGCGCGGCCAGCAGGCGGACCAGGGTGGACTTCCCCGACCCGGATTCGCCGACGATTCCGAACCGCTCACCAGCGGAAACATCGAAACTCAAGCCGCGCAACGCATGCACGTCCCGCCGCGTATACCGCCGCTCCAAGTCCCGTACGGAGATCATCGCGCACCCTCCAGATCAGAGGCGGCGAGCAACCGCTGGGTATAGGCATGCTTCGGCGCGGTCAGCACCTCCCGCGTCGAGCCGTGCTCCACAATGGACCCGTCGAGCATCACCAGCACCCGGTCGCACATCTGCGCCACCACCGCCAGGTCGTGCGTGATGAACAGCAGCGAGCTCTCCGCCGACAATCGCTCGCGAATCAGGCCGAGGATCTGGGCCTGCACGGTGACGTCCAGCGCGGTGGTCGGCTCGTCGCAGATCAGCAGCGCCGGGTCGTTGGCCAGCGCGATCGCCAGCACCACCCGCTGCCGCTGCCCGCCGGACAGCTGATGCGGATACGCCCGCGCGACGCCCGGCAATCCGACCGCGGCCAGGAGTTCCTCCGCCGGACGCCCGCGACGGCCGTGCACCCGGAACGGCTCGGTGACCTGCCGTCCGATCCGCATCGCCGGGTTCAGCGCGGTCATCGGCTCCTGGAACACCATCGCCATCCCGTTGCCGCGCAACCGGGACAGCTCCTTTTCGGACGCACCGAGCAACTCCCGGCCGTCCAGCCGGACCGAGCCGGTAGCCGACAGTTCTTCCGGCAGCAGGCCCAGCACGGACAGCGCGGTGAGCGATTTCCCGGACCCGGATTCGCCGATCAACCCGACCCGCTCGCCCGCGCCCAGCTCGAACGAAACCCCGCGCACGAGGTCCGCGACCTGCAGGTTTTCCACCGTCAGCGTCATACCCGGGCCGCCAATCGGGGGTCGAGACGGTCGCGCAGACCGTCGCCGAGGAGGTTGAACCCGAGCACTGCCACCGCGATCGCGACGCCCGGAACCAGCGCGAGCCGCGGATGCGCGGTGAGCAGTTCCTGCGATTCCTGCAGCATCCGGCCCCACGACGGCGTCGGCGGCCGCGTGCCGAAGCCGAGGAACGACAGCGCCGCCTCGGCCAGCACCGCGATCGCGAACGACACCGAGGCCTGCACGATCAGCAGCCCGCCGATGTTCGGCAGCACGTGCGACCAGGCGATCCGCGTCCGCGACCGGCCGCCGGCCCGGGCGGCGAGCACGTATTCGCTGCTCATCACCTGCAGCGACCCGGACCGCGCGATCCGGGCGAACGACGGGATGGTCGCGATGCCGATGGCGACCATCGCGGTGAGCGTGTCCGCACCGAAGACAGCGCCGAACATGATCGCCAGCAGCAGCGCGGGAAACGCGAGGACCAGGTCGTTCACCCGCATCACCAACTCGCCGAGCCACCGGGGCGCCATCGCCGCCAGCACGCCCAGCGGCGTGCCGATGACCGCCGCGATGCCGACCGCGACCACGCCGACGTACAGCGTGGTCCGCGCGCCGACGAGGATCTGGCTGAAGACGTCGCGGCCGAATTTGTCCGTGCCGAACAGATGCTCGGCCGAGAAGCCCAGCAGCCGGTCCGCCGCGTTGACCTGCACCGGGTCGTACGACGTCCAGACGAACGACACCAGCGCGGCCAGTACGACAAGCGCGACCAGGATCCCGCCGAGCAGGAGATTTCCGTTGCGGCGCATCAGGACCCCCGCAGTCTCGGGTCGAGCACCGAATACAGCACGTCGACCACGAAGTTCACCAGCAGCACCCCGGCCACCAGCACCAGCACGATCCCTTGCACCGTCAGCAGATCGCGCTGCGCGACCGCGTCCAGCAGCATGCTGCCGAGCCCGGGCAGCACGAACACCCGCTCCACCACGACCGCGCCGATCAGGAGCGTCGTCAGCTGCAGGCCGAGCACGGTGACCACCGGGACGGACGCGTTGCGCAGCCCGTGCCGGAACAGCGCCTGACCAGGCAACAAGCCTTTGGATCGGGCGGTGCGCAGGTAGTCCTGGCCGAGCGTGTCGAGCACGGCCGAGCGGACGTACCGCGTGAGCACCGCGCCCTGCACCAGGCCGAGCGACAGCGCCGGAAGGATCAGTCCGCGCAGGAACTCGCCCGCGTCCTGGTCCGGCGGCGTCCATCCGCCGCTCGGCAGCCAGCGCAGCTGTACGGCGAAAATCTGCACCAGGATGATGCCCGCGAGGAACGCCGGGATCGCGACACCGACCTGCGACAGCCCGGAAACCGCGACACCGCTGGCCTTCCGGTGCCGCACCGCGGCGAACGCGCCGGCGGGCAGAGCGATCACGAGCGCGACGATCATCCCCGCGCCGACCAGCCACAACGTGACCCCGAGCCGGTCCACCAGCTGCGGGCTGATCGCCTCGCGCGTGACGTACGACCGACCGAAGTCGCCGCGGGCCACTCCGCCCATCCAGCTCAGGTACTGCTCGACCAGCGGCCGGTCGATGCCGAATTCGGCGCGGGTCTTCGCGAGCAGTTCCGGCGTCGCGTTGACACCCAAAGCGACCTGCGCCGGGTCGCCCGGCAGCACGGCCATGAACAGGAACACCACGATGGACGCCACGAACAGGCTCGCCGCGAACACGGCCACCCGCCGCAGCACGCGCGCGGTCATGCCGGCCTCACCGCGGTCAGGTCGAACGACTCGCTGACCTGGTTCCGCGCGAGTCCGGTCACCTTCTTCTTGGCGACCACGACGTTCGGGAACAGGAACAACCAGTCCGCCGCCGCGTCGGTGTTCAGCTGCCGCGCGACCTCCTTCATGTCGCTCACCTGCTCCTGCGGTGTGCCGCTGTCCGCCGCCGCGAGCAGTCGCTGCACGTGTTTGTTGTCGTAACCCCAGTAGTACTTGGGTTTTCCGAACGTGGAGATGTCGCGGGCTTCGACGTGCTGGATGATCGACAGGTCGTAGTCGTGGTCGGTGAAGACCTGCTTGAGCCACACCGCAGGGAAGTCGAGCGGCTCGATCGTCGCGGTGACGCCGACGTCCGCCAGCTGCGACTGCACCACCTGCGCCGCCGACACCGCGTACGGCAGGTTCGGAATCCGCAGCCGCAGCTTGAGATCGTGCACGCCCGCCTCGGCGAGCAGCTGCTTCGCCTTCGCCGGGTCGTAGGAGTAGACCTTCGACAGGTCCTCGTACCACGGGTCGGTGGGCGGAACCATGCTGCCGATGAGCGTGCCGCGACCGCTGAAGACCAGGTCCAGCACGGCTTTCCGATCGATGGCGTAGGTGAGCGCGCGGCGGACGCGCACGTCGTTCAGCGGCGCCCGACGGCCGTTGAACGCCAGCGTGACCTCGCTGTTCGTGGTGCCCTGCTGCACGGTGAACCGGTCGTCGCCTTGGAACTGCGGGATCGAATCGGCCGACGTGAGGTTGGAGATCACGTCGATTCCGTTGGACAGCAAGGCGTTGTTGAGCGCGGTCGGATCGGCGAAGTACTTGAGCACCACCGTGCGATACGCCGGTTTCCGGCCCCAGTACCGCGGATTCTCGCGCAGCACAATGGAATCGCCGCGCCGGCGCGACGCCACCTCGTACGGTCCGGTGCCGACCGGATGGTTCGCCAGATCCGCGACGCCGGTCGGGCTGAACATCGCGCCGAGCCTGCTGGTGAGGCTGAACAGCCAGCCGTTGCTGGGCTTCGACAGCACCACGCGAGCGTGATCCGGCGCGACCACCTCGACGTGGTCCACGACGTCCATCGCCGATTTGAGCGAGATCGTCCAGTCCGTCTTCACCCGCATCAGCGAAAACTGGACGTCGGCGGCGGTGAACGGCGCTCCGTTGCTGAACTTCACGCCCTGCTGCAGCTGGAAGTCGTACGTCTTGCGGTCCGGGCTGATCATCCAGGACTTCGCGAGCAGCGGCACGATCCCGCCCTGCGGATCGAGCTTCACCAGGCCCTCGTAGACGTTGTAGAGCAGCGCCTGCGGGATGGCCACGCCGTCGGAACGGGTGAAGTCGAAGTTCGCCGGCTCCGCTGTGTAGCCGACGGAAAGCGTGTCCGGACCTGGGGAAACACTCGCACTGGAGCCTGCCGAGCAGCCGGACGTCACGAGCAGCAGCGCCAGTGCCGCGGCAGTGCTCCGGGCTTTCATTCCGCCTCCTGCTCAGTACACTGGTCAGACCAGTAACCCTGACAGCAGACTCGCATCCGGCAGACACCGAGGTCAAGATGAAGTTCGAACCGGTGGCTCCGGTCCGCGCCTACGAGCGGATCGTCGAGCAGATCGAGGAGGCCGTGGTGAGCGGCCGCCTCAAGCCCGGTGACCGGCTGCCCGGAGAACGGGAGCTGATGACGCAGTTCGGCGTCGGCCGCTCGACCGTGCGCGAGGCGCTGCGGGTGCTGCAGGCCGCCGAACTGATCCGGTCCCGGCCGGGCGATCCGCGCGGGCCCGAGGTGCTGGCCGCGTCGCCGGGCGCACTGCACCGGTCGATGCACCGACTGGCCCGGGCGGAACACGTCGGGCTGGCGGAACTGCTGCAATTCCGGATGGTGCTGGACGGATCGTCGCACCTGCTGGCCGCGGAACTGCGCACCGCCGAGGATTTGACCGCACTCGACAGCGCACTGGAAGGAATGGCGACAGCGGACGGATATGCGGAATTCAGCCGCGCGGACGTCGCATTCCACGACGTGATTGCCCAAGTGTCACGGAATCCGCTTCTGGTCGTGAGCGGCGAAGTGGTCCGCGGCGTCGTCCTGGAATTGATCGAGGACAAACTCAGCCACGCCAACGACCGCGGCACGCTGATGCGCTCGTGGCTGCGGCATCACGAAGAGGTGCTGAACGCGATCCGCGCCGCCGACGGGGAGTCGGCGGCGCGGCTGGCGCGTCAAGCGCTGTATGACAACTACGCGGAATACGTGCCGAAGGACCAGCGCACGCTGCTCACTCCGCTGCTGACCTGAGTCAGGAGACCAGGTTCGCGTACACCACGATGTTGTCCTTGTAGCTGTGCTCGGCGTGGTCGAACACGCCGCCGCAGGTGATGATGCGCAGCTGCGGCTTGTCCGTGTTGCCGAAGACGGCCTGCGTCGGGAACGTGTCCTTGGGGACCTGTTCCTTGCGGTCCACGACGAACTTCAGCTTCTTGCCGTCGCTGCGTTCGACGTCGACCTCGTCGCCCGGGTTCACGTCCTTGAGCTTGTAGAAGATCCCCGGCTTGTGGTCGCCGTCGACGTGCCCGAGCACGATCGCCGGACCCACGTCGCCCGGCACCGGCGAAAGCCGGTACCACGCGGCCTGCATCGGGTTCTTCACCGACGGAACCGAGATCTGCCCGTCCTTGTTGGGAAGGACGGTGATCAGCGTCGACTTCGCGCCGATCTTCGGGATCTCGACCGACGTCGGCCGCAGCCCGGAGAACGGCTTGGTCACCGGGACCGCCGCACTGGCCGGGGCCTGCGCGGCCGGAGCCGCGGGGGCGTCCGAGCCGCACGCGCTCAGCGAGAAGGAGAGGAGCAGGGTGCCCGCTACCGCGACACCCTGCCCGAACTTCCTGGTCATCAGGCGGCCATGCCCCCGAAGCCGGTCTCGATGCCGCGCTTCGGCGTGTACTTCACCTGCGAGTCGCCGTGTCCGCCGGTGGTGCCAGCGGAGCCCGAGCCCGCGCCGCCCGCCGGGGGAACGTGCCCGCCGTCAGTCGACTTGCCGCCGCAGGTCCAGGACGCGTAGACGGTGCCGGTGTCGAAGGAAACACCCGCGTGCCGCTTGACCAGCCACAGCCAGTAGCGGCCGTCGGTCTCGTCCTGCTCCGGGCCCTCGACCAGGTCGAAGTCCTTGGAGTGCACGTTGGTCGGCGCGCCGGCGACGCAAGCGATCCGCAGGATGCCGAGGTCGCCGTCGAGGTCCGAGCCGTAGCCGGTGTCGTCGACGAACGGCGGCTCTTCCGGAGTGCTGGTCTCCGTCGGCTTGCTCGTCTCGGTCGGCTTGCCGGTCTCGGTCGGCTTACCGGTCTCCGTCGGCTTGCCCGTCTCGGTCGGCTTACCGGTCTCCGTCGGCTTGCCCGTCTCCGTCGGCGTGCCGGTCTCGGTCGGCTTGCCCGGTTCAGTCGGCTTGCCGGTCTCGGTGGCCGGGGCCGAGGTGGGAGCCGTCTCGCCCGTGGTGGCCGGAGCCGAGGCGGAGGTTTCCGGCGCGGTCTCCGCGTTCGCGGCGGGCACGACGGTAAGGCTGATCAGGGCGCCCGCGAGCACAGCGCCCGCGAGTCTGCCCAGGGTCTTCTTCAAGATGATTACCCCTCTGAGGAAAAGCGCGATGACCCCCACCGCGCTCGCTGATCCTGCCGAAGATTCAGCCCATAGGGGTAACCCTTTAGCTGGTGATTAATGGCACGAGAGAAAGGCGTAACGAACGCCTTCTCGGCGGCGATGATTTGGCCCGATTGCCGGGAATCCGGCTTGTCGTGCCCATACCGTAACAGTTGCGAGGCAACCCGCACAGCCCTCGTTAAAGAATGGCGGAAATCAGCCGAGTGCGGTCAGCAAATCCCGCCACAGGTCCTCCGGGTCCTCCAACCCGACGGAAAACCGGATGAGCCCCGGCGGCACGCGCTCCTCGCCGGGAAGCCACGCACGCCGTTCCATCAGGCTTTCCACCCCGCCGAGGCTCGTCGCCGGACGGATCAACCGGACGCTCGCGCACACCTTGTCCGCCGCGTCGGCGCCGTCGACCTCGAACGCCACCATCATCCCGAAACCCGGGTAGCGAACCTTTGTTACCGCCGGGTGTTCCGCCAACCGGGACACCAGCAACTCCGCGGTACGGGTTTGCTCGGCGAGCCGCACCGGAAGCGTCCGCAAACCGCGTAACGCAAGCCACGTTTCGAGCGCACCCGGTGTCGCGCCGACCCGAGTACGCGCCGCACGAAGCTCGTCCACAATCTTCTGCTCGGCTGCGACCGCGACACCGAGCAGAAGATCGCTGTGTCCGCCAATAAGTTTCGTGGCGCTGTGCACGACGATGTCCGCGCCGAGCGACAGTGGTTGCTGATGCAGCGAAGTCGCGAAGGTGTTGTCGACGACTACGCGTCCCCTTGTGCCGCGCGCGATGGTCTCGATGTCCATCACGTCGAGCGTCGGGTTAGTCGGCGATTCGAGCCACAACAGATCGGCGTCGCAGTCGAGCCACGACTGAGTGTCCGTCGGCTCCAATTCGGTGACCGTGAGGCGACCGATTTGCTGTGCGTGCTTCAACGCTCCGCGCGTGACGGCGTAACTGAACGACGGAACCGCAACCGTCGACCCGACCGGCAACGAATCCAGCACCGCGGACAACGTGGCGACGCCCGACGCGTAGGCGACTGCGGTGCCACCCTCGAGCGAGCCGACGACTTCCTCGAAGGCAGCCCAGGTAGCCGTGCCGTCGGAACGCGCGTACACCGCGTCGCCACCGGCCTCGAAAGTGCTCGTCGCAACGATCGGCGTGGTCAGCGGTTCGCCGGGGCCGTGCGGCCGACCCGCCGCGATCGCGCGGGTCCGCGGAGTCCAGTCGTCCATGCGGACACGGTAACTTCGCGACCGCTTCAACGGCAGGCGACGAATATCACCAGGTGGTCAGGTGTTCCACAAAGTGGACAACATCGCGGTCCGCAGGACAGTAATGCAGGTAGACGGCCCGGGACAGCCGCGGTTCCAGCGGCCGGATCACAACGGCGGGCGGCGGCGGATCCGGCAACGCCATCGCGGGCGCGACCCCCGCGGTGATTCCGGCGGCAGCCATCGCGACCACCGTCCCGACGTCGCGGACCACATGGTCCGGCCGCCATTCGACACCGTGCGCCGCGAATCCCTCCGCCAAGGCGGGCCCGCACGTGCCACCCGGATCGGCGACCCCGAGCCGGATCAACTCGGCGAGCCGGATCCGCTTCCGGCGGCTGGCCGGATGCTCCTTCGGCACCACGGCAAGGAATTCGTCTTCGAGCGCTAGCTGGGAATCCGGGCCGGGCTGGGTGGTCACAGCGAGATCGACGGTTCCGTCAGCCAGCCAGGCGAGGAGTTCGTCATCCTCGCCCTGCAAGGCAAGTACCTGACTCCGCGGCCAATCCCGTCGCAGCCGCAGCACTCCCGCTGGCACGAAACGCACCAGCGCACTCGCCACCGCGCCAACCCTCAGTGTCGGCGCGCGAATGTCCGCGGCGAGATCGTTGATCGCCCGCAACCCCTCCAGCACTGATGACGCGTGCTTCGCCACCGTGCGACCAAGTTCGGTGAACCCGATTTCTCCGCGATGCACGACGGGCCCGCCAAGCGCACTCTCCAACGCGGCAATCGCCCGGCTGACCGCCGACTGCGTCCGCCCGAGTTCCTGCCCGGCGCGGGTGAAACTGCCGTGCTCCCCCACCGCGAGCAAGGCTTCGAGTTGAGCCACCGTCACGTCCACCGCTTGATGATCTCACCGCATCCGGGAGATGACGAGAAGTTGTTGGACGCATAGCCGCAGGTGAGCTGTGCTGAAGTGCATGGTCTTTCTGGCGTTGGCTGGCCTCTGGCTGTGCTGGGGAACGTCGTTCCCCGCGATGCGGGTCATGGCGCAAACCCTTCCGCCGCTGTCGGCTTCCGGCGGCGCATTCCTCGCTGTGGGCCTGGTGCTGCTCGCCCTCCGGCCAACCGCGTTGCGAGGCTTGAATTTCCGCCAGCTCGCGACCGCCGCTACGACCGGCGTCTGCCTGCTCGGCGCACAAGGAACCGTGGCGCTCGCCGAGCGCACGACCTTCGCCGGGACCGCCGCGTTGGTGGTCGCCGCGCTTCCGCTGTGGGTAACCGTGCTGAACGCCATGCTCGGGGAACGTCCGACCAGAGCCGGTTTGCTGCGAGTGCTCGTCGGCTTCTCCGGCGTCGCCCTGCTGACCGGCACGCAGCCCAACGCGTGGACCTTCGTCGTAGCCGCAGCCGGTCTCGTCTGGGCGATCGGCACCGTCCTGACCGCGCGCACGCCCAACCTCCCCGGACCATGGGCGACCACCACCGTGCAG
Source organism: Amycolatopsis sp. NPDC004079 (assembly GCF_040610415.1). Classification (NCBI taxonomy): domain Bacteria; kingdom Bacillati; phylum Actinomycetota; class Actinomycetes; order Pseudonocardiales; family Pseudonocardiaceae; genus Amycolatopsis; species Amycolatopsis sp. NPDC004079. The sequence goes on along the minus strand of NZ_JBEXMH010000003.1, from coordinate 250,868 downwards.
TTGCTGTGCGGCGGTGCCGTTCTCCTCGCCATCGGCGCGGCGACCGGCGAAGTGGTCGGCCAACCCACCACCACTTCCTGGCTGGCACTCGGCTACCTGGCCCTCGTCGATTCGCTGGCCGGTTTCGGCCTCTACACCTGGCTCCTCCGCACGACCTCCGCCGCGCTGGTCAGCACCTACGCCTACGCCGTACCCATCCTCGCTTGCCTCATCAGCGTCCTGTTCATGAAAGAACCGCCCCGGCCGATCATGCTGGCCGGAGCGGTCCTCATCGTCACGTCAGTAGCAACAGAACTCAGTGCGCGTAAACCTCGAACTCGTACAGCGAATACCCGTACTTAGTCCCGCGCGAGACCCCCTGCATCCGAACGAACCGTGCGTCCGAGGGTGCGAACGAGACGTTGTCCACCCCGCCGTTCCCGTCCGTCACCGCAGCAGCGTCATGCCAGTCGGTGCCGTCCGTGGACAGCTGGATCTTGTACCCCTTCCCGTACGCCTTCTCCCACGACAGCACCGCGCGCGAAACCTGCTGCACCGAGCCCAGGTCCACGGTGATCGACTGGTTGTCGCTCCAATCGCTCGCCCACCGCGTACCCGCGTTGCCGTCGACCGCGTTCGAAGCGGGCGAGTTGTAGAACCCGGTTTCCGCGCTGGAGGCGTTCACCGGCTTGCCCGCCGCGAGGTTCGAGACGTTGTCGCCGCGGTGCGCGGGATATTCGACGACCTGCTGGAACGTCGGCCGGTTCTGCGTGCTGATCTTGCCGTGCGCGATGCCGCCCAGCGGACGCTGGATGATCGAGTCAGCGCACCACTGGTCGCCCGCCGAGCAGTCGGCGTCACCGGGGTACACGGTGTTCGCCGGTTGACCGGCGGCCGTGGTCAGCGAGTCGACCAGCGTCTGCCGGCACGCGGTCAGGTCGCCGCCGCCGCAGAACTTCGCGCCGAGCGGGCCCGCGACCGGCTGTCCGAGCACTGTGCGGAGATCCTTGCTGGCGTAACCCCACCAGCCGTGCTGGTAAGCCGAACCCTGGTGCGGCTGACCGACGTGCTTGCCCGGCGTCTCGTTCTGGAAGCCGGACGGGCTTTCGTTGATCTGCAGCACGTTCGTCATCGCGCCGAACGCGTCGTCGCCCATCGACGGCTTGAACTCGCCGGTGACCAGCAGCGGCCACCACGCGTCCATGATCCGGATCGCGTCGGCGTCGTTGTAGGTCTTGCTGCCCGGGCTGGATTCGACGCGCTGGTGTCCGTGCTCCATCCACGTCTTCAGCTTCGCCTCGGCATCCGCCGCGGCACCGGTGAGCGGGGCCTTGTCGAGCACCTGCAGCAGCAACGGCAGCACCTTCTCAGCCCGCAGGTCGGCCAGCGCCGCGTCCGCCATCGCCTGGGTCAGGTTGACCCGGGTCACCTTGGTGCCGCTGGAAAGCAGGCCCTTGACCCGCGCGTCGAGCAGGTCGGCGCGGTGGACCGCCGACTTGTCCGCACCGCCAGACGCGTAGCCGTTGGACTGCGCGTTGTTCCAGCTGACGTAGTAGTCCTGGTTGACCGACTGCGGATGCTGCGACGCGGGCGTGTAATCAGCCTTGTTGCCCGCCGGGTTCCAGCCCTTCCAGTCGAAGCCGCGATCGCCCCACGCGGGCATCATCGGGTCCACAGTGGAATTGCGCACCGGGTTCGCGCCGGAGTTGAAGTACGCGATGTCCTTCGAATCCGCGTAGAACCAGTTGAAGGTGAAGTTGACGTCGTTCGCGGCGCGCTGGAAGTCCGCGGCCGACTTCACGTAGCCCGGGTCGTTGAACTCCTGGAACCCGATCAGCGAATCCACCTCGTGGAAGTACGAGGACCGCAGCGACGAGTACGCCACCGGCTTCCCGTCCACCGTCGCCCGCGAGGTCACCGGGCCGTACTTCGTGCGGTAGCTGCGCAGCGTGTACGACCCGGCGGCGGTGCCGTCCGCGACGGTCGGCGACCAGGCGTTCTTGCGCTCCACGGTGTCCATCGGGAGGCATTTGCCCTGGTACAGGTAGTAGTTCGAGTCCTTTGTGGCCGGTTTGCCGCTCGGGTCGCACAGCGGCAGCGCGTAGGTGTCGATGATGTCCTGCGCCGCGGTCGTCGCGCTCCACGAGTAGTCCTGGCCGCGCCCGAGCAGCACGTACATGCTGAGCCCGGCGAACGACGCGCCCCGCGCGCTGATGCCCGGACCCTGGATTTCCTGCAGCAGCAACAGCTGCGGCGCGAAGTACCCGGTCTGCGGACCGAACACGGCGACCGGATGCCCGCTGGCGGTCTTCGCGCCGGACACCAGCAGCGCGTTGGACATGCCGTGCTTTTCCTTGAGCATGTTGCCCGGCAGCACGCCGTTGTCGAACATGCCGCGCGCGGACTCCTGGTCCTTCGGCGCGGAAACCTTGACCTTCGCCTGCGCCGCGGCGGCCGAACCGGTCTGGTCGAACACGAGCTGCTGGTTCGTCACCGAACCCTTGTCCGGCAGCGCAGCGCCCTGCGGGTTCGCCGGAGTGTTGCCATACGGGAAATTCTGCCCGTCGTGCAGGGTCTTCACGGCCTCGGGATCGTCCTCGGCGCGCAGGCTCTGCCACACCTTTTCGCCCTGCTCGACGCCGTACTTCTCCTGCAGAGCCAGCTTCGCGACCGCGTTCTGCACCTCGCCGCCACCGCCGGCGCCGAACTGCGCGCCGACCACCGAAGCGAGCACGACGAGGTCAGTGAGCTTGAACGGTTCGATGGTGCCCGCGTTGGTGATCGCGTCGACGTGCCCGGTGAGCACGTATTCGCCCGGGAAGTACCGGCCGTTGTGCGAATCGGTGATGTATTTGTTGATGCCTTCGATGTACGCCTTCGCGTCGGCGAGCCCCTGCTGGCCGCGCGGACCGCTCGCAGCCACGTCGTCGATCTGCTGCTGCAGCTCGTCCTCGGTATAGGGCGCGGAGGCGAAGAAAGACTGCTCCAGCTCGCGGTTCGCTTCCGCGCCGCCGGCGTACGACGTCAGCTGGCCGCGGCCGACCCGGCGCATGATGTCCATGAGCCACAAGCGGTCCTGCGCCGCGGCGTATCCCGCGCCGTACTCGGTGCCGGACCGCGTCGTGCCCTGGATGTGCGGGACGCCGGTGGCCTTGTCGCGCGTGATCGTCACGTCGTCGCGCGGCTTCAGCGTGCTCGCGACCTGGTCGGCGGGCACGCCGAAGGACGAGTCGTTGAAGAACTTGCCGATGGTGTCGGTGGTCAGCGTCTTGTATCCGCCCGCCAGGTCGGCGTATTTGCCGAGCTGGTCGTCCGCGTGCCCGGGCTGCGTGCCGAACGCCTTGTTGGCGAGGATTTCGGCGAGCGTCGCGCTGCCGTTCTCGCCCGGCGGGAGGATGTCGTTGCACTGACCAGCGCAGTAGTCGTTGCCGGGCAACGCGGCGGAAGCCGGTGCCGCGGTCCCGATCTGCACTAACCCGGCCGTGAGCACGGCTACCGCGCCCGCGGCCAGGATTGGGATGCGTCGTCGCATGCCGCACTCCGTCCACGAAGGATTCCCCAGGGTGACCCAGCGCACGCTACCGACGGGTAGGCCACATGTGAAGAGTTTTCGCGTTTATCCCCTCGTTGGGAGTAGTCCTCCCTGGTAGCGGTCCATCAGGCGCGGCGTTTGACCGATAGGTACGGTGAGCCCCATGAGCGTGGAAAAGCCCCTAGTCGAGCGCCCGGACGGACCGCCGCCCGCCGAGCTGCAGATCAAAGACATCACGGTCGGCGACGGCCCCGAAGCCAAGCCGGGCAATGCCGTCAGCGTGCATTACGTGGGTGTCTCGCACTCCACCGGCGCGCAATTCGACGCCTCCTATGACCGCGGCGCACCGCTCGACTTCCAGGTCGGCGCGGGCCAGGTCATCCCGGGCTGGGACCAGGGCGTGGCGGGCATGAAGGTCGGCGGCCGCCGCCAGCTGGTGATCCCGCCGCACCTCGCTTACGGCGAGCGCGGCGCGGGCGGCGTGATCGCCCCGAACGAAACCCTGGTTTTCGTCGTCGATCTCGTCGGCGTGAGCTGATTCAAGAAAACGCGGGCAGCCGGGCAAGCCCGATCGGGCAGCCCCGGCTGATCCCCCTTTCGGGGGAAACCGGAGACGCCTACGTTCGCATTGAGTAGTCGTCTTCCGGAGGATATTTCATGCGTTTGCGTGCTGCCCTTTCCGCTGCCTTCCTCGCCGCCGGCGCCGCGCTAGCCGTGGCGGCGCCCGCGTCCGCGGTCGCGAACGGCAACGATGTGGCGCCCGGCGAGTATCCGTTCGCGGCCAAGCTGTCCATGCCTGTCATCCCGAAGGCGGACGGCACCACTTATTCGAGCGGATGCTCGGGTTCCCTCATCGCGCCGCAATGGATCATCACCGCCGGGCACTGTTTCCACGACGTCAACCGCAAGCCGGTTTCCGGCCCGGTGCCGTACGGGACTTCGGTGCTTCTCGGCGCGACCACCGACGAACCGGGCAAGGGCGAACGGCGCAACGTCACCGAGGTGCAGCAGGCTGGCATCAACGACGTCGCGATCGCCAAGCTCGACTCGCCGGTCACCGACATCAAGCCACTGACCGTCTCGCCCGCCGCGCCGACCACCGGCCAGAAGGTGCTGCTCGCCGGATGGGGCAGCCTCACCGAGGTTTCGCCGAAGCCGTCGGACAAGCTGCAGCAGGGCGAGATGCAGGTCGTCGGCTCGGACGCCACCACCGCGACCATCGTCGGCGTCGCGCCGAAGAAGGACACCAGCGCGTGCAGCTACGACTCGGGCGCGCCGTACTTCGTCGACGACGGCGACCACACCGGCCGCATCATCTCGGTCGAGTCGACCGGCCCGGACTGCCCCCACTCCACCCCGGAGACGACCGCGCGCGTCGACATCCTCAAGGACTGGATCGCCTCGCACACCCAGTGAGGGCAAGTCGCGAGATCGGTCGGTTTTCGTCGCCCATCAAGGGAATTCCGCATCGCGGACAGTGTCGTTAGCGTGGAAGGCCGAGTTCATCGGCGTCCGCCGGTGGCACCGGACGAAGGGACAGAATGCGCGTCCGCGCCGCGATCTCCGCAGCAGTTCTCCTGCCCATCCTCACCGCGAGCCCGGCCTTGGCCGTCGCCAACGGCTCTGATGTCCCAGCGGGCCAATTCGGCTTCGCCGCGAAACTGAGCATGACCGGAATCCCGCTGCCGAACGGAAGCACGTACTCGAGCTTCTGTTCGGCAGCGCTCGTCGCGCCGCAGTGGATCGTCACCACCGGCCACTGTTTCCACGACGCCAACAAGAACCGGGTGTCCGGCCCGGTGCCGTACCCGACGACGGTGTCGCTGGGCCTGGTGGACGAGACCAAGGAGAAAGGCGTCCAGCGCAAGGTCACGCAGGTTCTGCAAGCGGGCCCGAACGACGTCGCACTGGCGCAGCTCGACAGCCCGGTCCCCGGCGTCACGCCGCTCGCGGTGAACCACCTGGTGCCGGGCGTCGGACAGCAGGTCACGCTGGCTGGCTGGGGCAGCCGGACCGCGCAGAATCCGGTGCCGTCCAAGCAGTTGCAGCAGGGCACGATGAAGATCTCGTCGGTCGGCGGCACGACAGTCGGCATTCACGGCGTCGCGCCGGAAGCGTCCACCAGCGCGTGCGCCTACGACACGGGCGCGCCGTATTTCACCGACGGCAAGCTGATCTCGATCGAGAACAACGGCCCGGACTGCCCGCACACCGGCGCGGAAACGACGTCGCGCATCGATATGATCGCCGACTGGATCGACGAGCACGCGAAGTGAGTACGGTGGAAGGGCCGTCGACCTGAGGAGAGTCGCATGCCCGAGCCGATCCTGACCGCTGTCGCCACCGCGCTGGCCACGAAGGCCGCGACCGGGCTGTACGACCTGGTCAAGCGCAAGTTCTCCGGCAACAGCAAGGCGACCGCGGAACTGGAGGCGGCCACCCCGGAGAATCCGGCCACCGTCACTGCGCTGGCCGAACGTCTCGACGAGGTCAGCCGCCAGGACCCGGAGTTCGGCGCGGCGCTGCGCACCGAGTTCGAGGTGCACCAAGAGGCGCGCAGCGGCGGGGTCACGAACCACGTGGGCACGGTGGCCGAAGGGGCCAAGGTCGTCCAGTTGCGTGACGTACAAGGCAATATCAGCCTCTAAGGCTTTTCGCACGACCGGCACGGAGCGCGATCGGTAGGATCGCTCTCCGTGCCTTCGTCGTTCCCTGTGCCGCGCCGATGGCGCACCGTGCCCACGGAACGGACGCTGCTGGCGGTAGTGCACAACGTGACCGCCGCGACGCGACTGCTGGACGTGCTGCCGTTGTTCGCCGGGGATCCCCGGGTGCAGGTGGTGTTCACGTGCCCGGATTCGAGCGCGTTCACCCGGGGGACGCGGGAGTACCTGGCCGCGCGCGGGATCCCGCTGGAGCCTTGGGAAGACGTCGTCGCGGAGGACTTCGACTGGGCATTGGCGGCCAGTTACGGCGGGGAATTGCATCGGATTCGGGCTCCGTTGACAGTTTTGCCGCACGGAATGGGTTATAATAAATTCTTGGAAAC
>NZ_JBEXMH010000003.1:0-244210 GCF_040610415.1 Amycolatopsis sp. NPDC004079 | reverse complement strand
ACCGGAAACCGGAAACCGGAAACCGGAAACCGGAAACCGGAAACCGGAAACCGGAAACCGGAAACCGGAAACCGGAAACCGGAAACCGGAAACCGGAAACCGGTTTTCGGGTTGTCGGAGCAATGGCTGCTGCATAACGGCGAGGTGATCGCCGAACATCACGTCCTGTCCCACCCCGAGCAGCTCACCCGGCTGCGGCAGTACTGCCCGGAAGCCGCCGACCACGCCGTCATCGCCGGGGATTCCTGCCTGGACCGCCTGCGAGACGCCCGGGAACTGCGCGAATCCTACCGTCAAGCCCTGGACGTAACCGGCGAACAAACCCTGGTGCTGATCTCGTCCACCTGGGGCCACCTCTCGTCCTACGGATCCGGCCCAGACCTCCCCGCCCGCATCGCGCAGCAACTGCCGCTGGACGAATTCGCCGTCGTCCTGGCCCTCCATCCCAATATCGGACAGGGCCATTACCCGTGGCAGCTGAAAATGTGGCTGCGAGACTGCGAGCGAGCGGGCGTAATCGTCCTCCCGGAAGAAGATCTGTGGCAACCAGCCGCAGTAGCCGCCGACGTCACCATCGGTGACCACGGCTCCGTCACGTATTACTCCGCCTGCCTAGGCACCCCAGTCCTGCTGGCCGCCGCACCGCACGAAGCCGTCGATCCGGATTCCCCAGTAGCCGCCCTGCTGCGCACCGCACCCATGCTGACCAGCGAAAACCTAGCCGAGCAACTGCGCACCGCGACCCAGCCCGCAGCCCTGGCCGCCGCGACCGCGCTCGCCACCAGCGTCCCCGGACAGTCCGCAGCCCTCCTGACCGACCTCGGCTACCGCACCCTCAAACTCCCGCCCCCAGCTCAACCAGCCGGATTCACCGCGTTCCCTTTGCCGCGCGTCCAACGCCCCGAGCCCGGCGCACAATGGATCCAGGTCCGCGGCGACGAAGTCACCAGACTCGCCGCCTTCACACCCGACGCCCACCTAGTCGTACACGTCGACGGCCCCGACCCGCGCCTGCTGCGCCGCGCCGACATCGTGTTGGGCGACCGCTTCCCCGACCCAGGTCGCTGGATCGCCCTCACCCTCGCCGAATTTCCCGGTTGCGAATGGGCCGCCTGCCCAGCCGGATCAGGCTGGCTGGCCGGCAGCCGCGACGGCCTGGTCGTCTCCTTCACGGGCACCGACCTGCCGCAAGCCGTGCCATCGCTGCTGTACGCGCGCGACTCGCTAGGCCTCGACTTCCCGGAACAGCTGCCGTTCACCGCGGGCGGCCGCAAGCACGAAGCCCAGCTTACTGTCCACTATGGATAATCAGAGCTGTTCGATCCAGATCAGCAGATCTGTCGCTTCGGCGGTAAAACCGTGCAGCCGAGCGATGTTCAACGCATCCTTCGCGTGCGCCAACGCCTGGTCACGGTAGCCGCGAGCAAGCGCAGCCTCCGCCCGAGACCGCAACGCCGCGATACGTTCCCGCTGCAGCTTGGCCTTCTCCGCCGCGGAGTCGAGTTCGGACAGCGCGGCCGCGCCTTCCTCGTACGCTCCGGCCTCGATCAGCTTCCGCCCCTGCCACAGCCGGACTTTCACCAGGTTGCCCGGCTCGTTCTTCAGCCCCTGCTCCGCCTGCGACAGCAGGACAGCCGCCTCCTCCGGCGACACGACCTTGGCCAGATGCATCCGAATCAACGCGAGCCGACGGTCGGCACCGATCTCCTCGGCCAGCGCAAGGCTTTCCCGAAAGCAGACCTCCGCCTGGCTGTACAGCGAAACCGCTTCCTCAGCCCGTCCTTGCTGCCGCGCGATCAACCCCGGCTCGAAGAACGCGAGCCCACGTGCCTCGAGCGCAGACGCATGTTCCTCCGGCGTCGTGGCCAGCTCGGCCACCGCGGCGTACTGCTTCCGTGCCGAAGCCCAATCCCGCCGTTGCATCTGAGCGAACCCGAGCTGGGTCCGGACCAACCCCTCGGCAAGCGGCATCGCAGCGGCCTGCGCGGCCTGGACCGCGTCCTGGCTCACCGCCGCCAGCTCGGCGGGGTAAGCGCCGTCCTTGTAGACCGGCCACAACGCCCTCGCCAACCGGATGACGTCCTCGTGCGCCCCGGCCTGCAACGCGACCTCCGCCGCGGCAAGCAGGTTCGTCTGCTCGGCGAACAGCCACTCCCCCGCGTCCCCCTCGGACGCTGGCGCGAAGCCCGGCCAAATCTTCGCTGGCCAGCCAGTCGGCAGCGCGCGTTCCGCGATCCGGAGCCCCTGCTCGGCGTAGTACCCGACCACAACCTCGGAAAGCTCGCCAGCCAGCGTCGCGGCGTGCAGCCGAGCCAGCTCGGACATCCGGTAGCGACCCCTGATGACCTCGATCAGCTTGGCGGACACCAGTTTCTGCAAGGCGTCCTCAGCGTCGAACTCGTCGAGACTGAGCACCTCCGCGACGATTTCCAGCCGGACGTCACCGCTGCCTGGGTGCGCGCCGAAGAACCGGTACACCGCTTGTTCCTGCTCGCTCAACAGCTCGTAGGCGACATCGAACACCGCGCTGGCCAGGGCGCCTTTCGCCCGGATCCGCGCGAGCAGCCGCCGCACCGTCCCGCCCTGCCGAGCGAGGATCATGCCCGCGACGTTGAGTTCCGCGGCGGAGCCAGCGCAAATCCGGAGCAGTTCCTTCAGCTGCTCCGGCTCCGCGGCGAGCTTTTCCTCACCCACCAGTTCAGTCAAAATGCCCCGCGCCGCCTCGTCGCCCAACGGCTCCAGCACGACTTCCCGAGCGGAATGCCGGGTGTGCAGCGCATCAAACCCCGATCCGACCACGAGCACGTACGACCCGGGGTGCGTCGGCAGCAGCGCCTTGACCTCGGCCGCGCTCAACGCGTCGTCAACCAGCAGCGCGACCTTGAACCCGGCGGTCTGCGACTGCCACATCGCCGCCCGCCCCTCGAGACTCGCCTGCATCTCGTCCGGGCCGTATCCCAGCTTGGACAGCAGTTCGGCCAGCACGTCCGCGCCCGCCCGATGGCCGACGCGCACCTCGTAGAACCGGTCGAACCGGTCCTGGTGCTGATGCAGCCAGGTTTCGCACAGGGTCGTCCGCCCGCTGCCCGGCGCACCCCGCACAATCGCGATCGCGACCCGGTCCAAGGCTTCGTCATGGATCTCAGTCAGCAGATCAAGCTGCGGCTCGTTGTTCCGGTAGTGCTTCGGCGGCGCCTGGACCCGCAACGCCGGTGCCGCGGGCTGCTCCGGCGCGTGGAAATGCACGTCGCCGTAGACGTTGCGCGCCTGGAAGACCTTGTCCGCCTGGCCGTCGAAGTAGTTGCCGTCGCTCACCATTGCCCCCGCCCAGCTGGTCCCGGCTCAGGCTACCGGAAACGTCACCGTCCGTGTCCAGCCCTTCACCACGATCAGGGCCGGGTAAGGTTCGGACCAGGAATTCCAGGACGGATTTGGTAGAATTGAATTGAGCAGCAAAGCAGCAAAGCAGCAAAGCAGCAAAGCAGCAAAGCAGCAAAGCAGCAAAGCAGCAAAGCAGGTGGCGGACTTTCGACCCGGTCGTCGTGCTCGGAGTCGTGCGCACCTGGACTTCGGCGATCAAGCTGCTCGAAGTCTGCCGTCTCGTCCAGGATGACCAGCGGATTCGCTTCACCTTCACCGTCGACCGCGGGTCCCGCTTCAGCGCGGGCGTCGAGGAGTTGCTCGCCCGGGCGGAAGCGCATTGCACCCCGTGGGAAAATGTTCCGAAGCTCAATTACGCGCTCGCGATCACGGCCAGCGAAAACATTGATTTCGACCACGTCTCCGGTCCGGTGCTCGTCCTTCCGCACGGCGTCGGATTCCACAAGTACGTTCCCGACTCCGGGTCCGCCGGCACGCGGCTTTCCGGGCTGATCCCGTCAGCCGCGCTGCGGTCCGGACGAGTGCTGATGGCGCTCTCCCACCCGAGCCAGCAAAAGCAACTGCACCACGCCGACCCGCTGACCGACGGACAGACCGTGCTCGTCGGCGATCCGCAGTTCGAGCAGCTTCTGCGGAGCGAACCGCACCGCGACCACTACCGCGCCGCCCTTGGCGTGACCGGCCGGAAGTTCGTGCTGGTCAGCTCCACCTGGGGAGAAACCTCGCTGATCGGCCGCCGCCCACGGCTTCCCGCCGAACTGCTGGCCGCTCTGGACTACGACTCCGCAGCCGTCGGCCTCGTACTGCACCCCAACGTCTGGTCGCGCTACCGGCCCTTCCAGATCCGCTCGTGGTTCGCCGCCGCCGAAGACGCCGGGCTGCTGCTCCTCCCGCCGGAACGCGGGTGGCAGGCCGCGATCGTCGCCGCGGACGTCGTCGTCGGCGACCACGGCTCGGTCTCCCTGCTGGCCGCCGCGACCGGACGCCCCTTGCTGCTCGGCGCGTTCGGCAACGAGGTAGTCCCCGGCACCAGCGCCGAATTACTCGGCCAGCACGCCACCCGGCTCACCTGGGATCGCCCGCTACGGGACCAGATCGAAGCGGCGGAAACCCAGCCCTGGCAACAAGATCTCGCCGAACGCACCTTCGCCAACCCCCACGGCGCGACCGCGGAACTGCACGCGCTCATACTCCGTCTAGCGGGTCTGGAACCCCGCCCCCTCGAACTCCTGCGCGCACCGGACCCGGACCCACAGCCGTCCGTTCCGCTCGCATTCACCGCTTACCCGGAGTTCACCAGCTCGAATTCCCTTACCCTGCAACGGTTTCCACGCTCGGTAGAAGAATGGAAACCGGACTCCGAGCGAGCCTCGACCAAGCTGAGACACGTGGTAGCCGACGAAAGCGACGACAACCTCGGCCGCATCGGCAACGCCACCGTGCTCACCAGAGCCGCACTGCATTCAACACCAGAAGCCTGGTGCGCCAACGCATTGCGACTCCACCCCGCCTGCACACTGGCCGCGGCCGCCGTCCCAGGCGGATGCGTCGCCCGCACCCAGGACGGCAACACATTCACCGTGACCGGCGAGGCTGACGTCGCCGCACTGGCATCCGCCCTGCACGCATGTGTGGCGACCGGCCGCGCAGCGGGTCCGTTGTCCCTACGACTCGGTTCCGTCGAGACCACCGTCGTCTTCTGACGCCAGCTTCTCGGCCCGAGGACTGCCCAGTTCTCGATACAGCCGAATCGCCCGTTCCAGGTGGTTACGCGCCTCCTGCGGACTCTCCTCGACCATCGCCGCGTGCAACGCTTCCCGCGCCTGGGCTTCGTAGAACGTCGCCCCGCTCGACTGGAACGCCTCCGCCGCCGTGGTCAACGCGTCGATCCCGCCCGGCACTCCAATGCGCATCCGCACCTGCCCGGTAATCAGCAAGGCGCGCGCAGCCAACCGCCCGTCGCCAAGCTCGCCGAACGTCCGATGCGCGGCTTCCAGTTCGCGCAGCCCTTCCGCGTCACCGAGCGACTGCCCGAGGAACATCCGGCTCAGCGCCTCGCCACGCGCTTCCCCTGCCGCCTCGTTCAGCTCGATCGACTCGCGGTACCGCTGCTGCGCCTGTTCCGGCTGGCCAGCCACATCGTGGTACCGGCCAGCGAACTCCCGCACCGACGCCCGCAACACCACATGTCCGTCCTGATCCGCCAGCTCGATCGAGCGTGCCACGAACTCCCCGGCTTGCTCGAACTGCTCGAGATCCGTCAACGGACGCGAAGCCAGACTGCGCAACCGCGCCTCCGCCACGCGATTCCCGGCCTCTACCGCGGCCTCGATGCCGTGCCGGAGACTGCTGAGCGAATCGGCGTACCGCTTGCGATCGAAGTAGTAGGCCGCGAGCGACTCGGCGATCTGCCAAATCTCGTCGACCAGGCCGATTTCCCTGGCCACCGGCAGCAGTTCGTGCAACGCGCGCCGGTTCTCCTCGAACCACGCCAATCCGCCGGCCCGCCGATCGCCGGTGAAGGGATCCTGAATTTCCGGAGTGCCCGCGACCCGGTACCTGGCCCCGATCATCGCCGCGTCCGCGTAGTACGCGACGTTGCGGAACGCGCGCACCACCCGGGCGAGCGCCTCGTGCGTCTCCTCGTCGCCCAAGCCGGAAAGGGACGCCGCGTGGTCGTGGACGAGCGGATGCATGGAGTACCGGCCATGGTTTTCCTGAAGCACCTTCAGCAGAACCAGCTCGGCGAGGATGTCTCCCGCCGTGGCCTCGTCGAGCCCGATCAGCAGGTGAAAGACCGGCGCGGTGAAGTCGATCGCCGGATACGCGCCGAGCAGCCGATACGCGCGCCGCGCCGGTTCCGTCGCTTCCTGATACGTCGCTTCAAACACCGGTTCCCCCTTTTTCGGCCCCCGGTCGGTCCGCATCAACTCGGCGCGCGAACGCCGAAGCCGCGCCGCCAGCTCCGGCAACGAAGGACACCGCCCGACCACAACGAGCGTCGCGGCGTTCCGCAGGGCCAGCGGCAATCCGCCGCAGTAGCCGAGGATCTCCGCCAGCAGCGGATCATCGCCGTCGAGGCCGCTCAGATCACGAAACAACTGGGCCGACTGCGCTTCGTCGAGCGGAGTGACCCTGACCGTCTTGCCGCCGACCTCGTTGACCTCGATCGGCGACTCCACCCGTCCCGCGACGAGCACCAGCCAATCCTGCCCGCCAGGCATCAACTGCAGAAACTGCTCGGCCTCCGTGACGTTCTCCAGCAACATCACCGCAGCCGCCCCGGACGACCGGCTCCGCCACAGACTCGCCAGCCCAGGCTCGGCGGGCATCACCTCGTCACGAACCCCGTCGCGGCGCAGCAATGAGCGCAGTGCCGCCGAAATCACCGTCTCCCCGTCGACCGTGTGCGTCGCGTAGTCCGTGTAATAGGCCCCGCCGGGATAACGGTCTTTCACCTGCTCAGCGACATACCGCGCCAACGCCCGCCGCCCGACCCCGGTCAATCCGTCGAACACCACGAGCGGCGCGCGCCGATCTTCGAGACACGCCTTGACCTGGTCGTCCCGCCCGACCAACCGCCGCAACGCCCGCGGCGTCTCGTGCGGCACCACGCGTTCGGGTCCGGGCAGCTGCTGGTTGACCGTGCCGATGTACTGCGCCTGCACGAGAGAACTACCGCCGCCGACCGACCCGACTTCGTTGTGCACCAGTCCACCCCTCACCCCGAGTGACCGTCAGCTTACCGATTCACCGCGGCGCGAGCAGCACTATCGAGCCGTCTTCCCCGTACAAACAGGCAGGCGCTGGACTCCATCGCGCGGCACCACAACGCGCACCGGCTCGTGCCAGTCGCCCTCGAAGTACCGCTCCAACTCCTGGCTCAATCAGTACAAGCTCAACCTGCGAGGCGAGGGAAAGAACAGAGAAAACGCGATAATCAAGTTGACCGAGTTGATGACCGCCGCGATGACGGGAATGCTCAAATAAAACACGATGGGCACGGTGAAGTGCACCTGCTCCACCCCGGAGTAGCTGCCCGAAGTCGTCACAGAAATGACGTACCAGAGAACGAACCCGATCGCCGCCACCCACCCCGGAACAGCCGTCCCCAGCTGGACTCCCAGGACGGTGTACTCCTTCCGATGCCCGAGATGCCCCGCCGTGAAATAGGAACGCGCCACCACCAGCCCAACCCCGGAAATCATCAAACAGCTCGCCGCGAGCACCCCCAAGACGACCGTCAGCCCAGTAGTCACGTCATAAGAAGTGGGCAGCCCGTACCCGAAAATGGGCACCGCGACAACCATGAGCAAGCCGATTGCAGCACTAGCGGAACCCCAGCGAATCGTGATGACACGAATCCGCCCGACCAGAACCGGCGGAAACCACCGCCCAGGAGACGGCGCGAACGCATCGGGCTTCATCATCGCCCCCACCCCCAGACCCCAGACCCCAGACCCCAGACCCCAGACGCGGTAACTCTCAGCAACCACTAAACCACCCCAACGCAACCCGCGCCCGGGAATCCCCACCCCACCCAAGCAACACAAAATGTGTCCTGGACCACCCCCACACGGCCCAACCCGCCGACCAGCTGCAACCGCTGGCGCCGCGGGGGTCCGGGGGCTCGGCCCCCGGGCAAAGGAACGACCGCCAAACGGAAAAGAGCCCCAGTCGCGCAAGCGGCTGGGGCTCTGACCACGGTGGGCGAGGAGGGAGTTGAACCCTCACGTCCTTTCGGACACACGGACCTGAACCGTGCGCGTCTGCCATTCCGCCACTCGCCCGAGTTGCTTCCTTGAGGCAGCCAGCAAAGCTTAGCAGGGGCTTCTGACGGGTTTCACCGGGGGCATGCCCAACCCTTCCTCCCCCGGATAGGATCGATGCGGAAGCACACGTGTGAGGAGGTTGTCCCCGGTGGGTCGCGTTGAGCGCTTTGACAGGCGTCTCGAGAACCTGGTGGGGAATACTTTCGCGCGCATGTTCGGCGGCAACGTCGTCACGCAGGAAGTGGCGGTTGCGCTCGAGAGGGAAGGCGAGGAGAACGTTCGTGAGCTGGCAGGCGGTCGGCAGCTCGCCCCGAATCACTACATCGTGTCTTTGGGGGCGGCTGACCACGATCGCATGGCCGGCGATGAGCAGCGGGTCACCGGGGTTCTCGCGAGGGCGGTGGCGGAACACCTCGCCGCACAGGGCTGGGACACCTATGGTGACGTCGTCGTATCACTCGAGCGCAACGAGGCGCTGCATACTGGACAGTTCAAGACCCGTTCGTCCGTCGATCCCGACGCCCGCGACACTGCGGGGGAAGGGCCGTCACGGTCGGCACGACCCAGCAACGCAGGAGACCCACCAATGAGCCAGCCCCCCGGCTACGGCCAATACGACCAGGGTGACCCGTACGGCCAGCAGGGCCAGTACGGCTACGGACAGCAGGGTGGCCAGCAGCCCGGGTACGACCAGGGTTATGGCGGTCAGCCGCAGCAGGGCTACGACCAAGGCTACGGCGGCCAGCCCCCCGCGCAGGGCTACGACCAGTACGGCGGCCAGGGCCAGCAGCCCGGTTACGACCAGGGCTACGGCGGGCAGCCGCCGCAGCAGGGGTACGACCAGGGTTACGGCGGCCAGCCTCCCGCGCAGGGTTACGACCAGGGCTACGGCGGCCAGGCTCCGCAGGGCGGGTACGACCAGGGCTATGGGCAGCCGCAGCAGGGGTACGACCAGGGTTACGGCGGGCAGCCCCAGCAGGGCGGCTACGACCAGGGTTACGGCCAGCAGGGCGGGTACGACCAGTACGGCGGCCAGCCGCAGGCGGCTTACGGCCAGGACCCGTACGCGCAGCAGGGCGCCCCGGCTCCCGGGCGGCAGCTGCAGGCGAGCCTCCAGCTGGACGACGGCTCCAACCGCACCTACTCGCTGAAGCAGGGCGCGAACGTGGTCGGCCGCGGCCAGGACGCGGACTTCCGGCTCCCGGACACCGGCGTCTCCCGGCGGCACCTGGAGATCACCTGGGACGGCCAGAGCGCGACGCTCGCCGACATCGGTTCGACCAACGGGTCCACGGTCAACGGCACTCCGGTGCAGACCTGGCAGCTGGCCGACGGCGACGTGATCAGGGTGGGCCATTCGTCCCTGGTGTTCCGAACCCAGGGCTGATCGCAGACCGTCCACAGGGTTCCCGCAGAATTGTCGTGCGGGGGGATCCGCGGCGCGCGTGGCGCCGCGGCTTGCAGGCACAGGCGGGAGCGGACACAACAAGTGCCAGAGCTGGTCGTTCAACTCACCAGAGTGGGCTTTCTCGTGCTGCTCTGGCTCTTCGTGTTCGCCGCGCTCCGAGTCGTGCGCTCGGACCTCTACGCCGCGTCGGGCCTCCGGGTCCAGGTGCCGTCCTTCCGCCGCAACAAAGAGAAGAAGCCGCGGGGCAGCAAGGCCCCGCAGCAGCTCCTCGTCACACACGGAGCCCTCGCGGGCACCCGCATCGCGCTCGACGGGCGGCCGATCCTCATCGGCCGGGCCGACGACTCGACGCTGGTGCTCGACGACGACTACGCATCGACCCGGCACGCCCGGATCGCGCTGCGCGGGGAGGACTGGTACGTGGAAGATCTGGGCTCGACGAACGGGACCTACCTCGACCGGGCTAAGGTCACTGCACCCCTCCGGGTCCCGCTCGGAGTCCCCATCCGGATCGGCAAGACGGTGATCGAGCTTCGCCCATGACTCTCGTCCTCCGCTACGCGGCCCGCAGCGACCGGGGCCTGGTGCGTTCCAACAACCAGGACTCCGTCTACGCCGGCCCGCGTCTTCTCGCGCTCGCCGACGGCATGGGCGGGCACGCCGCAGGTGAGGTGGCCAGCAAGGTCGTCATCGCCTCGCTCGCCCCGCTCGACGACGACGAGCCGGGAGACGACCTCCTCGCCCAGCTCCGCGAAGCCGTCCAGAACGGCAACGCGGCGATCGCCGAACTGGTGTCCCAGGACCCCGATCTCGACGGCATGGGCACCACGCTCACCGCCGTCTTGTTCGCGGGAAACAGACTTGGTCTGGTCCACGTGGGCGACTCGCGCGCATACCTGATGCGCGGCGGCCAGTTCGCCCAGATCACCCGGGACGACAGCTTCGTCAACGAACTGCTCGAACAGGGCCGCATCACGCCGGAAGAGGCGGCGGTGCACCCGCAGCGGTCGCTGCTGCTCAAGGCGCTCACCGGACACGAGGTCGAACCGAGTCTCACGGTGCGCGAGGCGCGTCCCGGTGACCGGTACCTGATTTGCTCCGACGGTTTGTCCGGAATGGTCAGCGACGAGACGCTCGCCGAGGCCGTGCAGATCCCGGATCCGCAGGACTGCGCCGACCGGATGATCGAGCTGGCCCTCAAGGGCGGCGGCACGGACAACGTGACCGTCATCATCGCCGACGTGGTCGACGTCGACTTCGGCGACGACGCCCCGATCGTGGGCGGAGCCGCGGGCGACGGCAGCGACGAGATGCATCAGGGCGACTCCCCCGCGGCCAGGGCGCGCGCGCTGACCCAGCCGCCGCCGCAGCCGCGACCGGAGCAGCAGGCTCCGCAGGAAGACCCGAAGGCGAAACGGCGGAAACGGTTCCGCTGGCTCGTCGGGGCGGTCGTGGTGCTGATCGTGCTGGGCGCCGCCGCGATCGCGACTCGATACTTCGTGCTCAGCCAGTATTACGTCGGAGAGGGACCCGATCAGGAGGTCGTGATCTATCGCGGCGTCCCGGGCAGCGTCCTCGGCATCGACCTGCACTCGCTCGAGCAGGGCTCGTGCCCGCCGGGCCAGCTGTGCACCGACAAGCTCCGCGTCTCCGCGTTGCAGGAGGACGCGCGGATCGCCGTGCAGAACGGCGTGAAGCGCGAAAGCCTCGACGACGCGCGCAAGTACATCGACGATTTCCTGCGTCTCAAGAAGAAGCTGTCGGACTGCAAGCCGACCTCTTCCACGGGCGTCCCGCAGTCGGGTGCGCCCTCGTCCAGCGTGGCGCCGCCCGGCGGCACGCCTTCGTCGGCGAACCAGCCTGCGGGGAGGGACTGCTCGACGGCGGGTACGCCGCCGACGGGGGGCGGTAACTGATGGGCCAGCCGTTGGCCGACCCGACGTCCGCCCAGTTCGCCACGAATCCGCCGCGAGACCTCCCCAAGCGCAGGGGCACGGAGCTCGCGTTGCTGGCGTTCGCGGCGGGCATCGTCACCCTGGCGCTGGTCATCGTCGAAGCCAACCAGGAGCAGGAGCTGACGCTCTCGATCCTGTGGGTGGGACTCGCTTATCTCGGCGTGCTCGCCACGACGCACCTCGCCGTGCGCCGGTGGGCCCCGTACGCCGACCCGGTGCTGCTGCCGTGCGTCGCGCTGCTGAACGGGATCGGGCTGGTGATGATTCACCGGCTCGACCTGGCGAAGGCCGAATCGGCGTTGCAGCGCGGCAAGGAGTACTCGCCGGAGATCACCAAGCAACTGCTGTTCACCGCGGTTTCGCTGGTGCTGTTCGTGATCGTGCTGGTGGTGGTCAACGACCACCGCACGCTGACCCGCTACAGCTACATCGCCGGCCTGCTCGGGCTCGGCGCGCTCGCGCTGCCCGCGGTGCTGCCCGCCAGCCTGTCCGAGGCGGGCGGCGCGAAGGTGTGGCTCAAGCTGCCGGGCTTCTCGATCCAGCCGGGCGAGTTCGCGAAGCTGCTGCTGATGATCTTCTTCGCGTCGTTCCTGGTGTCCAAACGCGACTTGTTCATGGTGGCGGGCAAGAAGTTCCTCGGCGTGGAACTGCCGCGCGCGCGTGACCTCGGCCCGATCCTGATCGCCGCCGCCGCGGCCATCGGCGTGCTGGTGTTCGAGAAGGACCTCGGCACGTCGCTGCTGTATTTCAGCATCATCCTGGTGATGCTCTACGTCGCGACCGAGCGCGCGATCTGGGTCGTCGTCGGGCTGACGTTCTTCGTCGGCGGCTGCGTCCTCGCCTACAACCTGTTCGGCCACGTACAGCAGCGCGTGGAGAACTGGACCGACCCGCTCGGCCCGCGCTACGACGTGCTGGGCGGCAGCTACCAGCTCGCGCAGGGCCTGTTCGGGCTCGGCACCGGCGGCGTCGGCGGCACCGGGCTCGGCGCGGGCCGTCCGGACATCCCGCCCGCCGCGAGCACCGACTTCATCACCGCCGCGATCGGCGAGGAGCTCGGCTTCATCGGGCTGGCCGCGGTGCTGATGCTGTACGTGCTGCTCGCGATGCGCGGCATGCGCAGCGCGCTGGCCGTGCGCGACACGTTCGGCAAACTGCTCGGCGGCGGGCTCGCCTTCACCATCGTGATCCAGATCTTCGTGGTCGTCGGCGGCGTCACCGCGCTCATCCCGGAAACCGGCGTCACCGCGCCGTTCCTGTCCTACGGCGGCTCTTCGCTGCTGGCGAACTACATCCTGGTCGCCCTGATGCTGCGCATTTCGGACGCGGCGCGCAGGCCGGCCTCCCGGCCGAAGCCGCAGCAGCCGCAGGCTCCGATCGCCGAGGCGCACACCGTGATGGTGCGGCGTCCGCCAGCCGAAGGCGACCCGAACGGGAGGACCGCGTGAACGCGCCCCTGCGCAAGGTCGGCATGGCGATGCTCGCGATGATCGTGCTGCTGCTGGCCAACGACACCTACGTCCAGGTCATCAAGGCCGACACGTACCGCACCGACCCGCGCAACCAGCGGGTGCTCTACGACGAGTACTCCCGCCAGCGCGGCCAGATCGTCACGCCGGACGGCACCGTGCTCGCCGGCGTGAAGCCCTCGACGGACAAGTTCAAGTTCTTCCGCACCTACGCCGACGGCCCGATGTACGCCCCGGTCACCGGGTACTACTCGATCAACTACGGCGCGGGCGGGCTCGAGCGCGCCGAGGACGACGTGCTGAACGGGTCGGACCCGCGGCTGTTCGTGCGCCGCCTGTCGGACATGGTCACCGGCCGCGATCCGCGCGGCGGCAACGTGAAGCTCACCATCGACCCGAAGGTGCAGAAGGCCGCCTACGACCTGATGACGCAGCGCGGCTACACCGGCGCGGTGGTCGCGATGGAGCCGAAGACCGGCCGCATCCTGGCGATGGTGTCGACCCCGTCGTACGACCCGAACCAGCTGGCGACGCACGGCACCGACCAGAACAAGGCGTGGGACTCCTACTCCAAGGACAAGAACAACCCGATGCTGAACCGGGCGATCTCGGAGAACTACC
The DNA here is from genome assembly GCF_040610415.1 of Amycolatopsis sp. NPDC004079. Lineage (NCBI taxonomy): Bacteria > Bacillati > Actinomycetota > Actinomycetes > Pseudonocardiales > Pseudonocardiaceae > Amycolatopsis > Amycolatopsis sp. NPDC004079. The sequence continues at coordinate 230,604 of NZ_JBEXMH010000003.1, read as the reverse complement.
CGCCGGGGTCGACGTTCAAGATCGTCACCGCCAGCGCGGCGCTGGAGAGCGGCATCGGCCCGGACACCCAGATCAGTACCGCGCCGAACGTGCAGCTGCCGGGCACGAACACGACGCTGGAGAACTACGGCGGCGAAACCTGCCCCGGCAACACGTTCAAGGACGCGCTCGCGCACTCGTGCAACGTTCCCTTCGCGACCTTCGCGGGCCAGCTCGGCGCGGACAAGATGAAGGCGGCCGCGACCAACTTCGGCATCGGGCAGAACGACCTGACCGTGCCGATGCGGGTCGTCGGCTCGACCGTCGGTCCGCTCGACTCGCCGGGCGCGCTGTACCAGAGCGGCATCGGCCAGCGCGACGTCCGGCTCACCCCGCTGCAGGACTGCCTGCTCTCGGCGACCGTCGCGAACAACGGTTACGCGATGAAGCCGCAGCTGATCCAGTCGATCCTGGCCCCGGACCTGTCGACGGTCGAGAACGTCGACCCGGAGCAGCTCACCGGCAAGCCCGCGCTGTCGCCGGAGAACGACAAGATCCTCACCGACATGATGATCGCGTCGGAGTCCTTCACCAAGGGCGGCGGCAAGAACGACGCGCTGAAGATCGCGTCGAAGACCGGTACCGCCGAGCACGGAGCCGACTCGAAGAACACCGCGCCGCACGCCTGGTACACCGCGTTCGCGCCGTCGGACAACCCGCAGATCGCCGTGTCGGTCATCGTCGAGAACGGCGGCAACCGCGGTCTCGCCGCGACCGGCGGCACAGTGGCCGCCGAGATCGGCCGCGCCGCCATCGCCGCCCGGCTCGGGGGTGGATAGCCGATGCTGTCCTCGGGTCAGCTGCTGGCCGAGCGCTACAAGCTGACGAACCGGATCGCCGTCGGCGGGATGGGCGAGGTCTGGCAGGCGAGCGACACCCGGCTCGACCGGATCGTCGCGGTGAAGGTGCTGAAGGCCGAACTGTCCGGCGACGCCGAATTCCTGCACCGGTTCCGGACCGAAGCGCGGATGACCGCGTCGCTCAACCACGCCGGGATCGCCGCGGTGCACGACTACGGCGAGACGGTCGACGAGGATCTGTCCATCGCGTACCTGGTGATGGAGTACGTGGAGGGCGATCCGCTGGCGGGCATCCTCGCCAAGCACGGGCGGCTCACCGCCGACTACACGCTCGATCTGCTTGAGCAAGCGGGAACCGCGCTGCAGGCCGCGCACGAGCAGGGCCTGGTGCACCGCGACGTGAAGCCGGGCAACATCCTGGTCACCCCCGCGGGCAAGGTGAAGATCACCGACTTCGGCGTGGCCAAGGCCGCCGACGCCGCCCCGGTCACCCGGTCCGGCATGGTCATGGGCACGGCGCACTACATCGCGCCGGAGCAGGCGCTCGGCCAGGACGCGGAACCGGCCAGCGACGTCTATTCGCTCGCTGTGTGCGGGTACGAATGCCTCGCCGGGCACCGGCCGTTCCTGTCCGAGAACGCGGTGACGGTCGCGATGATGCACATCCGCGACGTCCCGCCGCCGCTGCCGCCGGACGTCCCGCCGGGTGCGCGCGCGGTCATCGAGGCGACGCTCGTGAAGGACCCCCGGCAGCGGTACGCCAGCGGCGGCGAGTTCGCCGGCGCGGTAGCCGCGATCCGGGCCGGCCGCCCGCTGCCCACCCCGCTCGGCCTGGTGAACGCCGCCTACGCGGCGGGGCAACCACCAGTGCCGCCGGTTCCGCCCGCAGTGCCGCAGGCGGGTGCCGGCGCGCCGATCGGACCCAGCTCCAATCCGGCGTTCCGGCCGCTCTCGGCTCCGCCGGGTCCGCCGGTACAGCCGGTTCCGCCGCCGAAGCGGAACCAATGGGGCTGGTGGGTGCTGCTCGCGGTGGTCGTCGTCGTGGTCCTGGTGGCCGTGGCGTTCCTGATCGCGAGAGTGGTGTCGGCCGGCAACGGCGGAACGCCGCGAAGCGTGGACAGCGGGAGCGGACCGACCTCAGCCACCCCGGCCGGTACGAGCGAGGCCCAGGGCCTGCAAGGCATGATGACCACACCTTGGACGGAATGGAACGGCACGAAGCGATGACGACACCCAGACTGCTCTCCAATCGGTACGAGCTGGGCGACACGCTCGGCTACGGAGGTATGTCCGAGGTCCACCACGGGCACGACGTGCGGCTGGGCCGGGAAGTCGCGATCAAGGTCCTGCGCGCGGACCTGGCCCGAGATCCGCAGTTCCTGGAGCGATTCCGGCGCGAGGCGCAGAACGCCGCCGCGCTGAACCACCCCGCGATCGTCGCCGTGTACGACACCGGCGAGGCCAGCACCGACGTCGGGCCGCTGCCGTACATCGTCATGGAGTACGTCGAAGGCCGGACGCTGCGCGACATCGTTAAGACCGAGGGCCCGCTGTCGCAGAAGCGCGCGATGGAGGTCATGGCCGACGTCTGCGCCGCGCTCGACTTCTCGCACCGGCACGGCATCGTGCACCGCGACGTGAAGCCGGCGAACGTGATGATCACGAAGAACGGCGCCGTCAAGGTGATGGACTTCGGCATCGCGCGCGCCATGCACGACGGCCAGTCGGCGATGACGCAGACCGCGGCCGTCATCGGCACCGCCCAGTACCTCTCGCCGGAGCAGGCGCGCGGCGAGTCCGTGGACGCCCGGTCGGACGTCTACGCGGCGGGCTGCGTGCTGTACGAACTGGTCACCGGCGAGCCGCCGTTCACCGGCGATTCCCCGGTCGCGGTGGCGTACCAGCACGTCCGGGAGGACCCGCACCCGCCGTCCTCGGTGAACCCGGCGGTGTCGCCGGAGCTGGACGCGGTGGTGCTGAAGGCGCTGTCGAAGGGCCCGGCGAACCGGTACCAGTCGGCCGCCGAGATGCGGTCGGACCTGGTCCGGACGCTGTCCGGGCAGCGGCCGTCGGCCCCGATGGTGATGTCGGACGACGAGCGCACCCAGGTGATGAACGCCGACCGCCGCCAGCCGCCGGCCTACGACGAGTACGCCGACGACCCGGAAGAGGACCCGCGGGCCAAGCGCCGCCGCCGGATCATCTTCGGGGTGATCGCCGCGCTGCTCGTGGCGGGCGTGGTGCTGCTGATCTTCTGGCTGAGCGGATCGTTCCGCGCCAAGAGCGAGAACGCGCAGGTCCCGCCGGTGGTCAACCAGCCGGTGGTGCAGGCGAAGTCGCAGCTGCAGCAGGCGGGCTTCTCGTCGTTCGGGCCGACCAAGAACGTGGTGTGCGGCCCCGAGGCGAACAACCCCGGCGGCCAGAGCTGCACCGAGGACCAGATCGACAAGGTCATCGCGATCGACCCGCAGGTCGGCGCGTCGGTGCCGACCTCGACCACGATCACCCTCACCATCGGGGTGAAGCCGGGCAGCACGACGGTGCCGGATCTGCAGGGCAAGTCGCCGGACGAGGCGAAGTCGGCGCTCGAGCAGGCCAAGCTGAAGCTGGGCAACACGACGTCGAAGAACGTCGACAACCCGAGCGACGTCGGCAAGGTCGTGTCGCAGAACCCGACCGCGAACTCCTCGGCCACCGAGGGCACGCCGGTGGACATCGTCGTCGGGGCGGGTGTCAATCAGAAGAAGGTGCCGAACACGGTCGGCCAGGACTACTCGACGGCGAAGCAGACGCTGGAGAACGCCGGTTTCCAGGTCCAGCGCACCGACCAGGCCTCGGACAAGCCGAAGGACCAGGTCATCGACCAGCAGCCGAACGGCGGCAACCTGCCCCCGAACAGCCCGGTGCGGCTGACCGTGTCGTCCGGGCCGAAGCAGATCCAGATGCCGGACCTGACCGGGATGACCCAGGACCAGGCGACGCAGCAGCTGCAGAGCCTGGGCTGGTCGGGCAGCATCCAGCCGCAGACGACGCACAGCGGCAGCGGCCAGCCGAACACCGTGGTGAAGCAGAACCCGCCGGCAGGCACCCAGATCAGCCCGAACCAGACGATCAACCTGACGATCAAGGCGGACGACGGCAGCGGCTCGACGACGTCGAGCTCCGGCGGCATCTTCCCGCCGGGCGGGATCCACAACCCCTGATCCGCTCGTAAAAGGAGGGCCCGCACGGTGCGCACCGTGCGGGCCCTTTTTCGCGCCGGCCGATCAGTCTTGGTCGAGGAAACTCCGCACGCTGGCGAGCACCTCGTCGACGTCGTGCCCGCCGCCGCAGTCGACGTCCAGCTCTTCGACGGCCCCGGAACGCTTCACGGTGAGCGACACCCGCCGCCCGTCCCGCTGCCCGCGCAACCAGCCGAAAAGCGACCGGCAGAACGTGCCCGCCGACCGGCTGCTCACCATCACGACGACGTCGCTGCCCGCCCCGGCGAGCCGCACCCGGCCGGCGAGTTCGTCCTCGGCGCCGAGCCAGGAAACCAGTTGCTGCAATTCGTCCGCGGAGCCGTCCACGCTGATCGCGGCGATCCCTGCCGTCACGGATGCTCCCCTCCCGGGCCGAACAGACGGCGCGAGGGTAACCGACTCGCTACCGAACCCGGAACCCCCAAATCGGCATTTGCTGAATGCAATTTGCGAACTACAGCGAGTGTTTCCGTCTGCGATGCTGCTTGACCAGCGCGGATACGCACATGACCGCGGCCAGGGAGAAAACTGACGGCATCGCAACATTCACGACCAGCGTGGAAGTCGTCGACCCGGGCTCAGGGGTTCGAGTGGGGGAGAATATTCCCATCGCGGCGGTCACGGCACAACACGTGAGCAGCACCCACAGGAACACCGAGCGCACTCTTTCCGCGTGCTCGCCGAGCCAGGGGAACGCTTCCGCGAAATCGATCCGTCGGCCTTGCCGCAGGCGGCGATACAGAAACGTCCCGGTCACTCCGGCAACCGCGACCATCACCAACCCCGTCGCGAGAGCGCCGAACCTGCTACTGGCGGAAACATCATTGGCCAGCGCGATAGCCAGACCGCCAACGGTGTAGCCAAGGCTGACGTAAAGGACAATCCACTGCAGGCCAACAAGCACCGACCGCCACAGCCACACTGCTTGTTGGCCACGTGGCGATACCGGACGCGGATCGTCCTGAGCCGCTGCCGGAGCGTTCGGGACCTTTTCGGCTTTAGGCCTGCTGGGTTTCGGTTTCACTATCGGCACAACCGGTTCCGCGGGCGTGATCACCGCGGTGTCCAGCTTGGTTCTGATCGGTTCCGGCGCGACCGGAGGATCCGGTTCAACCACCGGCGAAAGCTTCTCCGGCAACGGTTCCCGGCGCAGCAAAAGACTGCTGCTGGTGTCCATCGCCTGCATCTTCGGCCGGGGCATTCCACGGCGCGCGAGAGCCGCGTCGAGCGCGCCGTAGAGATTGTTGACGTCCAGCGGACGCGCGTGAGAACGGCTCGTGAGCAAGGTGAGCAACTCCGCGGTGAACGCGGTATTGCGGTCTCCCGGCGGCGAGAGCGACACCCGGTTCTTCGGCGAGGAAGCGATCACCGTCGTTCCGCGAACCTCGATCTCCCGGGAGTCCAGCCGGGAATCGGACATCGCCCCGATCGCCATTCCGGAGTAACAGCAGTCCAGGATGAGCAACTTGACCTGAGCCGGACTCGTCTCCACCGCGTCGCGCAGGGTGTCGAAGGCGACCGCCGTCGTCTCCGGTTCTTCGGGGTCGGTTTCGCGCGTCGTCAGATAGAGCCGGTCGCGGAGTTCGTGCCGGACCCCGTGGCCCGCGTAGTAGACGAAGAGGAAGTCTTCGGCTTCCCGGGAGTAGCGGCGCAAGCGCTTCGCCAGGCTGGTCGGCGAATCCGGATTGTCGACGACATAGCAGTGTTCCCAGCCGAGAATCCCGGTCCGCGGATCACTGAGCGCGGAACGCAAGTCCGACAGGTTGTTGTGGACTGCCGGCAGGTTCACGAACAGCTCGGACTCGAAGTCGCTCGTGCCGATGAGGATCGCTCGAGACAACTCCGGGTCGGGAAGCGCGCTCACTCCGATCAGGACTCCTGGTCGAGGAATTTCCGGACCGCGGCAAGCACTTGAGCGGAGTCGTCGCCCGAGCCGCACTCCAGTTCGAGCGTGTCCTCGCCCATCGTCAGCTTGAGCGAAACTTTGCGTGCTTCGCGGCGCCGAGCCAGCCAGTCGAATAACGAGCGGCAAAGCGCGGTCGCGGTCCCGCTGGTGGCGATGACGGTAATCGCCTCCAGCGCGCCGCCCATTTCGCCAGGATGCGCCGGTGCGTCTTGGGCCCGGACCCGGCCGCGCAAGTCGTCCTCGTCGCGAAACCATGCCGCGAGCTTCCGGAGCTCGTCATCCGCCGCTTCCGGCATAGTGATCAGGATCGTGCCAGACGCCATGAGACCTCCCCTGCCCATGGGGCTGGGAACCGCATTCGTCCCAGCTCAGGCCGAATATCCTAACTCGGTTCCCGGATTTGCAGAATGCGTCTCGCTCGAGGCTTTGATAAAGATTCAAGACCGGCGGGCCGAAACCGCGCCCACCACCGTCATGCTCGCCGCCAGCAACACCACCGACGTGCCGATCGCCAAGCCGAGCGGACCGCCGTACGGAGTGCCGCTCATCAGCGCTTCCAGCAGCGGATGCACCAGCGGGACCCACTTTCCCAGCAGCACCACGCCAAGCACGAGAACCGCGGCGAGCACTGTCCATCCGATACGCGACACCAGCAGTCGCGAGCACGGCAGCCCGATCGCGATGCCGACCAAAGCGCACGCCACATGGGTCGCCAGTCCAGTACTGACGATCTGCCAATGCAACTGATTCCGATGCGTCGCGGCCCACGCGACAGTCACCAGCGTGCACACCAAGGTGCAGCCGAAAACCGTAAGCACCGCGCCGCCAATAGTTTTCCGGTTGCCCCCAGCGTGATTGAGGGTGATCAACCGCTGCACCGGATCTTCGATGTCGAGCAACGCGATCGTGAGCCAGCAGCCAAGTACGAGAACCCCTGCCCCGCTAACGCCATACAGCGGAATCACCGGCGAACTCGGGTCTGCGTAAAGGATCGAGCACAACGCGAGGTACGCGAGCCCCGCAGGCAGGTACCGCTGCGAATGTCCCAGCAGCGCCAGGTAGTAGCGGCTCACTGCGAGCACGGCGCCACCTCCCGCACCGACCAGCCGCCGGACAGGGCGCGCAGCAGTACGGCGTCGGCGTGTTCGGCGTCGACCGTCAGGACCACGCCGCCTGCCTGGTCGGCGACCGTGTGCACGCCTGGTTCGGCGGACCAGTTGTCGACGCTGGAGGACACCGGCAGCAGCGTGATCCGCTTGCGCTCCGGATGCGTTTCCAGCGGCGCGAGCCGGCCGGCTTCGAGCCGGTACACCTCGTCGGCGTGGGCGCGCACGACGTCCGGCCGGTGGTCGGTGAACACGACGCTCGCGCCTCGCGCCCGGGTTTCCGCGACCAGTTCGCCGAGCACCGCGTGGGTGCCGACGTCGAGGCCGGACCAGGGTTCGTCGAGGATCAGCAGGTCCGGCCGCACCAGCACGGCTTGCGCGAGGCCGACCTTCTGCGCGTTGCCTTTCGACAGCGTCCGCAGCTGCGCGTCCGGGCTGCCGACCAGCGCCAGCCGCTTCAGCAGCGGGTCGATGCCGGACAGGTCGGCCAGCCCGCGGATCCGCGCGAGATGCCGCAGGTACGCCCGCGCGCTCAGCCGCTGGCCGCCGGGGAACCGGTCCGGCAGGTAGCCGACCGCCGGGCTTCCGATGAGGTCGCCGTACGACGCGCGCGACACCCCGGCCAGGATCCGCAGCAGCGTCGATTTGCCCGACCCGTTGGTGCCGAGGATGCCGACGACCCGTCCGGCGGGCACCTCGAAATCGACGTGCGTCAGGACGGGCTCACCGCTGCCGTAACGTTTTCCGACTCCGCTGAGCCGGATCAGCGGAGTCGGGGCGGTCACGCAGTCGCGGCCTTCTGCAGGGTGCGGGTGGCCCGCTCCAGGTCGTCGACGACGGACGGCGCGACCGGGTGTCCGGCCGAGGCCATCCAGTTCGCCAGCATCCGGTGCCCGCATTCGGTGAGCACGGATTCGGGGTGGAACTGCACGCCCTCCAGCGGCAGCTCGCGGTGCCGCATGCCCATCACGATGCCGCTCTCGGTGGTCCCGGTGACCTCGAAAACGGCCGGGTCGATGGTCTCCGGCAGCACAGTGAGCGAGTGATAGCGAGTGGCGGTGAACTCCTCCGGCAGCCCGGCGAGGATGCCGGCACCGGTGTGCCGCACCTGGCTGGTCTTGCCGTGCAGCAGCTCGTCCGCCCGGTCGACGGTGGCTCCGAAGTGCACGCCCAGGGCTTGGTGACCGAGGCAGACGCCCAGCATCGGCGTGCGCGTCTCGGCGCACTTCGCGATCACTTCAATGCTCTGACCTGCACGTTCCGGAGTCCCCGGGCCCGGTGAAACAAGCACGGCGTCAAACTCCGACACGCGATCTAGGTCGACGACGTCGTTGCGCCACACCGTGCAGTCGGCGCCGAGCTGCGCCAGGTACTGGACGAGGTTGTAGACGAAGCTGTCGTAGTTGTCGACGACGAGAACGCGCATGCCGCCAGCCTAGCGGCTCCCACCTGCTGGACCGTACGCCAGATCACAGTGATTGTTAGGATCACCTAACTTACCGTGGACCGGTGAGCCGAATCCTTCGTGTCGCCGTCGTGGGCGCCGGCCCCGCCGGCATTTACGCCGCCGACCTGCTGGACAAGTCCGACGCGGACGTCGAGATCGACCTGTTCGAGCGCATGCCCGCGCCGTTCGGGCTGATCCGCTACGGCGTCGCGCCCGACCACCCGCGCATCAAGGGCATCGTCAACGCCCTGCACAAGGTGCTCGACCGGCCGAACATCCGGCTGCTCGGCAACATCGACTACGGTGCCGACCTCAAGCTCGACGACCTGCGCGAGTTCTACGACGCGGTCATCTTCGCGACCGGCGCGATGGCCGACCGCGCGCTCGACCTCCCCGGCATCGACCTCGACGGCAGCCACGGCGCCGCCGACTTCGTGTCCTGGTACGACGGCCACCCGGACGTGCCGCGCACCTGGCCGCTGAACGCGTCGTCGGTCGCGGTGCTCGGCGTCGGCAACGTCGCGCTGGACGTGGCGCGCGTGCTCGCCAAGACCGCCGACGAGCTGCTGCCGACCGACATCCCGGCGAATGTCTACGAGGGCCTGAAGGCCAGCCCGGTCACCGACGTGCACGTCTTCGGCCGCCGCGGCCCGGCGCAGGCGAAGTTCTCGCCGCTGGAACTGCGCGAACTGGACCATTCGCCGAACGTCGAGGTGATCGTGCACCCCGAGGACATGGAGTTCGACGAGGCGAGCGTCGCGGAACTGCGGTCCTCCAAGCAGACCGACATGGTCGTGAAGACGCTGCAGGAATGGGCGATTCGCGACGAGGGCACCCGTCCGCGGCGGCTGCACCTGCACTTCTTCCACGCGCCGACCGAGGTGCTCGGCGAGGACGGCAAGGTCGTCGGGCTGCGCACCGAACGCACCGAGTACCGCGACGGCAAGGTCGTCGGCACCGGCGAGTTCCACGACTGGGACGTGCAGGCGGTGTACCGGGCGGTCGGGTACCTGTCGTCGCATTTGCCGGAAATCCCGTTCGACCACACCGCGGGCGTGATCCCGAACCAGGGCGGGCGCGTGCTGGACCTGGACGAGAACCAGGTCCCCGGCGTGTACGTGACCGGCTGGATCAAGCGCGGTCCGGTCGGCCTGATCGGGCACACGAAGGGCGACGCGGCCGAGACCGTCGCGAACCTGCTGGCGGACGCGGACACCCTCGCCGCGCCCCGGCATTCGTCGCCGGACGCGATCCTGGAATTCCTCGCCGCGCGCGGGATTTCGTTCACCACCTGGGAAGGGTGGGGCAAGCTCGACACGCACGAGAAGTCGCTCGGCGAGGCCGAGGGCCGCGAGCGGGTGAAGGTCGTGGAACGGGACGAGATGGTGCGGGTTTCGCGCGCCTGAGTCAGTTCACGTAGACGATCTTCCCGCGGGCGTGCCTGCCCTCGCTCAACTCGTGCGCGGCGGCGGCTTGGCTCAGCGGGAAGGTCGCCGCGACGGGGATCTTTAAGCGCCCTTCCTCGGCAAGCTTTATCGCGGCGGCGAGGCCGTGTACTGCCAACGGATCCGCTCCGGGGATCGCCGCGCTGTGGGAGAAATGCACGCCGTGCTGAGGTGCAGTGGCGTCGGTGATCGTCACGACCCTCGCTGGATCTCCGGCGATCTCGATCAGGTCCGGCAGTGCTCCCCCAGCGCAGTCGAACACCGCGTCGACGCTGCCGACCCGATCAACCAGTCCGGGTCCGTAGATCGTCGGCTCGGCACCGAGTGAACGCAGGAAATCGTGGTTGCGCGGGCTCGCGGTGCCGATAACAGTGGCACCGCGCGCCACTGCCAACTGGACCGCGACCGTGCCGACCCCGCCCGCCGCACCGTGCACCAGGAGCGTTTCGCCCGGCAACTGATCCAACACTCGAGTGGCGGTTTCGATCGCGCCCGCGGCACCGCCAGCCTCGGCCCAGCTCCACGCAGCCGGTTTGGCGGCCCAGTGAACGAGAACGGCGTACTCGGCGTTGGCCCCGCGACGATCCGCCGCCGTCATGCCGAAGACGTGCGCACCGGGCTCTATCCCAGTGACTCCATCGCCCACTTCGTCCACCACGCCAGCAGCGTCGTACCCCGTCCGGAATGGGAGCCTCGTACCGTTGCGCGCACCGGACCGGATGGCGGTCTCGCCCGCGGAAAAGCCGGACGCGCGCACGGAAATGCGAACCTCCCCAGGCCCGGCGTGCGGTTCGGCGACATCGGCGACGTGCACGACGCTGGGCGGGCCATACTGGGAAAACTGGACGGCTTTCATGCGTCCGACGGTATTCCGGCAGGTCAGCGGTTCGGGCGGAAGTGAGAGGGGTGAGGGCCGAAGTGAGACGGACCGACGCCGCGCACAACCGCGTGCGCATTCTCGCCACGGCCCGAGTGGCCTTCACCGTCCGCGGATACCGCGTGCCGATGCGGGAGATCGCGCGGCAAGCCGAGGTGAGCGTCGCGACGGTTTACCGGCATTTTCCGACCAAAGACGCGCTGGTCGCCGAAGCGTTCGCCGAGGAGTTGGCGCTGTGCTCGTCGATCGTCGAGGAGGGCCTCGCCGCGGCTGACCCGTGGCAGGGTTTCGTCCTGGCGGTGGAGAAACTCACCGAGGCGCACGCCCGCGAGCAGGGGTTCCGCGCATTTGTCGCGCAACTGCCGCGACGCCTCGACTTCGCCGCCGACCGCGCCCGGACGCTGCGACTGCTGCTCGAACTCATCCACCGAGCGAAGAAAAGCGGCGATCTGCGCGCGGATTTTGTGCTGGAAGACCTCGTGCTGGCGTTGGTCGCCAACGAAGGCATCCAGGTGGAACCGGCTTCCGCCCGAGTCGCGGCGGTGCGACGGTTCACGGCGTTGCTGCTCCAGTCTTTTCGGGCGCATCCGGCTACCGGACCGCTTCCGCCCGCGGTGCGAGTGCCTCTTAGTTAGAACCGAGGAACTTCAGCACGGCCAGCACGCGGCGATTCGTGTCGTCCGAGGCGGAAATGCCCAGCTTGGCGAAGATATTCGCGGTGTGTTTGCCGACCGCGCCTTCGCTGAAGTGCAACCGGCTGGCGATCGCGGCGTTCGAACAGCCTTCCGCCATCAAGCCGAGCACCTCGCGTTCCCGTGGCGTCAAGGCCGCCAGCGGATCGGAAGCATTGCCCGCCACCAGTTTCGCGATCACTTCCGGATCCATCGCGGTCCCGCCCGCGGCGACCCGGCGGACGGCGTCGATGAACTGTTCGGCGTTGAATACCCGGTCCTTCAACAGATAGCCGACCGCACCGGTGCCGTCCGCCAAGAGTTCGCGCGCGTATAGCTGCTCGACGTGTTGCGACAGCACGAGAATCGGCAGCCCGGGTGTCTCCCGCCGAGCGGCGAGGGCGACCTGCAGGCCCTCGTCAGTGTTGGTCGGCGGCATTCTTACGTCCACAATGGACACATCAGGCCGGTGTTCCCGGAGCGCGGCGGCGAGTTCCGGCCCGGAGCCGACGGCCGCGACGACGTCGAAACCGTGCGCGGCGAGCAGGTGGGTCAGGCCGTCTCGGAGGAGGTACTGGTCTTCGGCGACGACGGTCCGGGGTCGAATTGGCACGGCACCTCCACAATCGCCTCCGTCGGGCCGCCCGGCGGGCTGGTCAGCGCCAACCTACCGGCGAATCCGGACAGCCTCCGCTCGATCCCGCGCAAACCCGTGCCGCGCGCGGCGTCGGCACCGCCCTTGCCGTCGTCGGTGACGGTCGCGCGCAGCAACCCGTCGAGATACTCCAGCACCACGGTCGCGCGCCGGGCCTCGCCGTGTTTTGCCGCGTTGCCAAGCAATTCGCACACCGCGAAGTACGCGCAGGCCTCCGCCGGCTGCTCGAGCCGGCCCGGCACCGAGGCCGTGACCTCGACTTTCAACGGACTGTCCAACGCCGCCGCGCGCACCGCGTCGACCAGTCCACGCTCCGACAACACCGGCGGATGGATGCCCCGCACCAGCGACCGCAGCTCGGTGAGCGCCTCCGACGACGCTTCCCGCAACTCCGCGGCCAGCTGTTTCGCCTTGTCCGGATCGTGGTCGATCAAGGCTTCCACCGCGCCGAGCTTCATCCCCATCGCGACGAGCCGGGATTGGATGCCGTCGTGCAGGTCGCGTTCGATCCGCCGCAGCTCAGCGGCCTGCGCGACGTTGACCTCGACGCGGGTCTGGTCCAGCCGACGCACGCGCTGGGCAAGCCGGGACGCCTCGGTCGGGCCGAGCAGCCACCGGCCGATTTTTGCCTGGCACTTGGCGAGCCACGGTGTCGGCAGCAGCCCGACGAACACCGCCGCCAACGCCACCGGCGTCATCGCGAACGCGCCACCGGTGCTGGTCGCCGCGGGCAGCCCGACCATCTCGAACCAGCCGTACTGGTCAGTGATCCACAGCGCGACCAGGCCGTACATCCCCCAGAAAACCAACGCTGCCGACGGCACCCACAGCACCGGCGTCACGAACGACAGCACTACCGCCGCCGCCATGTCCCGCCAGGTCGCGCGGTCGTGGAGCACCCAGTGGATCCGGGCGCGCAGCATCGGCCACCACGGTTCCTCGTACAACTGCTTGCCGAATTGGTACAGCCCGTCGCCGCGCGGCACCGGCAGCGCGGGCGGCGGCACGTACGGCTGAGCGATCCGCACCCCTGTCCAGCGCTCCGCTTCGCGGCGGAAGGTGTCGGCGACCGCGCGGCTGGCCAGCGTGACCGTCGGAAACACCACCACCACGCTGGGCAGCACGATGATTTGGGCGGCTGACATGCCCAGCTGCGCCACGGAGATCGCCCACAGCCCGAGCTGATGCCCGAGCGTCTCGAAATGGCGACCAAGCCAGCTCTTCCCCCGCGGTGCGTGCGGACCGAGCCAGTACCCGGTCCACCGGGCGTACCCGCGCAGCGCGACCGGGCCCGCGACCAGCGAAAAAACCGCGAAACCGAGCGCGACCAGCGGATTCAGCAGCTGCCAGCCGAACTCCCGGGCGGTCGCCGGATCCTCCATGATCCACGTGAAACGTCGGTTCCAGCGGATCCACCACGCGCGCCGGTAGAGCTGGGTGCCGTCGCGGTACCAGCCGTCACGCTCGCGTTCCGGCTCCGGCGGCTCCGGCCGGTACGGACTCGGGATCTCCCGCCCGGCCCACCGGCCGACCAGCTCCCGGGTGCGCCGCGACCGAATCCGCGCGATTTCGACAACCGGGGAGAAGAAGAGCACGAGACCGACGCACAACAGTCCGAACGCGATCAGTTCAAGCAGGAGATCGACCCAGCTCACCACCGCGAGACCGGCGAGTGCCCACGCGCGCCGCACCGACGTCATGGCACCCCCTTTCGCGCCCCAGTCTCGCCGCTCCGGTCGTCCCGGGCCCTGGCCGCAGCTCCCGGATCGGGGTGGCCCCAGCCCCACCCCGGCCCCCGCAAAACCCCACCTCAACTGGGGTTTCCGGCTCATTCTGCCGGACCGCGGGCGCTTCTAGCGTCGTTCGCATGCGACTCATCGAAGTTTCCGAACTCCGCAAGGCCTACGCGGGCCGGGTCGTGGTCGACGGCGTCTCGTTCTCCGTCGAACGCGGCGAGATCTTCGGCGTACTCGGCACGAACGGAGCCGGGAAGACCACCACTGTCGAATGCCTGCAGGGCCTGCGTGCGCCCGATTCCGGCACGATTTCCGTACTGGGCCTGGACCCCGCGCGCGACACTGCCGAACTGCGCCGCCGCGTCGGCACCCAACTGCAGGACGCGCGCCTGCCGGAGAAACTGCGGGTCCGGGAAGCGCTTTCGCTGTTCGCGTCCTTCTACCCGAACCCGGCCGACATCGAGATGCTGCTGACCCAACTCGGCCTCGACGCCCACCGCGACATCGCCTTCGGCAAGCTCTCCGGCGGCCTCCGGCAACGGCTGTCCATCGCACTCGCCCTGGTCGGCCGCCCCGAGTTGGCGATCCTCGACGAACTGACCACCGGCCTCGACCCGCACGCCCGGCAGGAAACCTGGCAACTGGTCGAGGACGTGCGCGCTTCCGGCGTGACGATCGTGCTGGTCACCCACTTCATGGACGAGGCGCAACGGCTCTGCGATCGCCTGGTGCTGCTGGATCAGGGCCGCGTCGTCGCCACCGGCACCCCCGCCGAACTGCTCGCCACCACCGGCCAACCCACCCTGCACGAAGCGTTCGTCGCGCTCACTCGCGGCTGAAGGAGCTCTCCCGATGCGTACTTTGCTGATCACCGAAGCAAAACTGTTCCTGCGCACGCCGCTGTGGGCTCTCCTGGGCGTCTTCCTGCCGACGGCGGTCCTGCTGGGCGTCGGCTCGATCCCCGGAATGCGAGAACCGAGCCCAGTCACCGGCAGATATCGATTTGTCGACCTTTGGGTGCCTTCACTGGTCGTCATCGCACTGGCGATGATGGGTCTGCAGGTCATCCCCGCCGCCGTCGCCACCTACCGCGAGCACGGCATTCTCCGCCGTCTGGCCACCACTCCCGTGCCGCCCGCGTATCTCCTGCTCGCCCAGGTGCTGATCCACGCCGCCGTCGCGCTGGCCGGGGTGGCACTGATGCTCGCCGTCGCCAGAATCGGCTTCGCCGTGCCGATTCCCCGCCATCCCGGGCTGTTTCTGCTGGCCCTGCTGCTAGGCCTGGTCTCGGTGTTCGCACTGGGCCTGATCGCCGCGTCCCTCGCCCGCACCGGCAAAGCCGCGGGCGGACTGGCCATGATCGCGTTCTTCCCCATCATGTTCGTCGGCGGCGGCTACCTGCCGCGACCGTTGCTGCCAGCAGCGATCCAGAAAATCGGCGGCTACCTCCCGCCCGGCGCCCAACCGCTGCAAGACGCCTGGGTCGGCGACGGCGGGCAGCCGCTGCAGTTCGTCGCGTTGGCCGCCTTCGCGCTGGGCGGAACGGCGCTCGCCGTGCGGCTGTTCCGGTGGGAGTGATCCACCAAAGTGGTGATGAAACTCGTTTTCTCTTGTGGCCGGGTCCGGCTGGCCGGTAGCTCTGAGAGGTACCGCTGACCATGGAGGTTGTCTTGTCCTTGGACGTATCGCCCGCGCTGCTGGAAAAAGCCGAACGCGGAGAGGTCTCCGACGCCGAGTTCGTGGCCTGTGTGCGGGAATCGCTGCCGTACGCGTGGGAGGTCATCACCGGAGTGATCGCGGAAGCGGACACCGCCGCGGACGGATTCGCGGACAACGAAACCCCGCCGCCGAGCGAGGCCGCCCGCGGTCAGCTCCTGCGAGCCCTGGCCTCGGACGCGATCCGCGGCGGGCTGGAACGGCATTTCGGGGTGAAGCTGGCATTCCAGAACTGCCACCGGGTAGCGGTGTTCCGCGAGACGGACGGGGATCGGTACCGGGCGTTCGTCTCGCCTCGGGGGCAGTTGCTGAACCAGAGCCCGGAACTGCGGGACTGCTGAGTCGGTGCGGTCTGGTCAGGGGATTTCTCTGGCCAGACCGCTCTTAGCTGGTTCTGCATTCCACTGACGTCACTGACGCGGCGACCTTGTGGAGATTGTCGGCGGGGCTGTGACCGGCCGATTCCGAATTCGTTCGGATTTCGTTCGACCCAGGCTGGTTGAGACCGTGGTGCCCCCGGCGGGGCTCGAACCTGCGACCTAGAGATTAGAAGGCGCGAACCCCCAAACGCCCGGCTAATCCCGCAGCGCGGGCAACACCTCGGCACCGATCCGCGCGATATTCGCCATCGTGCCCTCCGGCGTGCCGGATGCTTCCACGAACATGATCACGTGGGACACCCCGGTGCGCCGGAGGCTCGTTCGCAGGGTCTCGACGCAATGCTCGACCGGACCGACCGGATGGATCGCGCACAGGTTTTCCGTGTACTCCCAAGGATCCCGCGCCGGACCGGGGCGGTCGTCCACCGGCACATGGGCGGCTAGGCCATCCGCCAGCCAGCCCGGTAAAGCACGGCGCACCACCGCGGAAGCATCGGCGCCGACCTGGCATAGCACCGTCGACACGTGGGCCGCAGGCGCACCGTAAGCAGCGACAGTTGCCGCCTTCTCGAAATCATCCGCGTGCAGGCCCAGCAACAACGGCAAGTCACGTTCAGCAGCCAGCCGGACAGCGGAAGAATCAGGTCCGCCGCAGGCCACTACGACTTGCGGAGACCGTTGCGGAGCAGGGCGCAGCGGCACCTCACGAAAAGAAAAGTGAGACCCCTGAGCCGAAACCCGGCCAGTAGCGGCAGTCAGCAGAAGATCCAGCGACTCGGCGAAACCCGTTTCATAGCGCGGCAACCCGGTTCCGAACACTTCCAGATCCTGCCAAGGCCCACCCCGGCCAACACCCAGCCGCAACCGGCCGTCGGAGATCGCGTCGAGCATGGACCACTGCTCAGCCAACGCGACCGGATGCGTCGTCGACAGCACGCTCACCGCGGTGCCGACGCTGATCCGCGAGGTCTGACCGAGCACGTGCGCGGCGAGCGTGATCGCCGACGGACAGACGCCATAAGGCATGAAGTGGTGCTCGGCCAGCCACACGTCGTCGAAACCGGCCGCCTCGGCCGCGCAGGCGGCACGGACGGTACGCCGCAGGACGGCGGCGTCGTCCTGGCCCGGGAAGCGGCCCGAGACCAGGAAGACGCCGAACCTCAGTTGTTCACCGACACGTTGTTGAACCACAGCAGCGGGTCCAGCCACGGGAACACCACGAACATCAACAGCGCCACGATTCCGAGCACCAGCACGAGCACGATCACGAACTTCACCGCGAACGGACCGGGCAGATGCCGCCAGAGCCAGCCGTACATCAGGAACCGACTCCGATCTTCTTCAGCAGCGTCGTGTAATCCGGCACCTGCGTCTTCGGCACCTGGCGGGTCAGCACGGAGGTGATGATCAGCCGCTCCTTCGCCGAGAACTGCGGGTGGCACGTGGTGAGCGTGAGCAGCGAAGCCTGCTGCGCCTTCGGCAACGCGTCAGCCGGCTTGTACGGCACCGCGTTCACCGCGTCGCCCTGGCTCGGCTGGACGACCTTGCGGCCGAACGTCTCGTCGTACGGTCCGCCGCCGGGGATGCTCGAGTTGCGCAGCGTCGAGACGCCCTTGCATTCCGGCTGCGCGCCCTTGCCGCTGCTCCAGCCCTTGATCTCGTCGTCGTAGGGCAGCACCTGGTAGATGAAGAAATCGCTGTGCGTTTCGATGACGATCTGGTCGCAGGAGCTCAGGTTGTCCAGGTCGTTGAACGGCGCGCCCTTGCCGACGCGGTGTCCGGCGATGCCGAAGTTGCCCGGTTCGCCCGGCAGCGCGGTGCCCTTGTAGTGGCCGGGGCCGACCGCCAGCGAGTCCTCGCCGGTGCCTTCCTGGATGGTGAAGTTGAAGTCCGCGCCGAACGACGGGATGTGGATCCGCGCGAACGCCTTGCCGTCGATCAGCTCGGGGTGCAGCGTGCGGTCCTGCTGCCAGTCGCCGTCGAGCTGGTCGCTCGCGGTGTGCTGCTTCTCCGCCGAGAACAGGTCGGTGACCCACACCTCGTACACCATGAACAGCAGCACGACGACGCCGAGCGTGATGAAGATTTCGCCCGCGGTGCGGATCGCGATCCCGCCCTTGCCCAGCGGCGGCGGGGTCTTCTTGGCCTTCTTCTTGTCGTCCTCGTCGGCGACGGCCACCGCGGAGAACACCTCGGTCGGCTGCTCGGCGAACTCCGGGCCGGTCATCCGCCGCCGGGACGGATCCGGGGCCGCGGCGCCAACCCGGCGAGGCATCTGACGGCCTTCTTCCGGCTGACGGCGGGGATCTCCGCCGCGGGGACGGCGGCTGGGGTCCCCGGGTTCGGGACGGCCCGCACGCGGGTCGGCCGGGCGTCGTTCGCCGCGTGGGTTGCCTTCGGCGCGGAACTCGGCGGTACGACGGGGTGCGGCACCGCGAGGGCCGCCGAAATCACCGCCGCGGGGGTCACCCTCGCGGGGCCTGCCATCGCCTGCCCGCCCTTGCCCGGGCCGGCTTTCGCCGCCGCCCTGAGCCGGTCCGCCCCGGTCGATCGGCGTGCGCTGTTCGGGTGATCTCCGGCCCGGATCGCCGGCCACTCTTCGCCGCGGCGGCGTCTCCCCGGACTGCCTTCTCGGCGGCGGGGGCTGTCGGCGGACCGGGCGGTCAGGTCCCGTGCCGGGGCGGCGGTCGTCCTCGCCCGGCCAATCTTGCGGCGTCACGCAAGCTCCTCCCGCGCCCGGCCGGAGTCCTCCTCGGCACTCCAGGTGGCGCTATTGTCACAGTCTGAGAAACCCGACCGCTCCCGCCCGGTGCTGCGGAGCCGTCCTTTACGTTAACGTGTGCACGTGGCGCTGGTTGCGCACCCCGACAGCGGGACCTCGTCCAGGATGCCGCCACCAGGAATGCCCGAGAGCACGCGAGGAAACGATGCCGAAGTCGAAGGTCCGCAAGAAGACCGCGTACACCCCGCCTGTCGACCGCCGCACCCCGGTGAAGGTCCAGGCCGCGGGACCGTCGAACCTGTTCTACAAGATCGTCATGTTCGGCCTCATGCTCCTCGGGCTGATCTGGCTGGTCGTGAACTACATCGCGGGCGACAAGGTTTCGTTCCTCAGCCAGCTCGGAAACTGGAATTTCGCGATCGGATTCGCCGCGATGATCGCCGGCCTGCTGATGACGATGCGGTGGCGCTGACCATCCGCCGGATCAGCTTTGCTCCGGACGGCCGATTGACACCGAATCACACCGGTGTGACTCATCCCCAGTGTGGATAACCCCTGTGGATAACCACCCGGCCTCGTGGGCTCCGCGCCGAAACCTCGTGGTAGTGGCGTGGGGCCTGACCACGCTGTTGCTGGTCGGAACCGTGCTGGACGCGACCTTCGGCGACGGCAAGGGCGCGGTGCTCACCGGCCTCGCCACGCTGGCCGTCGGCGCGTTCGCGGTCCATTGGACGCTCGTACGGCCGCGTCTGGCCGCCGACGACGACGGTTTGCGCGCTCGCACGCTCAACGGCACGCACCGGCTCCCCTGGACCGGCACGACGGTCCGGCTGCGCAGCACGCGCCGCCTCGGCCGCGACGGCGTGACGCTTGAGCTGGAGCACGGCGATCAGCTGTTCATCTTCGGGCAGACCGACCTCGGCGAGGATCCTCGCGACGTGCTGGACGTGCTTACCGAGCTACGTACTCGCTCCACCGGAGCCTGACGACACGCAGACGTACTGGGACTGGCCCTGGTACTGCACGTACAGGCACGTCTGCGGCGGTATCTCGGTGGCTCGCCAGCCGATCAGCCCGACGAGCGCGACCGCGACGATAGCCGTGCCGATCGCCTGCCAGCGGGCCAGGTTCCGCGCCGGTGCGTAGAGCATCGCGGCCGTCACCAATGCCCCGGTGACCAGCCCGCCCGCGTGCGCGAAGAGCGAGATGCCGGAGATGGAGAAGGTGATGTAGGCGTTGATCACCAGGTTGATCAGCAGCGCGGTGGGGTTGAGCCGGAGCTTGAGAACGATCACCGCGTAACTGCCGAGCAAGCCGAAGATCGCGCCGGAGGCACCGGCGGTGCCAAGGCGGGTGTCCTCGAAGAGCAGCACCGCGGTGGAGGCGCCGAGCATGGACACGAAGTAAAGCGCCAGGTACCGAACCTTTCCGAAGACCTGCTCCAGCGCCCGGCCCATCATCCAGAGCGAGAACGCGTTCGCGGCGATGTGAATGGGCCCGTAGTGCAGGAAACCCGAGGTGATGATCCGCCACCACTCGCCGTTGCCCAGCGCGGCCCGGGTCTGCAGGACGCCCATCTGCTCAAGCGGGGCGAAACCGTTGTTGAACAGGCTCTTCGCCTGGATCGCGGTGACCAGGAAGATCACCACGTTCACCGCGATCAATGTGGCGGTGACGACGTAAGAATTGGACAGCCGGGCCCCCGCGATCGTGCGGGAGCCCATCCCGGCGTTGCGGTACTGCCGTTGCTGCTGTTTCTGCTGCTGCGCCCCGGTCTGCACGCAGTCGGTGCACTGGAAGCCCACCGGGGCTTCGCGCAGGCAGTCCGGGCAGGCCGGACGCCCGCAGCGGGCGCAGCTGAGTCCGGTCTGGCGGTTCGGATGCCACCAGCAACCGGGCATGGACGGCGCGGACGGGTTCGGCGGTTGGCTCACGATGACTCCAACCTACCGAAACCCCGTCCCTGCCTGCGGCTCGTCAGTCTTCGACGGTGATCTTCTCGATGACCACGTCGGACAGCGGGCGGTCCGCCGGGCCGGTCGCGGCGGTCGCGATGGCGTCGACGACGGTCCGGGAGTCCTGGTCCGCGACCTCGCCGAAGATCGTGTGCCGGAAGTTCAGGTGCGAGGTCGGCGCGACGGTGATGAAGAACTGCGAGCCGTTGGTGCCCGGCCCGGCGTTCGCCATGGCCAGCAGGTACGGCTTGGAGAACTGCAGCTCGGGGTGGAACTCGTCGCCGAACTTGTAGCCGGGGCCGCCGCGGCCGGTGCCCGTGGGGTCACCGCCCTGGATCATGAAGCCGTCGATGACGCGGTGGAAGATCGAGCCGTCGTAGAACGGACCGGAGTTGCCGCCCTTCGCGTTCGGCTGGGTGTACTCCTTGGAGCCGGTGGCCAGCCCCACGAAGTTCGCCACGGTCTTCGGCGCGTGGTCGGGCAGCAGGTTCACGTGGATGTCACCCTGGTTGGTGTGCAGGGTGGCCTTGCGGGCGCTTTCAGTCACGCCGCCATCGTGCCACCCCTTCGCACAAATGGGGGGTTCAGGGGGCGGTCCCGGCCCGTCGCGCTGGACATCAGCCCAGGAAGAGACCACTTTCTTAAGGTTTCCGATCCGCCTCGAACGGGAAGCCGCAGCGGTGCGGGCGGAAAAAGGGCAGGATAGATGTCAAGCAACAGATCTGTTTCACAACGATTGATGAGGTGAAGACCATGACCCGGGCCGTGGAATCGGTCGGTGAGTCGGCCAAGTCCGGCTCGGCGGACCTGCGGAAGCTGGTCGTCGAGGCGGGCAAGGCGGGCGCGAAGGCCGCCGAGGCCGGCGCGGAGGAGCTGGGGAAGCGGAGCCGCCGGGCCCGCCGCAAGCTGGCGAAGAAGACGGAGCTGACTCGCAAGGAGCTGAAGAAGAGCTCCGCCGCGGCGCGCAAGGAAGCGCTCGCCCGCATCGCCGAGCTGAAGAAGCCGGGCCGCAAGGCCAAGAAGGCCGCGATCAAGGCCGCCTCGTCCGCCGGCGAGTCCAAGCGCCGCGGCAAGAAGGACTTCAAGGCGGCGAAGAAGGAGTTCCGCGTCGCGCTGGAAGAGGCGAAGAGCGCGGCCAAGGGCACTCGCAAGCGTCGCCGCTGGCCGTGGATCCTCGGTCTCGGCGCGGTCGCTGTCGGCACCGCCGTCGCGCTGAAGTCGCGTCAGCAGGAGCCGCCGGTCGCCCCGGCGCCGCCGAAGGCCACCCCGCCCGCTCCGCCCGCGAAGCCGGCTCCGGAAGCCAAGGACGCGAAGGACGCCAAGCCGGGCGAGCCGAAGACGAACGGCAAGGCGCCGAGCACGTCGGCTGCGGAGAAGAAGAACTGAACGCGCGAAAAGGGCCCCGGGAAGTGCGTCCCGGGGCCCTTTTTCGTGTTGTCGCTCAGTCGGTTCAGACCGTGGCGGCGTGCTTGTCGATCAGCTGGCCGAGCCGCGGCAGCGCCTCCGCGACGTTCTTCTTGCCGTTCGGGCGCAGCTTCGAGTAGACCTTCTTGATGCTGTCGCGGCTGCTGCGGTCCGCACGGCTGTCGGTAACCCCGAGCAGCGCGTCCGAAGCCTCGTCCGAGCGGCCGGTCAGGTACGCGCCGAAGTCGTTGCCGCCCTGTGCGCGGTAGTCGCCGTAGAACGGCTCGAGGGCACCGGCGAAGTCGTCCAGCAGGCTGTCGACCGCGGACGGGATGATGCCCGGCTTGATCTTCTTGACGGCGGCGAAGCCGGTCTTCACGACCGCGCCCGAGACCCCGCCCTTGTCGGAGACCTCGGCGTCCACGAGCTCTCCGAGGTCGGTGACCACACTGGGGCGACGGCTCGAGTCGAGCAGGATTTCCTTGAGGGTGTCAGCCACGAATCTGTCCTTGTCGTCAAAAGGGGTAACCAAGTATTCGGTGCCGGACGGGCACCCGCCGCGCGAGTGTTGGGGGGACTGCGCGTGCTGCTTAGAGTAATACAAGATCAACTTCACTCACCCGTGCGGAGCCCGTTACTCAGAGCTTCAGGGCAGCGATAGCCTTTTTCGCCACTGTGCGTGCTTTGATGCTCTGCTTCTGATTGCTCGTCACGATGACGGCTGCCTCGCCCTTCGCGACGGCGTAGACCACCCCGTCGCCGGCCGGCTGGTAGCCGCCCTTCCACCCCGCCGGATCCGAGGCCGGGTTCGACGTGTCGACCGGCGCGGCCTTGTTGACCAGCGCGGTCGCGACGTCGCTCTTGCCCACGTACACGCGCACGGACAGCTGAAGGCTGCCGTCCGGGCGGTAGAAGAAGCACGTCGGATGCGGCTCGTCGTCGGACACGCTGACCTTGGTGACGTGCTGTCCGTTCGCGTCCTGCACCGTCTCGTTCGACAGGTACGGGCACTCCGCGGTGCGCGCGGGCTGCGGATCGGGCGGCAGCCCCGCGGAAGCCGACGCGGAACTCGCCGGCGCCGAAGACGGAGTCTCCTTCGCCGGGCTCGACGGGTTGCAGCCGGCGAGCAGGACCAGGGCTGGGGCGAGAACGAGAAGTCGGCGCATGGCGGGCACAGTCAACCATGCCCGGTGAAGTCCGCGCGAAGGCGGCGCGTGCGACGATGACCGCGGATTCCGCTCAGCCCGGGAGGTCGCGGACGTGCTCACGCCCGAGCAGTACCTGCAGGTGGTCGCCGAACGCGTGGTGCGCAGCGGCGGCAGGCTCAACACCGTCCAGATCGGACCGGTGACCGCCGCCGTCGGCCTGTTCACCGAGTCGATCATGTTGTCCACGATGAACTACTGCGTCGTGGCCGGTGCTTATCCCGAGGTCGACGCGGCGACGCTGCACCAGTTCACCGGCATGGCCACCCAGCACGCCCGCGCCAACGTGCAGGGCACGATCGGCTGGACCGCCGCTTCCGTGGTGATCTGCGGGCTCGTCGGGCGCGTGCATCCGGACGCCGCGCAGCTGGCGAGCGCGAAGACGAGCAACCAGTTCGGCGGCGAAACCCGGATGGTCGCGGTGGATCCGTACGCGGGCGCGACGTACGCGTTCACCGGCGGGAAGCTCTGGGGCGCGGCGATGCACGGCGCGATCAACGCGAAGCTGACGTTCTGTTTCCCGCAGCCCGCCGAGGCTTTCCAGCAGGTGCAGTGGCAGGCGCAGCAGGCCGCTTACCAGCAGCCCCCGCAATCGGGTCCCGGCGGTTTCCCCGGGCAGATTCCGCAGGGGCCGATGCCGCAGACCTCTCCCCCGCCCGCCGCGGGTCCGGCCGGGCCGCAGCCGCCGCATTACCCGCCGCCGGGGCAACCGCCGTACGGTCGGTGACATGGTTTCGTTGCGCGGCTGGCAGTCGTTCCCCGAACAGCTTCCGGACTTCGACCCGGACCGCACCCCGGAAACGCCCGAGGAGCTGTTCCTCGCCTGGCTGACCGAAGCCGGCGAGCACGTGCTGGCCCCGCACTCGGTCACTCTGTCCACAGTGGACGCTGACGGCGCGCCGGACGCCCGCGTGGTCATCCTGAAGAACGTCGACGAGGACGGCTGGGCGGTCGCGACCAGTTCGAAAAGCCCGAAGGGCCAGCAGCTGACGGCGAACCCCCGGGCGGCGTTGACGTTCTTCTGGCCCGGTCGCGGACGCCAGGTGCGCGTGCGCGGTCTGGTGGTCCCGGCCGCGGCCGAGGTGTCCGCCGACGACTTCCTCGCTCGACCGCCCGCCTCGCGGGCCGAGGCGTACGTCGGGCATCAGTCGGAGGTGCTGTCCGACCCGGCGAAGCTGGTCGAAGCGGCCGAGGCAGCCGCGGAGTGGGTGGCGGAAAACCCGGACGCGGCACCGGAAACGTGGACGCGCTACCTGATCCAACCGGAATCGGTCGAGTTCTGGCAGGCCTCGCACGACCGGCGGCACATCCGGGTCCGCTACCGCCGCGAACCCGCTGGCTGGGTCCGCGAACGCCTCTGGCCCTGAGCCGCACCGTCCCAATGTGGCATTGGGTGCGTCGCATGCACCCAATGTGGCATTCGGTGCGTCAGATGCACCCAATGCCACATTGGGGTGCGCTTAGCCGAGCCGGGAGTTGGCGCGCAGCTTGGAGATCGCGCCGACGGTGGCGTAGCCGCGCCACTCCAGCGCGGCCATCGGGGAGAAGCTGGCGAAGTCGACCGTCCAGCCGCCGTCGGGCTGCTGGCCCTGTTCCAGCCGCGTCAGGTCCGCTTCGACCGCTTCCGGGGCGAACAGCCGCCGGGACGGGCCGGGCACCGGGCTGAAGTCCAGCGGACGCAGCACTTCGCCCTCGGAGCCGCCCTGTACCGGGACGATTCCGCTCTCCGGCAGGAACTTCCCCAGCTTCGTCAGGAGTTCGTCGGCCTCCGGGTACCGGTCGTACGCGGCGTCCAGCAGGTGGATCGCGAAGCTCAACTCGATGACGTGCGGCATCTCGTCGAGGTCCCGGATCGCCCGCAGGCAGGTCTCGGTCGCCCGCGCGAGCCACGGATGCACCGCGACCGCCTCGTCGTGTTCGGCGACCCGCCACGCTGCCGACGTGACGAACGCGGTGCTCTGCAACGAGAACGCCGTCGGGTCGGCTCCGGTCCAAAAGGGAGCGCACGCGGTCGGATCGGCGACCGGGAACGCGAACGGCAGCCCGCCGTCGGCGAACGACACCGACTCCAGCCAATCGCACAACCGCACCGCGTGCGGCGTGGTCACCGGCGCGATGTCGGCGAACATCTCGAACGCGTGCAGCGCGCCGCCCGGCTGGCTTTCCGGTGCGCGCAGATCCGGCTCCAGTCCCCAGCCGTAGCCGCCGTCCGGATTCCGGTAGGCCGCGACCGCCGCGAGCACCTCTTCGGCTCGCCCGTTTCCTTCCAGCAGCTCGAACCGCCGCTGGTCCAGCAATCGGCCGTGCCCGGCGAGGAACGGGGCGACGGCCTCCCATTTCACAGTCACCCGGACACCGTCGCACGGGCGCCGCGCGAGGATCTTGAACGAATCGGCCACCAGCCCGAAAGAGCGGATTGCTGGGACCGCGGCGATCGTCGTGGCACGATTTCGGGGTGACCAGCAAACCGGACGACGCGCAGCGATTGGCCGATCTCGCACGGTTGCGCCGGGTGCGCGACCGGATCGACCGCGAGTACGCGCGTCCCCTGGACGTCGAGGCGCTCGCGCGGAGCATCAACGTGTCCGCCGGGCACCTCAGCCGGCAATTCCGCGCCGCTTACGGAGAGTCGCCGTATTCGTATCTGATGACCCGTCGCATCGAGCGCGCCATGGCGTTGCTGCGCCGAGGCGATCTGAGCGTCACCGAGGTGTGTTTCGAGGTCGGCTTTTCGTCGCTGGGGACGTTCAGTACACGGTTTACCGAGCTGGTCGGGAAGCCGCCAAGCGTTTACCGCCAGGAGGAGACCGGAGCGACCGAGGGCATGGCGCCGTGCGTCGCGAAACAGGTCACGCGACCGATCAGGAATCGAGAAGCACCCCGTTCGGCGCGAACCTAGTGTGATCGGCATGGAGATGACCATTCACGCGAGCTTCCTCCCGCACACCGATCCGGAAGCGACGCTGACCTTCTACCGCGACGTCCTCGGCTTCGAGGTGCGCAACAATGTCAAGTACGGGGACCTGGCCTGGATCACCGTCGGCCCGCCCGGACAGCCGGACACCTCGGTCGTGCTGCAGCCGGTCGCCGCGTTCCCCGGCCTCACCGACGACGAGCGCCGGATGATCGCCGACATGATGGCCAAGGGCACCTACGCCGCGCTGAACCTGGCGACCAAGGACGTCGACGCGACCTTCAACCGGTTGCAGGCCAGCGACGCCGAGGTCGTGCAGGAGCCGACGGACCAGCCCTACGGCGTCCGCGACTGCTCCTTCCGCGACCCGGCCGGAAACCTGATCCGCATCCAGCAAGCGAGCTGAAGAAGTCCGAGCCGGACCTCTGGGGAAGAAACAGGGAGAGACGATGACCAAGGCCAAGGGGAAGCCCACGCCCTCGGCAGAGCACGCCGCTGACAGCCACGATCTGATCCGCGTGCAGGGCGCCCGCGTGAACAACCTCAAGGACGTCAGCGTCGAACTCCCGAAGCGCCGGTTGACGGTGTTCACCGGGGTGTCCGGCTCGGGCAAGAGCTCGCTGGTGTTCAGCACGATCGCGGCGGAATCGCAGCGGCTGATCAACGAGACCTACAGCAGTTTCGTGCAGGGCTTCATGCCCACGCTGGCCCGGCCCGAGGTCGACGTGCTCGACGGGCTGACCACCGCGATCATCGTCGACCAGCAGCGGATGGGGGCCGATCCGCGCTCGACGGTCGGCACCGCCACCGACGCCAACGCGATGCTGCGGATCCTGTTCAGCAGGCTCGCCGTGCCGCACATCGGGTCGTCGCAGGCGTTCTCGTTCAACGTCGCGTCGGTCAGCGGCGCGGGCGCGGTCACCGTGCGGCGCGCCGGGAAGGAGATCAAGGAACGGCGCAGCTTCAGCATCACCGGCGGCATGTGCGCCCGCTGCGAGGGTCGCGGTTCGATCAACGACATCGACCTTTCCCAGCTGTACGACGACACGAAATCGCTCGACGACGGCGCGCTCACCATCCCCGGCTACACCCCGGGCGGCTGGAACTACCGGCTCTACAGCGGTTCCGGCCTGGTCGATCCGGGCAAGCCGATCCGCAAGTACACCAAGCGCGAGCTGCAGGACTTCCTGTACAAGGAACCGACGCGGATGAAGATCGAAGGCATCAACATGACCTACGAGGGTCTGGTGCCGAGGATCCAGAAGTCGTATCTGTCCAAGGATGTCGAGGCGATGCAGCCGCACATCCGCGCGTTCGTGGACCGGGCGGTCACCTTCGCGACGTGCCCGGAATGCGACGGGACGCGGCTGAGCGAGCTGGCGCGGTCGGCCAAGATCGACGGGATGAGCATCGCCGACGTGTGCGCGATGCAGATCAGCGACCTCGCCGACTGGGTCGGGAAGCTGTCCGAACCGTCGGTCGCGCCGCTGCTGAAGTCACTGCACGAGACGCTCGAATCGTTCGTGGAGATCGGGCTCGGCTACCTGTCGCTGGACCGGCCGGCGGGCACGCTGTCCGGCGGCGAGGCGCAGCGGGTGAAGATGATCCGGCATCTCGGATCGTCGCTCACTGACGTCACGTATGTTTTCGACGAACCCACCATCGGCCTGCACCCGCACGACATCCAGCGGATGAACGACCTGCTGCTCCGGTTGCGGGACAAGGGAAACACCGTCCTCGTTGTGGAGCACAAGCCGGAGGCCATCGCGATCGCCGACCACGTGGTCGACCTCGGTCCGGGCGCGGGCACGAACGGCGGCACGGTGTGTTTCGAGGGCACTGTGGACGGTCTGCGCGCGAGCAAGACGTTGACCGGCAAGCACTTGGACGACCGTGCCTCGCTCAAGCCGTCGGTGCGGGAACGCACGGGCGTGCTGGAAATCCGCGGCGCGAACACGCACAACCTGCAGGACGTCGACGTCGACATCCCGCTCGGCGTGCTGTGCGTGATCACCGGGGTCGCCGGATCGGGCAAGAGCTCGCTGATCCACGGGTCCATTCGGGAATCCGATGACGTCGTATCGGTGGACCAGGCCCCGATCCGCGGTTCGCGGCGGAGCAACCCGGCGACGTACACCGGGCTGCTCGAACCGATCCGCAAGGCTTTCGCCAAGGCCAACAACGTGAAGCCCGCGCTGTTCAGCGCCAACTCCGAGGGCGCGTGCCCGAACTGCAACGGCAACGGCGTCATCTACACCGACCTCGGGATGATGGCCGGGGTGGCCACCACCTGCGAGGTCTGCGAGGGCAAGCGGTTCGACGCCTCGGTGCTGGAGTACCGCTTCGGCGGCCGGGACATCAGCGAGGTGCTCGCGATGTCGGTCGCCCAGGCCACCGCTTTCTTCGCCGAAGGCGACGCGAAAACCCCGGCCGCGCACCGGATTCTCGAGCGGATGGAGCAGGTCGGGCTCGGCTACCTGACGCTCGGCCAGCCGCTGACCACGCTGTCCGGCGGCGAGCGGCAGCGGCTGAAACTGGCGACGCACATGGGATCGAACGGCGGTGTGTACATCCTCGACGAGCCGACCACCGGCCTGCACCTCGCCGACGTGGAACAGCTGCTCGGGCTGCTGGACCACCTCGTCGAATCGGGCAAGTCGGTGATCGTCATCGAGCACCACCAGGCCGTGATGGCGCACGCCGACTGGATCATCGACCTCGGTCCCGGCGCCGGGCACGACGGCGGCCAGGTGGTCTTCGAGGGGACGCCCGCCGAGCTGGTGAAGAAGAAGCAGACGCTCACCGGGAAGCACCTGGCCGCCTACGTCGGCTAGCTCACCGGCGGCCGCCGGTCGGTCCAGGGCAGTGCCTGCTCCAGCGTGCGGGAGACCTGCAACAACAGGTCTTCCCGCCATGGCGCGGCGACCAACTGGACGCCGACCGGCAGGCCGCTGGCCTCGTCGTGGTGCAGCGGGAGGGAGATCGCCGGCTGGCCGGTCACGTTGAACAGCGACGTGAAGACGCCCATCGGATACGCGGCCACCACCGGGTTTCCGCTCGCCCGCCACGCGCCGACCTTCGGCGGCAGGCAGGCCATGGTCGGCGTGACCAGCAGGTCGAAGCTGTCGGTGAAGGCCTCGACAATGCGTCGCGACAGCACCTGGGTCTTGTGCACGCTCTCTGCGTAGGTCCAGGAATCGACCGACTTCGCGGCTTCGCGCTGGGCTCGGTTGTGCGGTTCGACGCGGTCCGGGTCGACCAGCGGGATGCCTGCGCTGGCGACATTCCAAACCTTCATGAACGTCGAGATCAGCTCCGCTGAGGTCGGCAGCGGAAGCGGTTTGTCGACGATCTGGTGTCCGGCTTCTTCGAGCGCGCGGAGGGTTTTGTCGACCGCGGTCAGGCAAGCCGGGTCGACGGTGATGCCGTCGATCAGGGAGGTCGTGAGGACGCCGATCCGCAGGCCAGTCGGCGGTTCTTTAGTCAGCGCTTGAGCAAGGGACCGCGTGGGCGTCGGCTGCGACCACCACGCGCCGGGGTCATGCCGCGCGATGACGTCCAGCACCGCGGCGGTGTCGACGAGCGTCCGGCTCACGACGCCGCTGGTCGCGAAGCCTTCGACTTCCACCACGGCGTTCGTGATCAGACCGCGGGTCGGCTTCAATCCGACGAGGCCGGTGCACGACGCCGGGATCCGGATCGAGCCGCCGCCGTCCTCCGCGTGCGCGACCGGAGCCATTCCCGCGATAACGGAGATCCCGGCGCCGCTGGACGAACCGCCGGGCGTGCGGTCCGGGTCCCACGGGTTGCGCGAGATGCCCTGCGCCTCGCTTTCGGTGAACGGCACCGCGCCGAATTCCGACGTCGTGGTCTTGCCGAGCGGGAGGAAACCGGCGTCGGCGAAGCGCTGCACGAGCGGATCCGACTTCGGCTGCGGAGCCCGGTCGGTGGCCAGCGAGCCGTAGGTGGTCGGCCAGCCTTTGACATTGGCGAGATCCTTGATCGGCAACGGGATCCCGTGGAACGGCGGCAGGTCCTCCGGCGGGCACTGGACCACGGCGTCGGCGGCGGCTTTCGCGGCGGCGCGGACCTCGTCGTCCGCGCGGAAGCAGAAGGCGTTGAACTTCGGGTCCAGCGCGGCGATGCGGTCGAGGTAGCAGTCGGCGATCTCGACCGGGCTCACCTCCTTCGCACGGACGGCGGCAGCGAGTTCGACGGCGGAGCTGAACGGATTGACCATGACGGATCCCCTTTCCGATACCTCGTTCAGCCTGGTCGGGGCGGTGGTGGCCGGTCTTGGAGAAATGTCGCGCCGCTGGTTTTGTCTACGATGGCGGCATGCGACCAGCCGAGTGGGCTCGCGACGGGGCGGCGGTGTGGGGCATCGCCGTGCCGCGCCGGGCGAGTCGGCTGCCCGGGGTGCAGATGGCCGGGTTCGTCGGCGACACCGTCGACTTGGTCGACTTGACGGTGGTCCCATATCCGGCCGTCACGCTGTTCGTCAATCTGCGCGAACGGCTGCTCGTCAACGACGTCGCTCGTGGCAGTGTCGTCGCCGGGCTCGCTCCGCAGGGGATGCGTGTGCGCGGGCAGGACATCGAATGCATGCAGATCCGGCTGTCCCCCGGGGTCGCGCACGCGGTGCTCGGGACGGATCTCAGCGGCGAGGTCGTGTCCCTTGAGGACGTCTGGCCTACTGAGCTGCCCGACCGGCTCCGCGCCCTCAACTCCTGGAACGACCGGTTTGCGCTGGTAGAAGCCTCGCTGGGGAAGCGGTACGAGTCCGGTCGCACGGTCGACCCGGAAGTCGCCTTCGCCTGGCAGCGGATGGACGTGCGCCACGGTCAGGTGCGGATCGAGCAACTGGCCGACGAGACCGGCTGGAGCCGGAAACGGCTGTGGTCCCGCTTCCGCAGCCAGCTCGGGTTGAGCCCGAAACGCGCCGCGCAACTGGTCCGTTTCGACCACGCGGTACACCGGCTAGCCGCTGGCGAAAGCCCCGCCTCAGTGGCTGCGGACAGCGGATATGTCGACCAGTCGCACCTGCACCACGAGGTCAAAGCCTTCGCCGGAATCACCCCCGCAGCCGCCGCGAACGCCCCGTGGCTCGCAGTCGACGAAGTGGCCTGGTCCCGCCCCCACTGCGCGAACGGGTGATCGCACCGGCATGATCGCGGAGTGACTTCCCTCCGGCCCCCCGCTGTCGCGCTGCGCCGGTGGCTAGACGACGTCGGCGGCCGTCGGCGGACGGTGTTCGCGCTGGTCATCGCCTCGGTGGCGGTGGCGGCGGCGATACTCTGGCTCGTCTGCACGATGTGGCCGCTCGACCTGGAGATCTACCGGTCCGGCGCGCGGGCGCTGGCCCAGGGCGAAGACGTCTACGGCCCGCTCCCGCCCACCCGCGCCGGGCTGATCCTGCCGTTCATCTACCCGCCGTTCGCGGCCGTCGTGTTCTTGGTGTTCGCCGCGATGCCGCTGCCGCTGGGCGCGATCTTGATGCTCGCAGTCTCGCTCGCGGCGCTCTGCGGGACCGTCTACGTCGTGGTCCGCCCGCATGCCCGGCGGCGGACCGCGTTGCTGGCCGCGCTGCTGGTCGGTGCCGGGTCGCTGGCCTTCGAACCGGTCCGCGAAACGTTGTGGTTCGGGCAAATCAACCTGATCCTGATGGCGCTCGTGGTGATCGACTGCCTCGGCCCGCGGACCCGGCTGCCGCGCGGCGTCCTGCTCGGCCTCGCCGCCGCCATGAAGATCACCCCGGCCGGTTTCCTGCTGTTCTTCCTGCTGAAGAAGGACTTCCGCGCGGTCGTGACCACAGTGGTCACCTTCGTGCTCGCCGGCGTGGCCGGATTCGTGATCGCGCCGGAAGCGTCGATGAAGTACTGGTTCGGCGGCGGGCTGACCGGCGCGTCCGGCATGAGCGGGTCGATTTTCGCGACGAACCAGACCATCCAGGGCGCGGTGCACCGGTTCGGACTTCCGGACACTCCGACGCTGATCCTGGTCGCAGTGCTGACTTTGGCCGCGCTCGCGCTGACCGTTCCCGCGATGCTGCGCGCCGACCCGCCGATGGCGTTCCTGCTCAACACGGCGGCGATCCTGGTGTGTTCGCCGATTTCGTGGTCGCACCACTGGGTGTGGATCGTGCCCGCGATCGTCCTGTTCGCCGCTCGCGCCCACACCCGGATCGCGGTCGCCGGTTTGGCTGCCGTGGCCGCGATTTTCGTGATCGCACCGCACTCGTGGCTGCCGAAGAACGGGTACCTGGAGCTGTCTTGGGGCCCCGTCGAGCACCTGATCGGCAACAGCTATTTGCTGCTAGCGCTGGGATTCCTCGGCTGGCAGTTCTCCTCGACGCGCCGTCAAACCGCCGCGGTCCGAGCCAGCAACGGCTCCGGCAACTGATCGGTGTGGAGGACGTGCAACGTGCTGACCGCGCGGGTGAGCGCGACGTACAACCGTTGCAGCCCACGCTCTTCCGCCGCCACAATGCGCGCCGGTTCGACCACCAGGACCGTGTCGTACTCCAGCCCTTTCGCCAAACTCACCGGCGCCACCGTGATCCGCGCGGTTCCCTCGGTGCCCAGCACCGCGTGGTCCAACCCGCGCTCGGCAAGAGCCTGGCTTAACTCCGGAACATCCGCGTCCGCAGCCAACAATCCGATCGATCCCTCTTGGATCAGCGCCTTCGCACAAGCGTCGACCGCGGCGGCGACTGTCTCGTCCGTTTCGGTCAGGTGCAAGGCATCCGCGGAATGCCGGAACGACGTGGGACTGCGCAGCTCCGGCGCGATGTGCGGAAGCAGCCGAGCCGCGAAGTCGAGGACATCCGCCGGAACGCGGTAGCCGTGCGTGAGTTCTTCGATCCGCCCGCCGGGCCGGTCGAGATGGGTGAGCACGGTGGTCCACTCGCGGACCGCGGACGGACTGGTCGCCTGCGCGACATCGCCGAGAACCGTGCACGCCCCCGCCAATCTGCGCGCGATCGCCCGCAGATGCATCGGGCTGAGGTCTTGCGCCTCGTCCACGACGACATGCCCGAGCTTCGCCGGACGCTCGACCAGCGCCGCGACCTCGTCCAGCAACGCCAGATCGAGCGTGGACCAGGTCATCGCCTTACGACTGCGCGGCCTTGGCCGTAGTAAAGCTTCCTGTTCCTCATTGGTCAGGATCCCTTCGGCCGCTTGAGCAAGCGTCGTTCGGTCCGTAAGCAGGTCGTAGACCAACCGCGCAGGCTCAACCGCAGGCCACATGTCGCGGACCGCCTTGTTGATCGCGGCATTGCGGCGGAGCTGATGGAGTGTCGCGCTCGTGCCGCCGGACCGCTCCATCTCGCGCAAGACCCGATGCGCGAGCCGCTGGGCCAGCAATTCGCGCCCCGCGCTGTAATCCGCGCCGCGACTGAGGATTTCCCTCAATTCCTCGGCGATGTCCTCGGGATACAACCGCCAAGTCCGGTGTTGGTACTTGACTTCGAGCGTCCGATCGACCGGCTGGATCCGCGCCCACAGATGCCTCCGGACGACCTCCGCCATCCGGACGTCACCCTTGATCCGAGCCGTCCACGGATCGTCAATGTGCTCGGCCGGCTGCCCCGCCCCGGTCAATTCGTCAATCGTGGCCTGGGAAACCGCCACCTCGCCGAGCGCCGGAAGCACGCCCGCGATGTAAGCGAGAAACGACCGGTTCGGCCCGATCACCGCGACCCCGCCGGCCTTCTGCAGCCGCACCCGCTCGGTGTAGAGCAGATACGCGAGCCGATGCAGACCCACCGCGGTCTTGCCCGTCCCCGGCGCGCCTTGAATGCAGAGCGTCCGATCGACCGGCGCACGAACCAACCGCATCTGATCCGGCTGGATCGTGGCGACGATGTCCCGCATCGGCCCCTGCCGCGGCCGCTCGATCTCCGCGGTGAGCAGCCGATTCGCTGCGGAACCGGGCTGATCGAGCGGCTCGTCCTCGAACGCGCTGAGCACCCCGGCCTGGTCGAACCCGTACCGGCGCCGAACCCGCACCCCCATCGGATGGTCGTGATCGGCTTCGTAAAACGCCCTGGCGAGCGGCGCCCGCCAATCGATCACCAGCGGTTCGCCGTCGTCGTCGCGGATTCCTCTGCGCCCCAGGTAAACCAGGTCATGCTGCGGCGACCGAATATGCGGCCCGCGCGCCGCCTCGTAAACCTCGCCCGGCGGGTAGTCGAGGCGACCGAAGAAGAGCGGCGCCTCGTCGATATCCGCTAGCTCCTCGGCGATCTCGATGCGAAACTGCCTGAGGACGTGGTTGAAGTACTTGTCGTCGACCGCGTCGCCCTCGCCCGTCCCCGTCGCGATGGCGGTCTTGATCTCCTCCCGCATGCGGTCCAGTTCCGCGTGACAGGCCTGGAGATACTCGCGCTCCGCCCGGATCTCTGGTTCCACTCCCCGCCCCCTGTTTCTTAACTAAGTTAAATATACAACCGAGTCAAGTTTTTATCCGGGTTCGAGTTCCGGCTAGGCTGACGCCCGTGTCAGGACTGCGCGAGCGCAAACGCCGCCGCACGAGGGAAACCATCGCCTCGGCGGCGCTGCGACTGTTCCGGGAATCCGGCTTCGACGGCGTCTCGGTGGCCGACATAGCCGCCGAAGCCGAGATCTCGAAGCCGACGCTGTTCGCGTACTTCCCGACGAAGGAAGACCTGGTCATCCACCAGTTCGCCGACGACAACGGCCCCGCGGAGATCGTCCGTGCCCGACCGGACGGAGTGTCGGCGCTGTCCGCTTTGGAACGGTCTTTCCTGGACCGCCTGGCCGAACACGACCCGCTGACCGGCCTGAACGATTCGCCGGACGCGATCACGTGCCACACCCTGCTGTACTCAACGCCAGCACTGTTGGCTCGGCTTGCGACTTACCTGCTGGCGAAGGAACAGGAGTTGGTGGAGGAGCTGCAGGCCTCGTGCGGCATCGAGGACGAGTTCACCGCGCGGTTGGTGGCAGCGCAGATTTTCGGGGCGCAGCGGATTTTGGGGTTTCACAACGCCCGCGAGATTCGTGCTGGTCGGAGCGCTGATGAGACTTACCCAGACGCAGTTGCGCGAGCGGAGGCGGCTTATCGGGTGTTGAGGGATGGGCTGTCTTCGGTGCTGGGTCAGTCCGCGGGCCATTCGTAAGAGAGCCGGTAGCTGTCAGCGGCGAGGACCATGTCGTTGACCTCCAGGGGTCGGCATCCGCGCGCCGACCTGCTCGGCAACCGATCCGAGCGGATGACCAGCCTCTTCGAGCCGGAGCTGAACCGGCCGCCGGTCCGCTCGCATGACCCGATCTCGCACCGTGATTTCGGCGCCTTCGTCGATGGCGAGATGCTGCGCCACGCGGGCATCCGCCTGCTCGAACCGGACTTCCACGGACGCGGACGGAACGAATCCGCTGGCCTCGGCGTCCGCGAGAAACGCGCCCCGGTTCTCCGCCCGGGCCGCGCGCGACAGTCTGGCCTGGCAGCTGCGGTGGATGGCGTCGACGGGCTGGACGAAAACCCATCTTCGCCTTGCTACCCGCCGCACGAAAAGGGCCAGGCCCCGGAAGGCCTGGCCCTGCTTCCTCAGCGGCGCAACTCAGTTCTGGTCCGGATTGTCTGTCGGCGCGCCGTTGTACCCGGTCCCCTGGTCCTGCGCGTTCGGCGGGTCAACCGGAACCCCGTGGTAGCCGGTCCCCTGGTCCTGCGCCGTGGGCGGGTCGATCGGCACCCCGTGGTATCCCGTGCCCTGCTCCTGCGGGTCCGGCGTGTTCTCGTCCTTCGGCGGAGTCGTGTGCATCTTGAGACCGTCCTTCGCGCAACGGATCTCGTGCGTGCCCTCCGCGCCGGTGTCGGTCAGGCATTGCCAGCCCTGGACCGTCAGCATGTAGTTGGATCCGACGGCCTGGTCGATTTTGTCGAAGTATTCAGTCATAACATTGAACGCCTCAGTGCACCCAACGGTGCCGGCTTTGGTTGCGTCCGCGATCAAATCAACCTTGCGCGGCCCGACAGTTCCGCCAAGCGCACTGCAATTAACGTCCTCCGAACTGGCCCCGCCGCCACCGCTGCCGCCCTTCTTGACCGGCGTATTCGGCTGCTGGACCTGGCTTTTCGCCGCGACGTTGACCGGGGCGGACTGGTTGCTCGCCGGGGCTGCCGAATTCTGGCCAGAGCACGCGGAAAGCAGCGCGACCGCGCCGAGCGCCGCTCCGACGGTGGCCAATTTGACAGTCTTCATGAGCATTTCAATTCTCCCCTGACCAGCTCTTGGCTTTCCCTTTGCCTATAGAGACGCACACCGCCGGAGGGGGTTGCGAAGAAATTCCGCGGACTTTTCCAGCGGCGGCTTTCAGCCCCAAAACCGCACTTCAGGGAACCGCGGCGACGGGCCGTCCAGCAGCCGCTGGTGCACGCCGCGCAGGTGCTCGTCGAGGAACGCGGTCAGATACGCCTCGCCGACCCGGATCCCCCGCAACGGATCGATCTCGACTCCCGGCAACTGCCTCCCAGCCTGCTGGAAGAGCAGCAATTCATCGGTGAACATGCTGTGGTCGCCACGGTCGACGGTGATCCACCGCTTCCATCCGGTCATCTCGCGCCACGCCGCGTCCCAGGACGGATCGACCGTCCCGCCCGGCTGATGCACCGGAGCCCCGAACTGCAGAAACGGCCGATCCAGCCCGGTCACCGGGAAGTAGTACATGCCGTCCAGCATCGCCCCGGCGCGGATCCGCCGGTCGGCCAGCATCGCCGGCGCGGTGCTGGCTCCGCCGATCGAATGCCCGATCATCGCGATCCGCCGCTCGTCGATCAGCCGTCCGCCGCCCCACACCGGACGCGGTCCGACGAACTGATCGAGCACGAACGACACGTCCGCCGCCCGGGTTTTGGCGAGCTTCTTCCAGTCCTTGATGTCATTTGCCACGCATTCCGTCGTGTGCCCGTCCGGGAAGGTGGTAGCGACCGCCTCGTAGTTGTGGCCGATCCCCGCCACGACGTACCCGCGACTGGCCAACTCCTCCGCCAGCGACGACAACGTCGCGCGCGGCAACGTAAACCCAGGAGAGAGCACCACCAGCGGCATCCGCCGGAACTGCGGCAGAGCGTCCACAGTGGAATGAGTACGAACCTTCGTCAGCAGGTCCTTGGGCAGCGACTTCACGCCCGTCTCCTCCACCATCAGCTCCGATTCCCGCTGCGTGAGGTACTGCGTGGCCCGCCATCCCGGAAACTGCGCCGGGTACCACAGCGTGACCATCATTTCCCGCCGCTGCGAAGGAACCCATGGATCCGCGCGAGAAGTGTCAGTGAAGTGAAAGGTCCTGGTCCCGATCGGACTGGCCCCGCCAGGCTGTGGCAACGCCAATCTCGGCGCCGCCTGCGCGGTCCCCGCCCCGACGACGACAAGCATCGCCGCGATGATCGCTATTACGCGTAGTCTCATGACTTCAGCTTGGAGCCGCCCGGCACCGGGAACATCGGTGATGTCCCGGATGAGCCCCCGATGTCGGAGTCATCTTCCTGGACGATGGTCAGCTGACGACGTCCGCCAGCCGAGCGACCTCGTCCACCTCGTCAGTCACCGGCACGAAGATCAACTCATCCACGCCTAGCTCGGCGAAATCCGCAATGGACTTCCGCACCAGCTCCGG
Organism: Amycolatopsis sp. NPDC004079; assembly: GCF_040610415.1. NCBI lineage: Bacteria > Bacillati > Actinomycetota > Actinomycetes > Pseudonocardiales > Pseudonocardiaceae > Amycolatopsis > Amycolatopsis sp. NPDC004079. The sequence continues at coordinate 192,742 of NZ_JBEXMH010000003.1, read as the reverse complement.
AGACGAGCACGGCACCACACTGTCCGCCACTTCCTTCGGAGCCAACCGATAGAAGTCCCGCACATTCGCCAACCCAGCGTCGACGTCCCCCAAAACGAAGTAGGCCAACGAAACCAACCGCGGTGCCCCGTCTCGACCGCCCTCGCTCCAGGCACGTTTCGCCGCTTCGAACCGAGGCGCGCTAGCCGCCACCGAGCCCGAACCGGCGATGTAACCCGTGCCCCACCGCACCATTCGCTGCAACGCCTGCTCGGTATAGCCGCCGAACAACATCGGCACCTGCCGCGTCCCGCTCGGCACCGCCGCGTTCTCCCCGGCCGGTTCGCCGTCCCACACCTCGCGGTAAATCTCCAGGTCAGCATCGAACCGCGCCCCGCGCCCACGCGCCCCAAGCCCAGGCACGGTGAACTCCTCCTCCCGAAGCCCCACCCCGACACCGAACGTCAGCCGATGCCCGAAAACGCCGTCGATACTCGCGATTTCCTTGGCCAGCAACGCAGCCGGCCACGTCGGCGCGAGCAACACGCCGCTGAGCAGCCCGATCCGCTCCGTCGCCCCAGCCGCGGCCGCCAGCGCAACCGTGTCGCTCACGCCCGGATACGCATACCGGCCGATCGTCGCCAGCGAGGAAAACCCCGCCTCCTCCGCCCGCGCCGCCCACCGCGGCACGACCGTGGGGTCGACGTCGCGCACTTGATTCGGAAGTCCTATGCCGATCCGCACCAGATGATCCTCTCGAGCTGTTGCATTGCCCCGCAGTAAATGACAGCATGCTGTCATGTCCGACAAGCTAGCGATACGACAGCATGCTGTCAAGAAGGCCTGCGACGCCTACAACGACCTGATGGACGAGGTCATCCGGCTCTCCGACGTCCTGGAAGCAGTCGGCAACGGCATCGCCCGCCCCACCGGCCTGAGTGTCGCGCGGTACCAAGTGCTGGCCGCGGTCGAAGCGGAACCCGCCCCGGTCGGGACCATCGCCACGCAGCTGGGCCACACGAGACAAAGCGTCCAACGAGTCGCCGACCTGCTCGTCGACGACGACCTGGCCAGCTACCGCCCGAATCCCGCGCACCAACGCGCCAAACTGCTCGAGGTCACCCCGACCGGCCGCGCCGCTTTGCACCGAATGCAAGCGGCGTACGACGATCTGGCCCTGCGCACCACCGACGGCCTAGACCTGGCACGGCTGGAATTGGCCCGGCAGACGCTCATCGAACTGCAGCACCGATTGAAGACCGAACTGCCCTCGGTCAACTGAAGTCGGCGATATGGACGACCCAGAACGACGCCACGAAACCCTGGGCAAAAAGTTGAAGTGGGCGACCTTTTCGCGGCTGGCCGCCCACTTCACATTAACAGCTCATCTCGTGACAAACCTGCCCGCAGCGGACGTCACGTCAGATGACCCTTGACACTAGTTTTCCATTGGTAGATGTCGCTGCACGGTGCGCACCTGCCGGCGGTGTCGGGGACCGCAAGAGTGAGCAGCTTGAGTCATCCTGAGCAACATGGATCAAGCTGGAGAAATTTCCACTGGCAGTCACACCGGAACCTCAACCGAGCCGAAAATAATTAACTATCATGCTAGAAGAACTTTAAAATCGTGACTTCGTCATCATCAGGGTTATTGCGAACAAGTACTTGACCGTTATTTGCCCAGACTTCCTCCAAGTATGCGTACACCTGGAGAGCCCTGTTAATTGTGTCGGTCTTGGAATCGCCGGTAATATTGACCGCCTTCTCCAGCGCACGAGAAGCGCGAGGCGCCAGATTGACCGTCACTCGTTCGAGGCCGCCGCCACCACCGCTCTTGCCTTCTGGCGGTTGCTTACCTGGCCCAGCCTTCGACCTCAAGGTCTCTTCTTGAACATCTTCGTCGACCGTTCCAGCCATCACGTTGTCACCCTTCATTCTGCGGAATCGACTCCCCTGCAAACAGGAGCGAACCGTCATCGCCTTTGCCGGAAATTCCCTCGATTTCCGACAGGCGGAATTGTCGCCGCACAAGCGACTATCTCTGCAGCATGCTGCACCAGCCCTCGCTCGGGCGCAGCTCGACCGCAGCACGCCGCACAACCCCGCCCAACCGGGGTCGCGAACGCTCATAGTTCTCCTCAGCTGCAGCTATCCACTGTTACTCTTCCGTTACCACTTGCGCCCCTGATCGCCCCTATCGGGGCGTTCCAGCAGGATTCTCACTCCACAAGATCTGCCAGTCATCTTGCGTTCCCTGACACTGAGTTGTCAACCCAAGATACATACAAGAGCTGCATATGAGACGTAGGAACCGACCTTCGTCTCTTCCATGCTAGAGCTCGACCTTCCGCTGCCCGCATGGGGCCTGAACGACGCGGAGAGCGCGTCCGAGCGCCTCGGGCAAGCCGATCGGAGACCCCCAAAAGAGTGACTTTGAGTAATTAGTGAATACAGCAAGTGTTGACAATCTGTTGACAAATTGTGCCAAATAGGGCCCGTTATTGATCATCTAATTGTACCGGTCAGTAGCTTATCGAATTTGGTCTAGTCCACTGAGAACCAGCTGAAGCTGGCACATCTTGCCAGGTAGAGGCAACGACGAACGGCGACAACGTTGACATCTACAGCCGTCGAAAATTGCTTTCGGCACGCCGCCTACCCGATTTGATACTTGTCCGCCAGGCATGGCACGATCGGGTAGCCCGCAATCTCCACTGCCGGGCACTCTGGGCAGGCGGCAGTCGTTACGACTGCAGAGACAAGGCGGGGCGGAGATCTTGATGGCTGGCTGCATGACGCGTCCGACGAACCCTGGTACAGCCTTTGACCTGACGTAAACCGTCAGTTATGCAGGCATGACCATGACATCACCCACACGACTGGTAGCCTCGATCGTCGGAAGCTCGGGTCGGCTGCCGCATGGCCCTCGCGCTGCACCAAGTTCCATCCGGGCACCAAGCGCCCGGACATGCTCACCGAGACGCAGAAAGGCGAACGCCTGTGGCTGAAGAGGTAGTGCGCAAGACGGAGCTGAAGCAGCTCCCCACCGACCGCGGGCAACACGCTGTCCCGCACGAAGGCGAGCGAATCCCCCTGCGACTCAGCGCGGAGGCCGGCTTCAGCAAGGGTGCGAACGGTACGGCTGCGTACGCGCGGGCGTCTGCCGAGGCGCTGGACGATGGGAAATTTGGCAGGCACCTCGGCTTGACGGTGCCGGTCCTGCTCGGAGCCGCCGTACCCGGTATCGCCGTCGCAGGGATCCTGGCGATCGCCTCGGCGGCTGCCTGGTTGATCGTCGCTGGTGGGATCGGAGTGATGGTGGTTCTGGCTCTCGTGCTGGTGATGGTGCGGAAGCCACACGACAACTGAGGCCCCAGGCAGTTGCGGTCGAGAAGTCTGACCGAACCAGCCTTCCTGAACAACTGCGAGCGGGCCGCTCGGGGCCCGCTTGCAGTTGCCGTTCCCGACCAAGCGGGAGCGGGCACGGCTGAGACTGGACCAGCCGCAGGCAGCACGCAATACTAAGAACCCGGTGCCTGAGAAAACGAAGGTACCAGCGAGAATGGTGGACCTGAGGGGAATCGAACCCCTGACCCCCGCCTTGCAAAGGCGGTGCTCTACCAATTGAGCTACAGGCCCAGTGCGGACCGGGGTCCGCGAGTGTGGGTCAGTTGCGGGACGCGTCCGCGGCCTTGGCCGGCGCGCTGCCGTTCGCCGACGGGGCGGCAGGCGTGGTGGCCTCACGCCACAGGTCAGCCTCGGCCTTGGCGGCCTTGTTCCGCTTGACGACGAACAGGACGCCGCCCGCGACGACCGCGAGTGCCAACAGCTTCTTCACCTGAAGCCCCCTTCTGAGTGCTTGCGCTACCCCTCGATGCTACCGGACCCGCCGTGCGTCCCGTCCGGCGGTTCCGTCTCTCGTTCCACGTGGAACACCGGGAATATCCGGAGTGATCGATCCGTTGAACCAGACGGTCCCAGTGACCGCGCATCACTCAGCCCTGCCGGTCCTTCTCTTCCCGGCAGGGCTGACTCGTCTCCCCGAGCCGCGCACGGGTGCCGGCGAGACCCGATTCGACCAGGTCAGGCCGGTCGTTCTCCAGTCCGTACGTCACCTCGTACCACGGGCCCAGCTGGTTCCACGCCCCCGCGCGCCGACGCAGTTCGGGCGTGACCTCGTACTCCGCGGAGAACGCCGCCACGCACTCTGCCGACGTCCAGAACAGCAGCCACGCCAGATCCCGGGCAGGGTCGCCGATCGACACGTCGGACCAGTCGATCACTCCGCTCAACTGGCCGTCCTGCTTGAGCAGGTGCTCGGGCCCGAGATCTCCGTGCACCACGGTGTTTGCTGGATAATCCTCGGCCTCTGCCAGCAAAGCGCGAGCGCGATCTGCCAGCGGACCGAGCAACGGCGGAACGGCGTCGAGGGCCAGATCTTCCGGCCCCGCACCAAGTTCGCGTGCCTTGGATACGTCCGCGTTGTGCAACGCGCGGAGGAATCGGCCGAGCGCGCGGCCGTCGTCAGCGGTCAGTTCGCCCGGCTCGCCTGGCACCAGTTCGTGCCGCACGACCAGCGGATTTTCCTGCCACACAACGGGAACCGGCACCGCCAACGGCAGCTGCGGAGCCAGCCACGGCAGCACCGTTGTCTCCCGAAGCAGCCAAGCACGCACCTCGGCCCGCTTGGGCCGCCGCTCTACCCACCGTCCGTCGACAAGCGTCGCGACGCTGTCCCAACCCTCGCCCAAATCCTCGCCGGTCATGCCACACTGAACCAGGTCTTCCCGGCATCGGCCCAGGGAGTTTTCCGTGCCGCCACCCCGTTTGGCACCGCTGCTCGACCAGTTCGACTTCGCCCGCACCCGCCTCGCGAACCGCCTCACCGGTCCGTTCCTGGACAGCGGCGACGGCTCCGAAACACCGGTCAGCCCGATGACCGACGCCGAGTACCACTGGCCGCCGGTCCCCGGGCACTGGTCGGTGCGCCGCCGCGCCGACGGACCCGGACCGCGCGCGACGCACCTGGCCGGCACCGGCGAGTGGGGCCGCGACGCCGCGCCGTACCCGCAACCGGTGCCACCGCCGTTCACCACCATCGCCTGGCGGCTCAGCCATCTCAGCGAAATGCTCGCCCTCCGCGCCGACCACACCTCGGGCACGCACACCAAAACCCGCGACGACTACCCGATCGCCGGCGACGTCACGACCGCCGTCGCCGCTTTCGACGCCGGTGCGACAGCCTGGCGCGAAGCCTTGCTGACCGTCGACGACGCCGCGCTGGACACCGTCGGCTACTGCACCTACCCGCACGGCAGCGACGCCGAAAGCCCCTTCCTCGAGATCGTCTGGTGGGTCAACCAGGAAGTCCTGCACCACGGCGCGGAAATCGCCCTGCTGCGCGACCTGTACCGGCAGACCCGCTGATCACCCCGGAATCCCGGCGGCGAACGCGATCTCCGAAACCTTGTGGCGGTCAAGGGAAAGCGTGCTGAGCAGGTCCACGATCCGTTGCCGCTGCACGTCAGTCGGCTGGAAATACATCGGCAGCGCAAGCCTGCCCCGGACCTCCCCGAACTCCAGGTCGGCGATCACCGCCTCCCATCCGCCGCGACCGCGGTGCAGCCACCATCCCCGACGCCGAAGCACTGTCTCCGGAGAACCCTTCAACACAGCCAAATCCGTCGGCGACCACAGTTGCGGACTGCTGCTGAGCACTTCCCCCGCCAACCGGGCCACGCGCGAGTGATCGCCGGTCATTTCCCGCAGCAGCCACGGCACTTCCGAAGCCATCGCCTTGCCCCGGAGCAACGCCAACCCGATCTTCTTCAACGGCAAGTCCGCGCTCCGAGCGAGACCGACGATCTCCGAACGGTCCAGCTCAGTCCCAGTCTCCGCGAGCCCGACGTAAGCCCGAGCCCGCACCACCGGCTTGGCGGCGGAACGAGCGACCGCCGTATAAACCTCGACCGGGTCCCGCCCCATTTCCCGCCAGCGCAGCCGCGCCCACAACCGCACCAGCACCGACCGGTCGATCAGAAGTCGTTCCACCTCAACGGGATCGAGCTGCGCCGCGGTCAGCTTCACCAATCCCAGCACCCGGCTCTCCGCGGACCGCCCGCGAAGCAGCAACTCGGCGATGACGTCCGGCGTCGCCAATTCCGCGACGACACCGATCAACTGCCGCCGGACGACCTGGTCCCGTTCCCGAGGCAGCAACCGGACCGCGTCCGGCAAGCCGAGCAATCCGGACTCGAAGCTGTGCCGGAACGCTGCCCGCCGGACCTCGAAGCCCTCGGAGTTTCGCAAGCACGCCCACACTGTCGCCTCGCCGTGCACGGCGACCAGCGCATGCAGATAGCGCGCGAAAACTTCCGAACCCCGCCAGCGCTGCGAAATCCGCTGCAGCAGCGGCATGATCCGCGCCGCCTGCGCCAACGTCGTCCGCCGCAGCACCTCTTGTTCGGCCAGTTCCCGGACCGCCTCGACGTAGTCGGCAACCCGGACCGCCAGCGCCCGGTCGCTCAACGCACTGTCCGAAGAGCACAACAGCCGAACCGCCCGCTCCCGCAGGCGCCCGTCGCGATGCATCGAAGCCAGCACCAGCGCGACCAGCGGAGCGCGCTTCAGCTTCCGGTCCGTCACCCGGCCCATCACCGGTTCCTCGGAGCGCGACTGGCGGGAGTAGTAGTCGATCCGCAGCATCTCGCGCGCGGTCGCCGACTCGAGCCAGGCCGAGGTTTCGGCCAAGCCTTCGTAGTCGTCCCACTGCGCGGCGACCACGCCGAGGCTCAGCCGATAAAGGATCTCCGCCGGGGTCTGCATGCGGCTGATTCTGGCGACCGCACCGCCGGTCAGTCATCCGAAATACCAGAAGGCCGGTCCGCAGGAGCTGCGAACCGGCCTTCCGAGAAATGTGGGCCCACCAGGACTTGAACCTGGGACCTCTTCGTTATCAGCGAAGCGCTCTAACCGCCTGAGCTATGGGCCCGTCGAACGAGGAGTACTTTACCGGACTCCCCATCCGCACTTGCAACCGGGTTACTCCCGCTCGGACAGGGTGACTTCCAGCCCGCCCGCGAGGTCCGCCGACACGTTGTAGATGAACGCGCTCACCGTGGCCAGCGCGGACACCAGCACGATGTTGATCGCCCCGAGGATGGCCGCGATGCCGAACACGCGACCGGCGCTGATCAGCGGTTCCGGGGACGCGTTCGCGCCCTCGCCGCCGACCAGGGACGAGTACGTGCCGTTCAGCTTGTCCCACACGCCCATGCCGTCGAGCACCGTGTAGAGCACGCCGACCGCGACCAGCCAGACGAAGAACATCGCGACACCGAGCACCAGTGCCAGCTTCAGCACCGACCACGGGTCGAACCGCTTGATCTGCAGGCTCGCCCGTCGCGGGCCCCGGCCGGGACGGCGCAGCGCGCTCGGCGTCGGCCGGGTGCGGCCCGCGGGCGGCACGTCGTCCGCCGGCGGCGGTGCCTCGCCTCCGAAGAGCCGGGGCGCCGCCGAGCCGGTCACCGGGTAGTCGTTCTCGGCCGCGGCCGGTTCCGGAGCCGCGGTGGGCACGTCCTCGGTCGCGATCCGCGCCGTGGCCATGGCCTCGGAGTCGCCGCCGCCGTCCTTGGCGGTGCGCTGCCAGGGCGGGTTGGCCGACGCGTCGTCGGCCTTGTCGGATGGTGCCACGTTGAGTCAGTCCTTACCCGTGCGTGGGGCGCCGATCACTGCTCCGGCGCCGTGCCGTCTTCTGCTGTGGGCTCCTCTGGCGTAGCCTCGGCCGCTTCCTCCGAAACCGTTTCAGAAGCCACAACTTCCGAAACCTCGGAACCGTCCTCGGCGGAGTCCTCGCCACCATTGGCGACGTCCGACCCCTCGTCCGCGTTGCGTGCGACCGCGAGAAGAGTGGTTCCGTCACCCAGGTTCATCAGCCGAACGCCCTTGGTCTGCCTGCCCGCCTTGCGCACGTCCCGCGCCGGCGTGCGGATGACCCCGCCGCTGGACGTGATGGCGAACAGCTCGTCGTCCTCGTCGACGATGAGTGCCCCCACCAGCCTGCCACGTTTGCTGTCGTGCTGAATGGTGAGCACGCCCTTGCCGCCGCGGCCCTGTACCGGATAGTCCTCGATCGGCGTCCGCTTCGCATACGCGCCGTCCGTGGCGACCAGCAGGAACTTGTCCGGTTTGACCACGCTGATGCCGAGCAGTTCGTCACCCTCGTTGAACCGCATGCCCAGCACGCCCGAGGTCGGCCGGCCCATCGGGCGCAGCGCCTCGTCGGTCGCGTGGAAGCGGATCGACTGGCCGCCCGCGGACACCAGCAGCAGGTCGTCCTCGGCCGCCGCCAGCACCGCGCCCATCAGCTCGTCGCCCTCGCGCAGGTTGATCGCGATGAGGCCGCCCGCGCGGTTGGAGTCGAAGTCGGTGAGCTTCGTCTTCTTCACCAGGCCGCGCTGCGTGGCGAGCACCAGGTACGGCGCGACCTCGTAGTTCGGGATCTCGATGACCTGGGCGATCTGCTCGTCCGGCTGGAACGCGAGCAGGTTCGCCACGTGCTGGCCGCGCGCGTTGCGGTTGGCCTCGGGCAGGTCGTAGGCCTTCGCCCGGTACACCCGGCCCTTGTTCGTGAAGAACAGGATCCAGTCGTGCGTGGAGCACACGAAGAAGTGCTGGACGATGTCGTCCTGCTTCAGCGTCGCGCCCTGCACGCCCTTGCCGCCGCGCTTCTGCGACCGGTACAGATCGGTTTTCGTCCGCTTGGCGTAGCCCGTGCGGGTGATGGTGACGACGACGTCTTCCTGCGCGATCAGGTCCTCGACCGACACGTCGCCGTCGAACGGGATGATCTGCGTGCGCCGCTCGTCGCCGTACTTGTCGACGATCTCCATCAGCTCGTCGCGGATGATCGACCGCTGCCGCTCCGGCTTCGCGAGGATGTCCTTGAGGTCGGCGATCTCCAGCTCGATCTCGGCCAGGGTGTCGATGATCCGCTGGCGCTCCAGTGCGGCCAGCCGGCGCAGCTGCATGTCCAGGATCGCGGTGGCCTGGATCTCGTCGATCTCGAGCAGCGACATCAGGCCCGGCCGGGCCTCGTCCGCCGAGGGCGACCGCCGGATCAGGGCGATCACCTCGTCCAGCATGTCGAGCGCCTTGACCAGACCGCGCAGGATGTGGGCCCGTTCCTCGGCCTTGCGCAGCCGGTACCGGGTGCGCCGCACGATCACGTCGACCTGGTGCTTCACGTAGTGCCGGATGATCTGGTCGAGCCGCAGCGTGCGCGGCACGTCGTCGACCAGCGCCAGCATGTTCACGCCGAAGTTCTGCTGCAGCTGGGTGTGCTTGAACAGGTTGTTCAGCACCACCTTCGCCACCGCGTCGCGCTTGATCGTGACGACGATCCGCATGCCGGAGCGGCTGTTGGACTCGTCCGCGATGTCCGAGATCCCGGTGATCTTGCCGTCGCGCACCAGGTGCGCGATGTTCTCCACCAGGTTGTCCGGGTTGACCTGGTACGGCAGCTCGGACACGACCAGGATGGTGCGGCCCTTGGCGTCCTCTTCGACCTCGACGACCGCGCGCATCCGGATCGAACCGCGGCCGGTGCGGTAGGCGTCCTCGATGCCCGAGGTGCCGAGGATCATCGCCTTGGTCGGGAAGTCCGGGCCCTTGACCCGCACGAGCAGCGCGGCGAGCAGCTCGTCGTCGGTCGCCTCGGGGTTCTCCAGCGCCCACACGACGCCTTCGGACACCTCGCGCAGGTTGTGCGGCGGGATGTTCGTCGCCATCCCGACCGCGATCCCGGAACCGCCGTTGACCAGCAGGTTCGGGAACCGCGACGGCAGCACGTCGGGCTCTTGCGTGCGCCCGTCGTAGTTGTCGCGGAAATCGACGGTGTCCTCTTCGATGTCCGCGAGCATCTGCATCGCGAGCGGCGCGAGCCGGGACTCGGTGTACCGCATCGCGGCGGCGGGGTCGTTGCCCGACGAGCCGAAGTTGCCCTGGCCGTCGATCAGCGGGTAGCGCAGCGACCACGGCTGGGCGAGCCGCACGAGCGCGTCGTAGATCGCCGAGTCGCCGTGCGGGTGGTAGTTGCCCATGACGTCGCCGACGACGCGGGAGCACTTGTTGTACCCGCGGTCCGGGCGGAACCCGGAGTCGAACATCGAGTACAGGATCCGGCGCGCCACCGGCTTGAGGCCGTCGCGCACGTCCGGCAGCGCCCGCGACACGATGACGCTCATCGCGTAGTCGATGTAGGAGCGCTGCATCTCCTGCTGGATGTCGACCGGTTCGATCCGGTCGTGTTCCGGCGGCAAGGTTTCCGTCATGGGGTCCTTCTCGGTGAGCAGTCCTGGGGAAGTGAGTTACGGGGGACGCCTACACGTCCAGGAAGCGCACGTCCTTGGCGTTGCGCGTGATGAACGAGCGGCGGGCTTCCACGTCCTCGCCCATCAGCACGGAGAACAGTTCGTCGGCCTGTGCCGCGTCGTCGAGGGTGACCTGCCCGAGCAGCCGGTTGCTCGGGTCCATCGTGGTCTCCCACAGCTCGTCGGCGTTCATCTCGCCGAGACCCTTGTACCGCTGGATCGCGTCGTCCTTCGGGAGACGGCGGCCGGACTCGACGCCCGCCTGGATGACCGCGTCGCGTTCCTTGTCCGAGTACGCGTACTCCGGCTCCGCCCGCGGCCACTTGATCTTGTACAGCGGCGGCCGCGACAGGAACACGTGGCCGTGCTCGATCAGCGGCGTCATGAAGCGGAACAGCAGGGTGAGCAGCAACGTGGTGATGTGCTGGCCGTCGACGTCGGCGTCGGCCATCAGCACGATCTTGTGATAGCGCAGCTTCGAGATGTCGAAGTCGTCGTGGATGCCGGTGCCGAGCGCGGTGATCAGCGACTGGACCTCGGTGTTCTTGAGGACGCGGTCGATGCGTGCCTTCTCGACGTTGATGATCTTGCCCCGGATCGGCAGGATCGCCTGGTACATCGAGTCGCGGCCCTCCTTGGCCGAACCGCCCGCCGAGTCGCCCTCCACGATGTAGAGCTCGCACTCGCCGGGGTCGTTCGACCGGCAGTCCTTGAGCTTGCCCGGAAGACCGCCGATCTCCAGCGCGCCCTTGCGCCGCACCAGGTCGCGCGCCTTGCGGGCGGCGAGGCGGGCCTGCGCCGACGAGATCGACTTGTTGATGATCGTCTTGGCTTCGCTCGGGTTGCGCTCGAACCAGTCGCCGAGCCATTCGTTCGACTGCTGCTGCACGAACGTCTTGGCCTCGCTGTTGCCCAGCTTGGTCTTGGTCTGGCCCTCGAACTGCGGTTCGGACAGCTTGATCGACACGATCGCGGCGAGCCCCTCGCGCACGTCGTCGCCGGTCAGGTTCGCGTCCTTCTCCTTGAGCAGCTTCTTCTCGCGCGCGTACGCGTTGACCACGCGGGTGAGCGCGGCGCGGAAGCCCTCTTCGTGCGTGCCGCCCTCGTGCGTGTTGATCGTGTTGGCGAAGGTGTACACCGACGGCGTGAACCCGGTGTTCCACTGCATCGCGACCTCGACCTCGAGGCCGGCTCCCTTGGCGTCGAAGGAGATGACGCTCTCGTGGATCGGGTCCTTGGGGCCGTTGATGTGCTTGACGAAGTCCTCGAGCCCGCCCGGGTAGCAGTAGACCTTTTCCTTGACCCTGGCCTGCTTGCCCTCGGCGTCCGCTTCGGTCTCCTCGTCGGCGACGCGCTCGTCGCGCAGCGACAGGGTGAGGCCCTTGTTGAGGAACGCCATCTCCTGCAGCCGGCGCGAGATGGTCTCGAAGTTGTAGGTGGTGGTCTCGAAGATGCCGCCGTCGGCCCAGAACGTGATGGTGGTGCCGGTGTCGGTGGCCGGGCCGAGGTCCTCGAGCGGGCCGGGCACCTGGTTCGTGTACTCCTGGCGCCAGCTGCGGCCGCCGACCTTGATCTCCGCGAGCAGCTTCGTGGAGAGCGCGTTCACCACGGAGACGCCGACGCCGTGCAGACCGCCGGACACCGCGTAGGAGTCGCTGTCGAACTTGCCGCCCGCGTGCAGGATGGTGAGCACGACCTCGAGGGTCGGCTTCTGCTCCTTGGGGTGGATGTCGACCGGGATGCCGCGGCCGTCGTCGACTACCCGCACCCCGCCGTCGGCGAGGAGAGTAACCTCTACCTTGGTGGCGTACCCCGCCATCGCCTCGTCCACGGAGTTGTCCACCACCTCCTGGACCAGGTGGTGGAGACCGCGCTCACCGGTGGAACCGATGTACATGCCGGGGCGCTTGCGAACCGCTTCGAGGCCTTCGAGCACGGTGATGGACGACGCGTTGTACTCGCTCTTGTTCTCGGTCACCGGCGTTGTTTCTCCTCGTCTCGCCCGAGCGGACGCCCGCTACTACAACAGTGTACTTGGCCGCGCGCGCTCACATGCGGCAAGGACACCTCTCAGTCTGTCGCAGAGGCACGAAATCACCCTCAGGCGAGTCAGGTCGTATCCGAACCGGCGCGACCCGGTTCTCGGGGCAATGACCCGCCCGACCGCAACCCCCGTCAGCCGTACGTGTCACGCGGTCCGCGGCCAGGCACGTGCCGGGGTCCTTTCCGCCAGCTCGGAGCGGTCGGACCCTGGATCCGCATCCGCTTCACGACGCCGTTGCCGACGCCCGCGGCGATCTTCGCCAGCAACTTGCCCTGCAGCAACCGCAACTGCGTCGCCCACGCGGTGGAACTCGCGCGAACGGTCAGCTCGCCGTCTTTGAGCGCGATCGGCTGGGCGTGTTCGGCGACGTCCTCGCCCACGAGCCGGGCCCACTGCCCGAACACGCGCGCGTTGGTCACGGTGCCCTGCCAGCCGCTGTCGGAGACCAGCCTCGACACGAGCCGGCCGAGCGGCTGGGGGTCGCGCGGATCCGCGCCGGGACCGGACCACCGCCTGCGTGCTCGGTTCTGTCCGCCACCCCCGGTGATCCGGCCGCGGCGGAGGTTCGGCGGGGCACCGCGCTCGCGGGCTTTCGCCTTCGCCGCTTCGAGCGCGGCGTGCGCGAGGTCGCGACCGCTCGGAGCGTCCGCAGCGGGCGTCTCGTTCGGCCCAGTGGAACTGTCACGCTCAGTCGCGCCACGCGCGGGATTCCGGGGGGCGTCGTCCGCTTTCGAGGTGTCAAGACGGCCATCCGGCCGGTTCGTCACGCGCGGCGATAACGCGGCTCCGGGTTTATCCACACTGTCCACAGGTTTGTCCCCAGATCGGTGGGCAACTCGCGTGACCCCGGTCACCCGGCGTGGTCGTTGTGGCTGTTCAGGCACGGTTCACCTCCCCGTCGGCCACCGTGAACCTCGCACCGGCGAGCTCAGCGGGCACGTCCTCGGCCACCGCCGCGGTGATGAGCACCTGCTCGGCGCACGCGGAGACCTCGGCCAGCCGGGCCCGGCGCTTGCGGTCGAGTTCGGCAAAGACATCGTCCAGCAACAACACCGGTTCGCCCGCTTCGGCACGCAGAAGCTCGTAACTTCCGAGCCGCAAAGCGAGCGCGAACGACCACGACTCGCCGTGGCTCGCGTACCCCTTCGCCGGGAGTTCGCCGAGGATCAGCTCCAGTTCGTCCCGATGCGGGCCGACGAGACTGATGCCTCGCTCCAGTTCCTGCCGCCGTGAGTCGGCCAACGCCTTCAGCAATAGCTCGCGCAGTACCTCTGCGTCCGCACGCTCTCCGTCGGGCACGCCGTACGACGGCGGAAGCGCGTCGCCGAGCGAAGACTTGTACGCGATCTTCGCCGGGCGAGAGTCCGGTGCGACGCCCATATAAGCGTCAGCCGTGTACGGCGCGAGGTCCGCGATGAGGTTCAACCGTGCGGCCAGCAGCTGCGCGCCAGCCACCGAGAGATGGTCGTCCCACACGTCGAGCGTCGACAGTGCGTACGGATCTTCGCGACCAGTACGGCGTTTGCCCGCAGTCTTAAGAAGCGCGTTGCGCTGCTTAAGCACCTTCTCGTAGTCCGCGCGCACGCCTGCGTACCGAGGCGCGCGAAGCACGAGTAACTCGTCCATGAACCGACGGCGTTCGCTCGGATCGCCGCGCACGAGCGAGAGGTCCTCGGGAGAGAACAGCACCGTACGCAGAATGCCGAGCACGTCGCGCGGCTTGCCGACCGCGCCCCGATTCACGCGGGCACGGTTGGCGCGGCCAGGCGTGATCTCGAGTTCGACCGTCAGCTCGCGGTCTTCGTTGACGACCGCGACCCGGACGAGCGCGCGTTCACAGCCATGGCGGACGAGCGGGGCGTCCGTGGCGACCCGGTGCGAACCGAGGGTCGCCACGTAGCCGATCGCTTCGAGCAGGTTCGTCTTCCCCCGGCCGTTCTGGCCGACGAGCACGACCGGCCCCGGTTCGAGGGCGAGGTCGGCCAGCGGCCAGGACCGGAAGTCGGTGACCTGGAGATGTCGCAGATACACGGGCGGGGACCGCGGGAGCTAGCTCCCGGCCTTCTTCACCGCGTGGCCGCCGAACTGGTTGCGCAGCGCGGCGACGGCGCGCATCGCGGCGGAGTCCTTCTGCCGCGAGGAGAACCGGGCGAACAGCGCCGCCGACAGCACCGGGGCCGGAACCGCGTTGTTGACCGCTTCCTCCAGCGTCCAGCGGCCTTCGCCGGAGTCCTCGACGTAGCCTTCGAGGTCGTCCAGCTCCGGGTCCTCGTCCAGGGCGCGCACCAGCAGGTCGAGCAGCCAGGAGCGGACCACGGTGCCGCGCTGCCAGCCCTTGATCACGGCGGGCACGTCGTCGACGGTCTTCGCGGCTTCGAGCAGTTCGAAGCCCTCGGCGTAGGCCTGCATGATGCCGTACTCGATGCCGTTGTGGATCATCTTCGCGTAGTGCCCGGCGCCGACCGAGCCGGCGTGCGAGAAGCCTTCCTCGCGCGGGCCCTCCGGACGCAGCGCGTCGAAGATCGGCATCGCGCGCTGGACGTCCGACGCCGCGCCGCCGACCATCAGGCCGTAGCCGTTGTCCTTGCCCCACACGCCGCCGGAGACGCCGCAGTCGAGGTAGCCGACCCCGTGCGAGGCCAGCAGATCAGCGTTCAGCTTGTCGTCGGTGAACTTCGAGTTGCCGCCGTCGATCACCAGATCGCCCTCGGACAGCAGCTGCCCGAGCTCGGTGACGGTCTGCCGGGTCGGCTCCCCGGCCGGGACCATGATCCACACGATCCGGGGACCGGACAGCTTGGAGACCAGGTCTTCGAGCGAGGTCGAGTCGCTGACGTCCTGGTTGCGGTCGTAGCCGACCACCTCGTGCCCGGCGGCGCGCAGCCGCTCGCGCATGTTGAAGCCCATCTTGCCCAGGCCGACGAGACCCAGCTGAACCATGAGATCCCCTTTGGATTGGATCGGTTTTCCTCGGTTGGACGCGCCCGCTCAGCCCGGCAGCCGGACCGGCATGAGCAGGTAGAGATATCCGGGGACGACGTTGCCCTCGGCGTCGGCGGGCTTGATCAGCGCCGGCCGGTTGGGCGTGGTGAAGGTCAGCTCGGCCCGGTCGCTGTGCAGCGCGCCGAGCCCGTCGACGAGGTAGCCGGGGTTGAACGCGATGGTGACCGGCTCGCCCTCGTAGTCGACCTGCAGTTCCTCTTCGGCGCTGCCCTCGTCGTCGCCGCCCGCGGACAGCCGCAGGGAGCCGTCGCCGAACTCGAGCCGCACCTGGGTGCCGCGCTCGGCGACCAGCGACACGCGCTTGATCGACTCGGTGAGCGCGCTGACCTCGATGACCGCGCGCGAGGTGTGGTTCGCGGGCAGCAGCTGGCGGTACGGCGGGAACTCGGCGTCGAGCAGCCGGGTGGTCGTGTAGCGGCCCGCGCCGGACAGGCCGAGCAGGCCGTCGCCGGAAGCGAGCGCGAGCTGCACGGTGGTGCCCGCGCCGCCGAGCGTCTTGGCGGCCTCGGCGAGCGTGCGCGCCGGGACGAGCACCGCGGCGTCGGACAGGCCCTCGGCCGGCTTCCAGGTGAACTCGCGCATGGCGAGCCGGAACCGGTCGGTGGCGACGAGGGTGAGCGTCTCGCCGGAGATCTCCAGCCGCATGCCGGTGAGCATGGGGAGCGTGTCGTCCTTGCCGGCCGCGGTGGCGACCTGGGTGACCGCCTGGCCGAAGACGTCGCCGGTGAGCTCGCCCGCGTGGGCGGGCTGGGACGGCAGCTGCGGGTAGTCCTCGACCGGCATGGTCGGGAGGCTGAACCGGGCGCTGCCGCACGTGATGGTGGCGCGGGCGCCGTCGACGGAGATCTCCACCGGCTGCGCGGGCAGCGCCTTGGTGATGTCGGCGAGGAGGCGGCCGGAGACGAGCAGCCGTCCGCCGTCGGCGATGGTCGCGGGAACGCCGACCGTGGCCGAGACCTCGTAGTCGAAGCCGGAGACCGTGAGCGCGTCGGACTCCCCGTCCGCGCCCGCGTCGAGGAGGACGCCGCCCAGGACCGGCACCGGAGGCCGGGAGGGGAGGCTTCTGGCCACCCACGCGACGGCGTCGGCGAGCCCGTCGCGCTCGACGCGGATCTTCATGCGCGCTTCCTTTCGACAGCCGAGCCCCTCGGCTCGTGAAGGGGTCGCCGGGTACCGGTCGTGAGCACCGCGTGCGACCGGGTCCCCGCCGGTCCGGTCCGCCCCGCGCGGGAACGGACCAGCTGCAGACATCCACGTTAGGCCGTCGCCGGGGTCGCCGTCACCTCGGCCTCCCCTTCAGTTTGTCGACAAGACGACACGAATCTCGGCTTGTCCCCAGTTTCGTCCTCCGCCTGTTTTTGTTCTGTTCTTTCTTAGAAGAGATGAAAAACCAGTAGCAGTAATAGGGGCTGTGGATTGTGTGGACAGGGCTCGTTCGCGCTGGTCGTGGCGGGCGCGGGCCTGTGGGCAGCCCTGGTGGCGGATCGGTGGATGGTTCGGCCGATCCGTGGATGGTTTCGGGCGGTCCCCGATTCATCCACAGTCGGGCCCAGTTGTCCCCAGGGTTGTCCCCAGGTTGAGGGCGAGTTGTACCCAGGCTCTGGGGGTGGTCTGAGCGCTCGGGATCGCCCTGGTGAGTGACGAACCACAGCTGTGGATGACCTGTGGGCAACCTGGGGAATCAGCGTGGACAACCCTGGGGACAACCTGTGGATTCGGTGTGAGTGGGATGTGGATCAAATCCGGGTCGTCGCAGCTCCGGGATCTGTTGGCACTGTGGGCAAACTGCCCACACCCTGGGGAAAACCCCTTGTGTATCAATGAGTTTGAGAAATTTTGTGTACACAGGCTGTGGACGTCTGTGGATGCGTACGCGTGCTTCGCTCCTACGCCGCTCCGTACACACGCTTCAGCTGCGTACGGACGAGAACCGTCAGGGCAACAAAAAGGCCACCACGGGGGTCCGTGGTGGCCTCGAGCGTCGAAACAGGACTGTCTACAAGCGAGTGTCCAAACGCGGCAGTCGGCTACTGACGCGCGCGCTGCTTGATCCGCGACGTCAGCTCTTGCACCTGGTCGTAAATCCGCCTGCGCTCGGCCATCTCCTTGCGGATCTTCTTGTCCGCGTGCATGACGGTCGTGTGGTCGCGGCCGCCGAACGTCTGCCCGATCTTCGGCAGCGACATCTCGGTCAGCTCGCGGCAGAGGTACATCGCGATCTGGCGGGCGGTGGCGAGCGCCTTCGTCTTGCCGGGCCCGCACAGCTCGTCGAGCGTCACGTCGAAGAACTCGGCGGTGACGCCCATGATGGTCGGCGCGGTGATCTCCGGCGTGTGCGAGTCCGGGATCAGATCGCGCAGCACGATCTCGGCGAGCCCGGCTTCCACCGGCTGCTGGTTCAGCGACGCGAACGCGGTGACGCGGATCAGCGCACCCTCCAGCTCGCGGATGTTCGCCTCGACCCGCGACGCGATGAACTCCAGCACGTCGCCGGGCACCGCGAGCCGGTCCTGCGCCGCCTTCTTGCGGAGGATCGCGATCCGGGTTTCCAGCTCAGGCGGCTGGATGTCGGTGATCAGGCCCCATTCGAACCGCGTCCGCAGCCGGTCTTCCAGGGTTTCCAGCCGCTTGGGCGGCCGGTCGGAGCTGACCACGATCTGCTTGTTCTGGTTGTGCAGCGTGTTGAAGGTGTGGAAGAACTCCTCCTGGGTGCCTTCCTTGCCCTCCAGGAACTGGATGTCGTCCACCAGCAGGATGTCGACGTCGCGGTAGCGCCGCTGGAAGGCGACCTTGCGGTCGTCGCGCAGCGAGTTGATGAAGTCGTTCGTGAACTCTTCGGTCGAGACGTACCGCACGCGCATGCCGGGGAACAGCCGCTGCGCGTAGTGCCCGACGGCGTGCAGCAGGTGCGTCTTGCCGAGGCCGGACTCGCCCCAGATGAACAGCGGGTTGTACGCGCGGGCCGGAGCCTCGGCCACGGCGACCGCGGCGGCGTGCGCGAAGCGGTTGGACGCGCCGATGACGAAGGTGTCGAAGTTGTACTTCTCGTTCAGCTTCGTCTTGGACGTCTGCGGCTGCGCGGGCGCGGTGTAGGGCTGGCCCGCGATCGGCTGCCCGGCGAACCGGGGCCAGATCTCGTTGGCGGTCGCCAGCGCTTCGCCCTCTTCGTCGACTTCTTCGTCCGGGTCCTCGATGTCGTCAAGGCCGGGGTGGGACGGGTGCAGCGGCTGCTGCTGAGGCGGGGGCGGCGGCGGGTCGACCCGCGCCGGCGGAAGACCGGCGGCTTCGACCTGCGGCCGTCGCGGCGGCGGTTTCGGCTTCGGGCGCTCCGGGCGCACGTGGTCGGCCTGGCCGTTCCCCGTGTGCGGGCTCGCGGGCTGTGCCGGCATCGGCGCCGGCATCGGCTCCGGATGCGGGACATCGTTTTCCACCCGGGCGGGTGACGCCGCATAACGGGGTACCGGCGCCACCGGTTCGGTGCTGTCGACCTTCACCGCGAGCGACACGGGACGGCCGAGCCGGCGGGACAGCGCTTCGGTGATCGAGGTGCGCAGCGCGCGTTCGATGGCTTCCTTCGCGAAGTCGCTCGGCGCGGCGAGCAGCGCGGTGCCGTCGAGGAGACCGATCGGGCGGGTCACCCGCATCCAGGCTCGCTGCTGCGGGGAGAGGGTGCCGTCGGACAGCTCCCGCACCACCTGCTCCCAGATGACGCCCAGATTGTGCTGGTGCTCCGACACCGGTCTGACTCCCCTCCCCTCGTCGGCGCGCACGCCTCGGACCCACCCCGAGCACGTCCTGGAAGCTCGCCTCGAAGCACGCGGTCCGGACTCACCCGCGCGACGGCACAGCGATATCCACAAAGTTGTCCACAGCTGTGCACTAATGTACGGCCGTCCGCAGCCACGCCACCTGCGGGCTCGGCGTACTCCCCGGGCGCCTCCACACCCCCCGGCGCCGGCGAAGCGGCATCAGTCCTGCCCGGAGGCCGAGAGAGGCACGCTAACAAGCCCTGCCCGATGCCACAAGGCGTGGTGCTGCGCAAGCATTTCACGGTGTACGGCGTGTTGCCATTCGGTGCCGCGCCGTGCCGGGAGGCAGTCTCGCGGGCCGGTCGCCGAGGGTGGCGGAGGGGCGCCTGCGGCGTTCACGACCGGGGTGCGTACCCTCGTAAGGTCTCCCGTATGCGACGGGTGCGTTTCGCGTGCCTACGTATGTCGTCGCTCGTCGTGACGAGACCACCCGGTGGTAGGAGACAGCACGAACTTCCGTGCGACCCGCACGACACGCCGGGCGCCGGGGAATCCGCCGTCGCCCGACGGCCGAGACACAGGAGAAGCAGTGAGCAAGGGCAAGCGCACCTTCCAGCCGAACAACCGTCGTCGCGCGAAGACCCACGGTTTCCGCCTGCGCATGCGGACCCGCGCGGGTCGCGGCATCCTCGCGGCGCGCCGTCGCAAGGGCCGCGCCGAGCTGTCCGCCTGATCCGGCTCCGCGCAACCGCGTCGTGCTGCCCGCTGGCGCACGTCTGCGGCGGAGCGAGGACTTCCGGGTCGTCCTCCGCCGGGGGTCCCGAGCCGGCAGGCGCCGCCTCGTCGTTCATGCGTTGACCACGGACCCGTCCGTGGCCGCCTCGTTCGCGGCCAGGGCGGGTTTTGTGGTGAGCAAGGCCGTCGGCAACTCGGTGGTGCGCCACCGGGTGACCCGCCGGTTGCGCCACCTTGTTTCCGCGCGTCTCGGAACACTGCCCGCGGGCACTTCGTTGGTGGTACGGGCATTGCCTCCGGCGGCGTCCGCGTCGAGCGCGGAGCTTGACTCCGACCTCGACGCCGCGCTGCGCCGGCTCGGCCTCGCGCCGTCCGGCCGCCCGGCCGGGGCCGATGCTCCCCGGCAGCCGCGTCAGCAGGGCGCGGCACCCGACCACGGATCAGCGGTGTAAACGGCCATGGACGCCACCTCCGAGCACAGCACCACCGAAGCACCCGAGGAAGGCAAGCCGCCCCGGCCGGGACCGGTCGCGTGGGTGCTGCTCCTTCCCGTGCGGTTCTACCGCAAGGCGATCTCGCCCTTCCTTCCCCCGGCCTGCCGGTTCTACCCGAGCTGCAGCGCGTACGCAGTCGAAGCCCTGACCCGCCACGGCGCGGCCAAAGGCTCCTACCTCGCGCTGCGCCGGCTGCTTCGCTGCGGCCCGTGGACCCCGCCCGGCCGCGACCCGGTGCCCGAGAAGTTCTCGTGGCGACACCGCACGCCTGAAACACCGATCGAGGAGTAGCTCAGTGCTCGATTTCATCTACTACCCCGTGTCCTTCATCTTGTGGTGTTGGCACAAGGTCTTCGGGTTCGTCTTCGGGGAAGCGACCGCGATCTCGTGGATCCTCGGCATCATCTTCCTGACGTTCACCGTCCGCGGCATCATGTTCAAGCCGTTCGTGAACCAGGTCCGGTCGATGAAGAAGATGCAAGACTTCGCGCCGGAAATGAAGAAGATCCAGAAGAAGTACGCGAACGACCGGCAGCGCCAGGCGCAGGAGATGCAGAAGCTCCAGCGCGAGCACGGCGTCAACCCGCTCGGCAGCTGCCTTCCGATGATCCTTCAGATCCCGGTCTTCATCGGCCTGAACCACGTGCTGCGCGCGTTCACCATGCCGCCCGCCGGCGGCGGCGCGAAGACCGAGAACTACTTCTTCAACGCGCAGGACGTGTTGTCGTACACGAGCGCCAAGCTCTTCGGCGTCAACATGGGCGAGGCGGTCAACAACGGCGTCGGCGCCGTCGCGGGCCACGTCGCGAACGGCGGGTGGCACTGGGAGGTCCTCCCGGTCGCGCTGCCGCTGATGATCATCGCCTCGATCGCCACGCACCTCACCGCGCGCCACTCGGTCTCCCGGCAGAACGCGTCGGCCGCGGGCACCGCGCAGACCGCGATCATGAACAAGCTCACCATGTACGTCTTCCCGCTCGGCGTGCTCGTGTTCGGTGCGTTCTTCCCGCTCGGCCTTCTCTTCTACTGGCTGGCGAACAACGGCTGGACGCTCATGCAGCAGCGCCTCGTCTACACGAAGATCGACAAGGAAGAGGCGGCTCGCAAGGAGGAGGCGGCGGAGAAGCGCGCGTCGCTCGGCCCGAAGCCGGGCCAGAAGCCGACCGCGCCGAAGGTCGGGCAGAAGCCGGTGCAGCAGAAGAAGAACCAGCAGCAGGGTCAGCAGGGCAAGGTGACCAAGGCGGGTTCGGCGCACGGTTTCGCGCAGACCTCCACCGGCGGCAAGTCGGGCAACGCGAAGTCCGACAGCGCCGCGTCGTCCGAGACGAAGGCAGCCGAACCGGCGGAGAGCGCGCCGGAGCAGACGTCGAACCAGAACGGATCGAAGGAGAACGGCACCGGAGTGCCCGGGCTCCTCAAGGACTCGAACAGGAAGTCGGGCCGGAAGCGTCGCTGACGCTTCGGGTTCGGAGAGGAGACTAAAGATGTCGGAGACGGTCGACACGATCGACGCCGATCAGGAAGAGACGAGCGCACCGGCCGAGCCGAAAGCGGGCGGTGACGACGCTCTCGTGCAAGAGGGCGACATCGCCGGCGACTACCTCGAGCGCCTGCTGGACCTGCTCGACTACGACGGCGACATCGACCTGGACGTCGAGGCGGGCCGCGCGATCGTCAGCATCGACGGCGGTGACGACCTGGAGAAGCTGGTCGGCCCCCGCGGCACGGTGCTCGAAGCGCTGCAGGAGCTGACCCGCCTCGCGGTCCAGCAGGAGACCGGTTCGCGCAGTCGGCTGATGCTGGACATCGCCGGCTGGCGCGCGGACCGCCGTGAGGAGCTCCGCGAGCTCGGCCGGTCCACCGCCGAGTCCGTGCTGTCGAGCGGCGAGCGGGTGCGCCTGCAGCCGATGAGCCCGTTCGAGCGCAAGGTCGTCCACGACGCGGTCGCGACGGTCAAGGGCGTCACGAGCGAGAGCGAGGGCGAAGACCCCAAGCGGCGCGTGGTGATCTTCCCCGAGGACTGAGCCTCTCGGACGCGTTGAACCGCGCAGAGCACTGAGCCGAAGCGGCCCACCGGAGTGATTCCGGTGGGCCGCTTCTTTTGTGCCTGCTTCGCGCTCCGGTTCCGGAGGCGAGTCACGCCGAGTTTCTCGACTGCCGCGATCGGTCCCTCGACGAGCACCGGCATGGTGCCTTCGCTGAGGAGAGTCTTCCCCGCCGCCGGAGTACGACCGGCCCCGGTTCGGCAGTCGACCGTCGCTCAGTTGCTTGGCTGCTGTTGCCGCCGCCTCGATGCCGCGGGATGCGAAGGCGAAGTTCTCGTCCTCATCCGGACGGCCGCCCGGGACGTCGTTGCGCCGGTGTCGCCCACCCCGACTCGCGCGCTTCGGCCCCACCGCCGAGATGCGGATCGTCGGCACGGTGGAGCGTCAGTAGTCCCTGTGTCTCTGATGAGATGTGCGGGCTGTTGGTGTGCCGGTCCTGCGGAGCGAATTACAAGCGTGGCGTTTCACGTGAAACTCGCCGCCCCTCTCACCCGGGTCGCCGGGTTTCACGTGAAACGACCTGTGGATCGCTCGGCGACTCGAGTGGAGTTGTCCACAGTTGCGGTCTGTCGACTCGATTTGGCGTCGGCATCAGGGACAATCAATCGAGCGCGTTTCACGTGAAACGCGCGGAGCGAGGAGTGGGAGTAGTGAGCTTGGACGGCGCCACCGGGACGGTCCGGACCGCGGCGGTGGAGGTGTTCGGGGAGCGCGTCGAGCAAGCCGCCGGGTACGTGGAGCTGCTGGCGACTCATGGGGTCGAGCGAGGGTTGATCGGTCCGCGAGAGGTGGACCGGCTGTGGGAGCGGCACGTGCTGAACTCCGCGGTGATCGGCGAGCAGGTCCCGTCCGAGGCGCGCGTGGTCGACGTTGGGTCGGGCGCCGGGCTTCCGGGAGTACCGCTGGCGATCGCTCGACCGGACCTCGATATCGTGCTCTTGGAACCCATGGCTCGCCGGGTTGACTGGTTGGCCGAGGTCGCCGAGAAGCTGGAACTCCCGATCACCATCGTCCGTGGACGCGCCGAGGAGCGGTCCGTACGCGAGCAGTTGAGTGGCGCAGACGTCGTCACCGCCCGCGCGGTTGCCCCTCTTGCTCGGCTCGCGGGCTGGTGCCTTCCCCTGGTTCGTCCCGAAGGTCGACTGGTTGCCCTCAAGGGTGCCAGCGCCGCTGAAGAGATCTCCCGTGACCGCGACGCGGTGCGCAAGGCCGGTGGTGCCGAACCACAGGTCGCTGAATGCGGGAAGGCAGTACTCGAAGTCCCCAGCACGGTGGTCCTGATCCGTCGCCTGCCGCCGAAGCCGACCCGGCCACGCGGCAGACGGAGTTAGCGAACGACAAGAGCCGCGCCGTTCCACGTGAAACATCGCGGTGTGAACGCCCCGAATCGTCTACCAGGAGGAGGTGTCGAGACCGGTGAATCCCCCGCCGTCCGACTCCGCGCAGGCCAGCCAGGAGATGGGCTGGACGCCGATCGCTGAAGAAGCCGTTCGCGCCGCGAGCGTGCTCCACCCCAAGGAAGGGGTGCTCCCCCGGCCGTCTCGCCGCCGGGTGCTGACCGTCGCCAACCAGAAGGGCGGGGTCGGCAAGACGACCAGCACCGTCAACCTGGCCGCGGCGCTCGCCGTGCACGGGCTGAAAACGTTGGTGATCGACCTCGACCCCCAGGGCAACGCCAGCACCGCGCTCGACATCGACCACCGCTCCGGGACGCCCTCGATCTACGAGGTGCTCATCGGCGAGGTCTCGATCGCTGAGGCAGCGCAGCAGAGCGAGCAGTCCCCCAACCTGTTCTGCGTGCCCGCGACGATCGACCTCGCCGGCGCCGAGATCGAACTCGTCTCCATGGCGAACCGCGAGACGCGGCTCAAGGAGGCGCTGTCGGCCGACGTGCTCGACCAGATCGGCGTCGACTACGTCTTCATCGACTGCCCGCCGTCGCTCGGTCTCCTGACCGTCAACGCGATGGTGGCGGCGCAGGAAGTGCTCATCCCGATCCAGTGCGAGTACTACGCACTCGAAGGTCTCGGGCAGCTCCTCAGCAACATCGAACTCGTGCAGCAGCACCTGAACCGCGAACTCAGCGTGTCGACGATTCTGCTCACCATGTACGACGGTCGCACCAAGCTGGCCGACCAGGTGACCAACGAGGTCCGGAACCACTTCGGCGACACGGTGCTGAAGACCGTCATCCCGCGCAGCGTGAAGGTGTCCGAGGCACCCGGCTACGGCCAGACCGTCCTCGCCTACGACCCCGGTTCACGTGGTGCCATGAGCTATCTCGACGCGGCGAAGGAGATCGCCGAGCGGGGTGTGAACGAGAGGAGCAGCACCACATGACTGAGCGCAGAGGAGGGCTCGGCCGCGGGCTGGCGGCCCTGATCCCGACCGGACCGGCGACGCCTCCTCCGAACGCGACCGAGGCCACGCCTTCGGAGCAAGCGGTGCGCGAGGACAAAGGCTGGTTCGCGGCGAACGGTGCCGCGGGCCAGCCGGTCGCGGGCGGCGAGGTCGCCGGCGCGGTGTACCGCGAAATCCCGGTCAGCTCGGTCAAGCCGAACCCGAAGCAGCCTCGCCAGGTTTTCGACGAGGAAGCGCTCGCCGAACTCGAGCATTCGATCCGCGAGTTCGGGCTCATGCAGCCGATCGTCGTCCGCGAACTCGGCGACGACGAGTACGAACTCGTCATGGGCGAGCGCCGGCTGCGCGCCTCGCAGCAGGCGGAACTCGAGGCGATCCCCGCGATCGTGCGGCAGACCGCCGACGAGTCGATGCTGCGGGACGCGTTGCTGGAGAACATCCACCGCGTGCAGCTGAACCCGCTCGAAGAGGCGGCCGCTTACCAGCAGCTGCTCGACGAGTTCGCGGTGACGCACGAGGAGCTGGCCAGCCGCATCGGCCGCAGCCGTCCGGTCATCACGAACACCATCCGGCTGCTCAAACTCCCCCTCGCCGTGCAGCGGCGGGTGGCCGCGGGCGTCCTGTCCGCCGGGCACGCGCGGGCGCTGCTGTCGCTGGAGGATCCGGAAAGCCAGGAGGAACTGGCGGCGCGGATCGTCGCGGAGGGCATGTCGGTGCGCGCCACCGAGGAAGCCGTCACGCTGAAGAAGAGCGAGAAGCCGGCCAAGCCGAAGGCCGCTCCCCGCAAGCCGATTCAGGCGCCCGGATTGCAGGAACTCGCGAACCGGCTGTCCGATCGGTTCGACACCCGGGTGAAGGTCGACCTCGGCCGGCGCAAGGGGCGCATCGTTCTCGAGTTCGGCTCGGTGGACGACCTCGAGCGGATCGTCGGGATCATCGACGCGAATTCCGGGGAAAAATCGGCGGATCAGACCGACGAAACCGATTAGGGATCACCCAGGGTCGTTTCGTCACGGTGATGATTGCGGATCGAGGCGGCCATGGTCACCCGGAGTGGCCGCCGGAATCGACCGGCGCGGGGAGGGGCGGCAGACCGCCGCCCGCCCCCGTCCGCCAGGTTTTAGTTCGCGCGAGCGACGGCGCGCGCGACGAGGTCCGCGAAAACTGAACCGAGGGTGGTGCCGGCGGCTTCGACGGCCATCGGCACTGTCGAGGTTTCGGTGAGACCCGGCGAGAGGTTCACTTCGAGGAAGTGGACTCCCCCGTCCGGCGTGATCACCGCGTCGGTGCGCGAGATGTCGCGCAGCCCGAGCCACCGGTGCGCACCAACGGCGAGTTCGCTGACCGCCTTCGCGGCTTCGTCGGAAATCCGCGCCGGGGTGAAGAAGTCAGTAAGACCGGCGGTGTAGCGCGCGGTGTAGTCGTAGACGCCGCTCTCCGGCACGATCTCCACCGCGGGCAAGGCCTCGGCCCCGTTCTCCCCTTCGATGACCGTGACGGCCACTTCAACGCCGTCTACGAACCGTTCCGCGAGCACGGTGTCGCCGTAGGCGAAGCAGCCGACCATCGCCGCGGGCAGCTCGGATGCCTCCCGAACCACCTGCGTGCCGAGCGCGGACCCGCCCTGATCCGGTTTGAGGATCAGCGGAAGACCGAGCCGCTCGACCATCGCGTCGAGCACCGACTGGGCACCCAGCTCGCGGAAAGTGCTGTGCGGCAACACAACCCAGTCGGGCGTGGAGAAACCGGCCTGCTGCACGAACGCCTTCGCGGTCGGCTTGTCCCAAGCCCGGCGGCAGCCCTGCGAATGGGTGCCGACGAACGGCACGTCGAGCATCTCCAGCACGGTCTGCACCGAGCCGTTCTCGCCCTCGCCGCCGTGCAGGGCGACGACAACCGCGTCCGGACGCTGCGTGCGCAGCCGTTCCAGCAGTCCGGCGTCGGTGTCCCACTCCTCCACCGTGAGGCCCTCGGCCCGCAGCGCGGCGGACAGCCTGCGCCCGGAACGGAGCGAAACGTCGCGTTCGTGGGAAAGCCCGCCGGCGAGCACGGCAACGGTACGGTCGACCACCGTGGGAACTCCTTAGTGTCGCAGGGCCGGTCAGACCGTGTCCGGAGACGGGGTCTCGGGCCCCGGGATGGTGCGCGCCTTCACGCTACCGAAGGTGCGGCTGAGGTCCATTTCGGACTCGAGCACCGCGGCGAGGCGGCGCACGCCTTCCCGGATGCGCTCCGGCGTCGGGTAGCAGTACGACAACCGCATCTGGCGGGAGCCGAAACCGTCGGCGTAGAAACCGGTGCCGGACGCGTACGCCACCCGAGCGGTGACCGCACGCGGCAACATCGCTTTGGTGTCAACGCCTTCCGGCACGGTGACCCAGACGTAGAAGCCGCCGTCGGGGTTGGTCCAGGAGCAGCCGGGCGGCAGATACTGTTGCAGCGCCGACAACATCGCGTCGCGGCGTTCGCGGTAGTTTTCCCGGAACTTCTTGATCTGGCCCTTCCAGTCGTGCGTCGCGAGATAGCGCGAGACGATCATCTGGTTGAAGGTCGGCGGGCACAGCGTCGCGGATTCCGCTGCCAGCACAAGCTTTTCGCGCACCGCGTGCGGCGCGAGCACCCAGCCGACGCGCAGCCCGGAGGCGAACGTCTTCGAGAAGGAGCCGAGGTACACGACGTTGTCCGGGTCGAGCGAGCGCAGCGCCGGGTAGGCCTGGCCGTCGAAACCGAGCAGGCCATACGGGTTGTCCTCGATGATCAGCACGCCGTGCTCGCGGCAGATCTCGACGATCTCCGGACGCCGTTCGACGGACAGGGTCACGCCAGCCGGGTTGTGGAAATTCGGGATCGTGTAAAGGAATTTGACCCGCTGTCCGGCCTTTTCGGCCTGACGCAAGGCTTCCCGCAACCCTTCGGGCACGAGACCGTGCTCGTCCATCGCGACGTGCACGACGTTCGCCTGGTACGCGGAGAACGATCCGAGCGCGCCGACGTACGACGGGCCTTCGGCGATCACGACGTCGCCGGGGTCGCAGAAGAGCCGGGTCACCATGTCGAGGCCCATCTGGGAACCGACGGTGACCACGACGTCGTCGGGGTGCGCCTTGATGCCCTCGAGAGCCATGATTTCGCAGATCTGGTCACGCAGCGCCGGAACTCCGTGCGCGGACCCGTACTGCAGGGCGACGAGCCCCTCCTCGGCGATGATCTCGCCGACCTGAGCCGAGAGCGTGTCGAGCGGCAGCGCGGCGAGGTTCGGCATGCCGCCGGCGAGCGAGACGACCTCCGGCCGGCTTGCCACTGCGAAAAGCGCGCGGATCTCGGATGCGGTCATCCCCGCGGTACGGGCTGCGTACCGGTCGAGATGCGGGTCGAGATTGTGGCGGCCGGTCTGCGGCTTGGCTGGGCGGTTCTCGGTCATCGGACACCTGAGGGCTCGGTGGGTACCTGCTGGTAGATCCATCGAGTGTAACCGCGGCCTCTTCCGGCTCCCCGCTCTTCCGGCGCTTGTCACATCGGCCTATCCTCGGTGAGGTTCTTCCGGTGCTGCCTGCGCTCTTGCGGGCGCTGAGGCCGGAGTTGCGGGGTCCAGGGAGGTTTCAGGTGTCACGTCGCGTGGTGGGCGTCACCCTGGACAATCTCGAGCACCTGCCCAAGAACTGCCGGCAGTGCGTGTACTGGGAGCTCGCGCCGCACCTGAAGGCGCAGGCCGAGGAATACGGCTCCACCGAGGTCGAGAAGGAAGCCTGGGTGTCCAGCGTGCTGCTGGAATGGGGTTCCTGCGGCCGCATCGTCTACAGCGACACGCTGCCGGTCGGGTTCGTGCTCTACGCCCCGCCGAACGCGGTGCCCCGCTCGCTCGCCTTCCCGACGTCGCCGCCCAGCGCCGACGCCGTCCTGCTCACCGCGGCCCAGATCCTGCCGGAATTCCGCGGCGGCGGCCTCGGCCGGATGCTGGTGCAGGCCGTGGCGAAGGACCTGACCAAACGCGGCGTCCGCGCGATCGAATCCTTCGGCGACGCCACTCCTGACGAACAGGACCCGCTTGGCCAGCACTCGTGCGTGCTGCCCGCGGCGTTCCTGCAGAGCGTGGGCTTCAAAACGGTGCGTCCGCACCCGAAGTACCCGCGACTGCGCCTGGAACTGCGCTCGGCGATCACCTGGAAGGAAGACGTCGAAGCGGCCCTGGAACGGCTGCTCGGCCAGGTGACGATCACGACCGCGGAGCCGAGCCTCGGCCGCGCTTGACCCTTCGCCTCGCTGCTTACGCCATTCCAGGTCTGTTCAGATCAGCCAGAATGACCTTGCTGGCACCCACCATGAACAACCCGCCTGACTCGCTCGCCGCGATCCGTAACCCCCGGCCCCGCTCTGGCTCCACGGTCACTCTCCGTGCCGATCGCCCGGTGTCCTCGGCTTCCCGCCGAACTTCCCAGGGGCTCCCACCCCTCGCTACGAGCGCCGCGATCAGCCCTCCCTGACCCGCCTCGCAGCCGCCTGAACAGCATCGACCGAGGTCAGCCCGCGCCCGATCCCCCGCCGGTTCGCTCCGCATCCGGACGTGGCCTGCCGGTGCTCGACGCACCCCATACCACCTCCGGATCGCCGCGAAAACACCCACTCCCGGTACCTGTGCACAACTGTGGAAGAACCCCCGAGTTATCCACAGATTGCAGATAGAGGCCGTGGAAAAGCTGTGGATGGATAGAATGGATCTGGGGACGCCCCCCGGTGAGGGTGGGGGCTGCCCCCAGGGGTGGTGGCGGCTGGAGCGGCTGGGCGCAAGTTCTTGTGGCGCCGGTTAAGCGGTGGGGTGGCTCCGGTTGTTAGGTGCTGGGGCCGCGGTTGGTGGCGTGTGGGGTGGGGTGCAAGACGTGGGGTGGGGCTGGGGAGTGCTGGTCCGGGGGTGCGCCGGGCGGTGGTGACTGTGGGTAGTGGGTGGCTGAGGTGAGGTCGGGTCAGCACGGGTAAACGGGAGGGGGCGCGGAGGGCTGAGACGGGCACGAGCCGGTTGGGGCGTGCCGAGTGGGGCCCTGGCGGTCTTCGGCGGGGAAAGTCCGGTTCAGGGCGACTCAGGGCTCAGGCAGGGGTCAATGACGAAAGGCCGAGGTCTCGCGAAGGAGCGCTATTCAGCCTTCGCGAGTTCGTGGGCCAGGACGTCGGCGAAGGTGAAGGTGCCGGTCGGCTGGTCGCCCTCGCCCAGGAGGTAGAGGCGCTTCACGGCGATGAGGATGCCTTCGGCCACGACGTCGCGGAAGGCGGGGTCGCCCAGGCGGGCGGCGTCGTCCGGGTTGGTCAGGTAGCCGATTTCCACTCGGACGGCTGGGCAGCGCGTGCGGGTGAAGATTTCCCACGTCTTGTAGTGCGTGCGGCAGTCCAGCAGACCGGTGCGGGCGGCGACCTCGCGCTGGATGAAGCCGGCCAGCAGTTCGCCGACGGTGGACGTCGTGCCGTTGCCGGTGCCGAAGTGGAAGCTCGCCACGCCCTGGGCGCGCGGGGACGGGTTGCCGTCGCTGTGCAGCGACAGGAACAGGTCCGCGCCGGCGTCGTTGGCGAAACGGGCGCGTTCGAAGTCCGTCGGGCTGTGGTTCGGGCCTCGGCTGATCAAGGCTTCCATGCCGGTGGCCTGCATGCGGCCTTCGAGCCGGCGCGCCAGGTCCCAGGCGATGTCCGCTTCGCGCAGGCCGCCGGCGACGACGCCAAGGTCCTCGCCGCCGTGGCCCGGGTCGATCACGATGCGCTTGCCGCGCAGCCGCGGGCCTGCCTGGCGCACCTGCTCCTGCTCGCGCAGGAAGACCGGGCGGCCGCCGCGGGCGCGCGGGGACGACAGGCGGTGCAGTTCGCGGATGGTGGCCGGGCCGCAGATGCCGTCCGACGTCAGGCGCATGTCGCGCTGGAACGTGCGCAGGGCGCGCTCGGTCTGGGGGCCGAAGTAGCCGTCCGGGCGGCCCGCGTCGAAGCCCAGCTCGGTGAGCCGCTCCTGAAGAGTGAAAACGTCGTCGCCGTTCACCGGCGCCGACAAAAGGTACTGGAGCGGGCGGCTCCCGAGGTGATAGCTGGCGCCCTTGAGCGCCTGGTACGTCGCCTGGCCCACTACGCCGTCGGTGATGAGCCCGCGGCGCTGCTGGAACGCGCGCACGGCCTGCTCCACCGCGACGTCGAACGTGTTGTACCGCTCGGTCCCCGCCACCGGCGGGAGCAGATCCATCCCGGCAAGGATCGACCTGATCTCGGCGACGTCGGGACCGGCGTCACCGCGGCGGAGTACCCGCATGCACTCCTCGCTCTTCCTCAGGCACCGAAACCGGCTCGATGCGAAACAGAAACCTGGGTAGGGGTGTACCCAGGCACCTATTGTGCCCTGTGAACTCTCGGTGAGTACGCAGGCCCGGTCGGTGCGCCCCCGGAGGGGTGCGCGGTCCCCCGGCGGACACGCCGAGTGCACCTGCGCGCACACCCCCGTGCGGGTGGTTCCCGAACGTGCGAGAACCCGGACCGGCGAGTCGATCGTCGCTGGCCCGGGTTCTCAGCAGGCGGACCGGCTCAGAGCACGTCGGCGAGATCGGACAGCAGCGCGGCCTTCGGCTTCGCGCCCACGATCTGCTTCACCGGCTTGCCGCCCTGGAACAGGATCAGCGTCGGAATCGACATCACCTGGTAGTCACGCGCCGTGTTCGGGTTCTCGTCGATGTCGAGCTTCGCGACGGTGATCTTGTCGCCGTTTTCCTTGGCGATCTCCTCGAGCACCGGGGCGACCATCTTGCACGGCCCGCACCAGGTCGCCCAGAAGTCGACGAGAACGGGCTTCTCGCTGGTGAGGACGTCGTCCACGAACGACTTGTCGGTCACCTTCACGGGTTCGGACATCGCTTGCTCCTTCAACTCGGTGGGAAAGTCAGTGCTCGCCGGCGCCGTAACCGCCGCCGACCAGTTCCGGTGCCTCGTGCGCCTCGGATTCGCCGTGCTCCGCGAGCCATCGTTCCGCGTCGATCGCCGCGCTGCAGCCGGAACCGGCGGCGGTGATCGCCTGCCGGTAGGTGCGGTCCACCAAGTCGCCGGCGGCGAACACGCCGGGCACGTTCGTGTAGGACGTGCGGCCCTGGGTGAGCACGTAGCCGTCCTCGTCCACGTCCACCTGTCCACGCACCAGTTCGCTGCGCGGGTCGTGGCCGATCGCGACGAAGAACCCGGTCACGTCGAGCGTCTTCTCGTCGCCGGACCGCGTGTCGCGCACCTTCAGGCCGGACACCGTCCCGTCGCCCTCGACGCCGGTGATCTGCGAGTTCAGCTGCCACTTGATCTTCTCGTTCGCGCGGGCGCGCTCGAGCATGATCTTCGACGCCCGGAACTCGTCGCGGCGGTGCACGATCGTCACGGACTTGGCGAACTTCGTCAGGAAGGTCGCCTCCTCCATCGCCGAGTCGCCGCCGCCCGCGACCGCGATGTCGTGGTCGCGGAAGAAGAAGCCGTCGCAGGTCGCACAGGCGGACACGCCGCGGCCGAGCAGCTCCTGCTCGCCCGGCACCTTCAGGTACCGCGCGGCGGCGCCCATGGCCAGCACGACCGCGCGCGCGGCGTAGCGCTTGCCGTTCGCGACGACGTACTTCACGTCGCCGGTCAGCTCAACCGACTCGACGTCCTCCGCGCGCAGTTCGGCGCCGAAACGCTCGGCCTGCTTGCGCATCTCCTCCATCAGGTCCGGACCCTGGATCCCGTCGCGGAAGCCCGGGAAGTTCTCGACCTCGGTGGTCGTCATCAGCGCCCCGCCGAACTGCGTGCCCTCGAACACCAGCGGTTCGAGCTGTGCGCGCGCCGCGTAGACCGCTGCGGTGTAACCGGCAGGACCCGACCCGACGACGATCAGGTTCCTGATTTCCTCGGCAGCCACCCGTCAACCCTCCGCTCGTCATGACCTGTGCTCCAGGCTCAACACGATCGTAGGTGGAGGTGTTCCCGGCGGTGACGCCCGCTACGTCCGGGCCGCTACTTCTTGCCGACCACCTTGTCGAACAGCTTGTCCGCGTTCCCCGGCCCGCAGTCCGCGCCGAACGCGACCAGCCGGAACTGCGCGAGCTTGCCGGTGGTGTAAATCGCCACCACGCCCGGCTTGCCCCCGACGGTCACCGGCCGCACGCCTTCCGGCCGCACGTTCGGGTCCATGCCCGCCGCGGTGACACACGCGTCGAACCGCTTCGAGTCCTGCAGCGGGCCGTAGTTCCGCACGCCAAGACCGCCGCCCAGCAGTGATTCCGCACCGCTGCCGTCGCTGCCGACGGACGGGCCGCCCACCGCGGACGGTGCGGGCGCGGCGACGCCGGACGTGTCCGTCTTGGTCGCCCCGGGAACGGTCAGCGTGATGGCCACCGCGGCGGCTGCGGCGGCGGTCAGGATCCCCGCGCCCCAGCCGAGCTGCCGGTTCCGCCGTTTCCGCGCCGCCGACAGGTCCACCACCGGCGCGACCGGCGGCTCAGCGGGCTCGGGTGCGGGCTGCGGTGCGGCCGCCGGAAACGTGGCCTCCTGCCGGGCCGTCGACTCCGCGGCGAGCGCGGCGTCGAGCCTGGCCGCGAACTCCGCGGGCATCGGCGGGGCCGGTTCCGCGGCGAGCGCGGACAGGTCCGCGGTGGTCGCTTCGAGGGCCTCGAGGATCGCGCGCGCCTCCGGATCCGCGTTCACCCGCGGCCAGAGTCGCTCCGCCTCCTGGTCGTCGAGGACCCCGGCGTGGAGGTCGGCGAGCAGGTCGACAGACCAGGGCGGCCCGATGGTTCCGCCTGCCCCCCGGCTCTCGTCCGTCATCGTCCCTCCCCGTTCCCCGGCGAGCGCTGGGCTCGCCCGGCACTCCGGGACCCCTCCGAAGTGGCGTGCTTGCGTTTGCTTTCGTTAGTTGGGACGTCGCCACCCCCGTCCGGGTTCCGCAGATGCCCGAGAACCTTCGCGAGTTTTCCCCGCCCGCGCGCGCATCGGCTCTTGACCGTGCCCTCGGCGATGCCGAGCATTTTCGCCGTCTCGGCCACGGAATAGCCCTCGACGTCGACGAGCAGGATCGGCGCGCGCTGGTCTTCGGGCAGCTCGTCGAGCGCCTTGCGGACCAGCAGGCTGGTTTCCTTCTCCGCCATCGAATCGCCGGGCGCGGCCGGTTCGTTGAACTCCCCGGTCTCCGGAAGCGGAACGGTCGGGCGGGCCTGCCTTCGCCGGATCCGGTCGAGGCACGCGTTCACCACGATCCGGTGCAGCCAGGTCGTGACCTGCGACTCCGCGCGGAACTTGCCCGCCGCGCGGAACGCCGAGATGAACGCCTCCTGCAGCGCGTCCGCCGCCTCTTCCGGATCGCGCAGCGTGCGCAGCGCCACCGCCCACAAGCGGTCTCGATGCCGCCGGACCAGTTCACTGAACGCATGCGGATCGCCCGCGGCGTGTGCCGCGATCAGATCCGCATCCGTGGGAGCTGCAGCCGTCACCCGGCAGAGCCTACTGAGTCGTGCTCGCAGCTCACGCCGCAGGCAGGAAGCTCAGTTCTCCGATCTGGCTCACGAAGCCGTTGCCGCCGTTGTCGCCCAGCTGGGTGATCCAGACGATGAAGTACTGGCTTTGCGTCGGCTGCTGCAGGGTGATCGTCGTGTCCGGCCCGTTCAGGTCGCCGCTTCCGACCACCTTGGTGTCGTCGAGCTGCGGATTCTTGCTGTCCGCCGACCGGATCTCGACCTTCGTGCCCGGGCTGTCCGCGCTGATCTTCACCTGCGCGAGGTTCACCGGGTTGTCGAATTGGACCGCGATCCCGACGCCGGGCTTCAGCGTCGGCAGCTGCTGCTGGTACTGGTCGGTCTTCCAGACCGTGCCCGGGTCGCCGTCGATCGTGTTCTTCGCCCGGCCCGGGTTGTCGCCGGAGCCCTGCGGGTTGTAGAGCGACGCCGACTTCGGGGCCACCGGGTCGCCGATCTTCGGCGCCGCGGGCGGCTGGTTCGCCGGCGGCGGGGCCTGGTTGCCCGGTTTCGCCGGAGCACTGCTCGGCGGGGCCGCGACGTTGATCGCGGGACCGGTGGGCTTGCCGTCGCCCTGGAACAGGTTGATCAGCATCAGCCCGCCCCACGCGAGGATCACCACGGTGGCGACCACCAGCACGGTGACGCCGAAGGCCAGCTTCCGCCGCCGCGCGACGTCCTTCACCGGCTTCTTCGTGGTCCAGATCGTGCCGTCGGTCTCCGCCGCCGCCTCGTCCTTGCCGACCGCGTTGATCAGCTGGGTGCGTTCCTCCTGATCGGCGACCTGGCCGAGCACGCGCAGGATGGCCGAGCTGGTGCGGATCCCGCCGCTGCCGCCGTCCTCGATCGTGCGCACGGCCAGCGAAGACAGCTCCGGCGGCACCGCGGGCACCAGCGACCGCGGCGGCACGACGTGCCCCTGCGGGGTGAGCGGGGCCGCGGGGATCGCGGGCGGTCCGCCTGGCAGCGCCCAGCGTCCGGTGAGCAGCAGATACAGCACCGCGCCGAGCGCCTTGACGTCGTCGCGGAGAGTGGCTTCCGGCAGCGGGCCGGGGAACGCGAGCTTGAGCGCGCCGCCCGGGGTGAGCCGCAGCCGCTGCGGGTGGTCGAGGCCGAGGACGAGACCGTTCTGATGGGCGTGGTCGACCGCTTCGGCGAGCGCCTGCACCATCCGCGCGGCCGCGGCGGGGGCCACCGGGCGCTGCGCGACCAGGTCCACCAGGTCGCTGCCCTTGGTCCACTCCGCCACCACGACGCCGAGCAAGCCCTCGCTCGAGGTGACGCCGCTGCCGAGGCTGAGCACGTCCAGCACCCGTGCGACGCCGCCGTGCCCGAACTTCGACGCGTGCGCGGCCCGCTCCAGCGTGC
Source organism: Amycolatopsis sp. NPDC004079 (assembly GCF_040610415.1). NCBI lineage: Bacteria > Bacillati > Actinomycetota > Actinomycetes > Pseudonocardiales > Pseudonocardiaceae > Amycolatopsis > Amycolatopsis sp. NPDC004079. The sequence goes on along the minus strand of NZ_JBEXMH010000003.1, from coordinate 157,118 downwards.
GCCGGGCCTGCCGGGCCGCCTCCGGATCCGCCGGATCGCCGACCAGCAAGGTCAGTGCGACATCCCGCTTGAGCTGCCCGTCTCGCGCCCGCCACAGGTGCGCGGCGGCTCGTTCGTCCACCCCGAACTGGGCAAGCAGGCGATACCGGCCGTCGCCTACGACGCGTCCGGGCGCGAGCGATCCGCCCCGGGCGCGAATGCCCGCGGCGTCCCCCGCCTGCTCGCTTCGTCTCGTGTCCACGCTCTCTCCCGCTTCGCTCCCGGCACCGAGGGTACCCGGATCATCAGCCGTAGAAGCGTCGTGAGTCGTGAATCAATCGTTACCCGCGCTTGATCAATCGGGTGAACCTCGATGTTACGGGCCTCAGCTCCTCGACCTTCAGCGCCATGAGCACCCCGAACGAGACCACGATCCCGACGATTCCCTGCAGGACGAGCTTGATCCAGGCATGCGGAACCGGGCTCAGCGACGAGGGCACGATCAGCCCGACGACCCACGCGGCCCCGACCCCGAGGACGCTCGCCACGACGGTGAACAGGATCACCCCGATCACCCGCTTGCTGCGGAGGTTGCCGAGCGTCACCCACAGCCACACCTGGCCGAGCATCGCGCCGATCACATACGTCAGCGCGTTGACCATCATCACGCCGAGCACGACGTTCTCCGCGTTCAGCAGCACCGGGCACAGGAACAGCAGCGGCACCTTGACGACGGTCATCACGATCATGATCAACGTCGGCGTGCGGGCGTCCTTCATCGCGTAGAAGACGCGCATCTGGAGCATCACCAGCGCGTACGGCAGCAGCGCGAACGCCGTGATCGCCAGCGCCTGGCCCATCCGCTCGGCGTCCTCGAGCCGCCCCTTGCCCATCGCGAACAGCGCGATGCCCATTGAGGTGCCGACGATCGTCATCACCGCGGAAATCGGCACGAGGGTGACCGTCGAGATCCGCGAGGCGTAGGAAAGGTCGCTGACCAGCTTCTTCGTGTCGCCGTCGGCGGCCGCGCGGCTCAATCGCGGCATGATCGCGGTCAGCAGCGAGACGCCGAGCACGCCGTAGGGCAGCTGGAACAGCAGCCACGCGTAGTTGTAAGCGGTGACGCCGCCCGAGGTGCCCTTGGTGAGCACACGGGTGGTGATCGTGAGGCCGACCTGGCTGACCGCGACGTAGCCGACGACCCACAGGGCCAGCCCGCCGAACTCCTTCATCCGGCTGTCCAGGCCCCAGCGCCAGCGCGGGCGGAAGCCCGACCGCAGCAGCGGCGGGATCAGCATGAGCGCCTGCGCGGCGATGCCGCCGGTGACGCCGAGGCCCAGCGTGAGCACCTTCGGATCGGTGATCGCCGGATGGTCGGTGTCGATCGAACCCGGCATCAGCCACACCACGAGGATGGTGAAGATGACCACCAGGTTGTTGATCACCGGCGCCCACGCGGTCGGCCCGAACACGTGCTTGGCGTTCAGCATCGCCGAGACCAGCGCGAACACGCCGTAGAAGAAGATCTCCGGCAGCAGCAGGTAGGCGAACGCCGTGGTCAGGCCCGCGCTCGCGTGGCCGGACGAATCGATGTAGAGCGACGTGAACGCCGGCGCCGCGATCACCGCGATCACGGTGCCGATGAACAGCACGGTGACGCCGGTGGTCAGCAGCCGCTGCGCGTAGGCCTGCCCGTGGTCCGGGTCGTCCTGCGAACGCACCAGCAGCGGCACCACCACACTGGTGAGCACGCCGCCGAGCAGCAGTTCGAAGATGATGTTCGGCATCGTGTTCGCGACGTTGAACGAGTCGGTCGCGATCCCGGAACCGATCGCCGCGACCAGCAGCACCTTCCACAGGAAGCCGGTGATGCGGCTGATCAGCGACGCGATCGCCATCCGGCCGGACGCCTTGGCGACCGAGGGACCCTCGTCCTTCGGCTGCTGCGGAGCCTCGCTCGGACGCGCGAGCGGCGCGTCCTTGATCCGCGGCATGACCTGGGTGGCCAGCGCGTCGTACGGGCGCAGCACGTCCGGGTCGGCGGTTGGCCAGCGCGAAGGAGCCGCGAGCGGGACGCCCGCGGTGCGCGGGATGAACCGGGTGGCGTCCGGGTCCCGCATCGCCTCTTCCTGCCACGGCCGGACCGGCGCGCCGGGACGCGGACCGCGGCCGCGATGCACCGGCGGCTGCGGGCCCGGCGCGTTCGCGGGCGGCGGGGTCGGCTGCGGAAGCGTGCCGCGGTTGGGCGGCTGGTTCGTCGGCGGAAGCGGTTGCGGACCCGACGGCGGGAGTTGCTGCGGGCCCGACGGCGGCCCGGACGGCCGCGGCGGGGGCGGCCTGCGCACCGGCGGCATGGCGGCCCTGGTCGGGGCCGGGCGCTGGCCGTTCGGCGGAGGCGGCGGCGGGACGCGGCGCGGCGCGCGGTCCCGTGGTTCGCGGGGCTCCCGGGGTTCGCCGCCGCGCGGGTCGATCCGGCGCGGCTGAGCCCGGTCGGAAGGGGCGGGCGGACGGTCTTCGGGCAGCGGCATCCGGCGGGTGCCGTTGGGCGGCGGCTGCCTGCGGTCGGCGGGCGGCGGCGGAGGGGGCGGCTGGCGGCGCGCGTCCCGCACCGCGCGGCGAGGAGGCTGGTCGTCCCGCCTCGGCGGCGCGCCGTCCCGCCGAGGACGACCCGCACGCTCGGGCGGTTGACCCGGCTCTTTGTCCAACGCGTGCCCAATCCTCTGCGGTCCCCTGGTCCCTGCCATTGTGGCAGCGCCGACCCAGGGTAATCGGGAACGGGCGCGCGCACCCGGCCCCTTGGGATGTCAGGGCGTGCCGCCTCGGCTTTCCTTGATCCGCCGGTAGATCCGCCGGGACGCCAGCAGCAACAGCGCGCAACCAGCGGCGACGGTGACGATGATGGTGATCGGGCCGTATTCGGTCGAGGTCAGCTCGAACCGGGCGGTCGCGCCGAGATCGGTGCCCGACGGGGTGGTCAACGACACATCGACCGACAGGTGCCCGGCCCGCAGCGCCTCGATCTGCACGTATCGGGTCTGCCCGCCCTTCGCCGGGAAAAGCAGGTCCTTGGCCTTCTCCGGCCGGATGCCCATGTTGTTCTTGAGCGCGATCTGCGCGGTGACGCCGACCGGCAGGTCGTTGTGCACGTACACCGGCAGCGGCGAGGACCCGGACGCGAGCGCAATCGTTTGCTTCGGCTGTTCGACGGTCACCTGGTCGCGGATCGCGGCGAGTTCGGCGGTCGCGTTCGCCGAGGCGGACGAGGACGTCCCCGACGGCCCGAACGCGGTCGAACTGCCGCGGACCAGCGCGTCGCGCACCGGCCCGACGATCGCCTTCGGCTCGACCCGGTTCCGCTGGTCTATCTGCATCGCCGACAGCAGGCCGGAGCTGTCCTGGTCGAGACTGGACAGCTGGTCGGCGACCGCGGCGCCGCCGTCCGAACGGGTGCCCGTGACCAGCGAAGCGCTGCCTTCGGGAGTGCTGCTCAGCAGGTCGGTGAGCGTCGACCCGGCCGTCACGCCCGCGGTGGTGAGCTTGCCGAGCCCGGACAGGAAGGCGTTCAGCTCGTCGGTGGTGGCGTCCCAGCGGCGCGGCGGAGCGATGAGCATCGGGCCGCCGGTCGAGCCGTCGGTACGGCCGAGCCCGGCTTCGAACGCGATCGCGGCGAGCCCGTTCTGCGTGGAGACCGCGCGCTGCGACGCTCCGCTGAAGGTGGTCGGCGTCTGCGGGCTCGGCGCGAATCCGGTGAGACCGGTGGTGGCCATCGAGTTGGTCGGCTGCGCGCGCAGGCCGTCGGAAAGCGTGGCCGCGCCGGTGACGGTTTCGTCGTCACCGCCTGCCTTCAGCTTCGCGCTGTCGGTGAGGACGGTCTGGAAGCCGCCCGCCGAAATCGCCGCCAGTGCCTTGTCGTCCGGCGTCCCGCCCGGCCACAGCACGCCGCTTTGCGATTCGACGCCGAGCACCTGGCGGATCGTCGCGGTGCCGTTCAGCGCCGTGGTCATGAGGCTGGCGTCCGGGTTGCCGTCAGCGCCGCGGATCTTGCCCAGCGTGGTGAGGTCGGCGTCGGCGAACGGCAACGGGATCACACAGCGGCCGGTGACCAGCGCGCGCAGCGACGCCAGCCAGTTCGACGCGGCGTCCGCGCCCTTGCCCGTCGCCCCGCCGCTGACCCGGTAGCCGCCGCGCATCGCGTCGACGGTGCGCAGCAGGTCGGGATCGAGGGCGAAGCACAGCGAACCGCCGATCTTCTGGTTGTTCTCCTGCGCTGCCCGCGCCGCCGAGACCAGGGAGTACAGCCGTCCGCCCGGGCCCAGCTCGTCGGCCAGCGAATCGTCGGTGAGCGTCATCGGCACGCCGAACGGCGCGGACTGGATGTGCGGCGTGCTGTCGGTGATCGGCCACAGCACGGCCAGCTTCGAATGCCGCTGCGTCGCCTGGTTGTTCGCGTGGCCCGGAGTCGACAGCACCGGCATGAGCAAGCTCACCGCGGCGAGCCGGGCCGGGCCGCCGTACTCCGGCGTGCCGTTCACGTTCACCAGCAGCGGGTACACGCCCGGCCGCAGCGCCGCGCCGCGCGGCCCGGTGAGCGGCACCGTGATGGTCAGCGGGGCGCTCTGCCCCGGCTCCAGGTCCTCGGCGAGCGGAGCGAAATCGGTGAGCGGGGTGTCCTGCACCGGGTTGCCGGCGAGCACCGAGTCCATCGCGCGCGGGCTGGCCAGCCGTTCCCCGATCTGCAGCCGGGCCATCGGCTTGACGATCCGCCGGGACCCGGTGTTGGTGACCGTCCCGGTCACCGTGATCGCCTGGTCCGAGCTGGTGATCAGGCGCGGGGCCAATTGGCCGAGGTCGAGCCGCAGCCGGGCGGGTTCCGGCGACGGATTCTCCTGCGCGCCCGCCGGCGCACCGAACAACGCGGTGGCGGCGACGATCAGCAAGGACAGCAAGAAGGCGGCGGGCCGCTTCACTCGGGTGCTCCCTCTCAGCCGCGCTCGTCGGGCGCGAAAAGTTCTGCTGCCCCGCGAACCAGCTTGCGCTCGTCCGCGTAGGCGAGGGTGGTCTCCAGCTCGGCCAGCGGAACCCAGGCGACCTCGGTCACCTCGACGTCCTCGTCCGACAGTTCGCCGCCGGTGGCCTCGAGCAGGAAATGGTGCACGGTCTTGTGCACCCGGCGCTGCTGCGCGACGAACCAGTAGTCGATGGCGCCAAGCGGGTGCAGCACGCGCGCGGAGATGCCGGTTTCCTCCTTCACCTCGCGCACCGCGGTCTGCTCCACCGTCTCCCCGTCCTCGATGTGGCCCTTCGGCAACGACCACAGCAGTCTGCCGTGTCGGTCGAGCCGCCCGATCAGCACCGCGCGTTCCCGCTCCGGGTCGACGACCAGTCCGCCCGCCGAGGTCTCGTCGACCGTGGTCAGCCGCCTGCCGCGGTGGCGCCGTCGCCGCCGGCGCGGCGTCGGCGGTCCGGCGCGACCGGCAGATCCAGACATGCTGCGATGCTAGAGCAAACGGCCGCCCGGGTACTCTGGCTCTCCGTGTCCGTGTCCGGCGGCGTCCGCGGTGGCGGCGCCATTTTCGTGGTGGGATTCGAGTGAACAACCTGGTCGCCCAGCAGAACGCGGTGACGGAACTGATGCGAGTGTCCCCGCTTGCCGACGAGCTGGCCGAGCGCTTCGCGCGCGCCGGCCACAGCTTGTACCTGGTGGGCGGCAGCGTGCGCGACGCGCTGCTCGGAAGGCTGTCGAACGATCTCGACTTCACCACGGACGCGCGCCCGGACCGGGTGCTGCAGATCGTGAGCGAGTGGGGCGACGCGGTCTGGGACGTCGGCATCGCGTTCGGCACCGTCGGCGTCACCAAGAACGGCACGACGCTCGAGATCACCACGTTCCGCGCGGACAGCTACGACCGCGTCGGCCGCAACCCCGAGGTCACCTTCGGCGACACCATCGAGGGCGATCTGCTGCGCCGCGACTTCACGGTCAACGCGATGGCGATCGACCTGGTCGGGAAGACGTTCATCGACCCGCACGACGGGATGGACGCGCTGCGGCTGAAGGTGCTCGACACTCCGGCGCTGCCGCAGGAGTCGTTCGCCGACGACCCGCTGCGGATGATGCGCGCCGCCCGGTTCTCCGCGCAGCTCGGCTTCACCGCCGCGCCGCGCGTGGTCGAGGCGATGACGTCGATGGCCGAGGAGATCGACCGGATCACCGCCGAGCGGGTCCAGACCGAGCTGTCGAAGCTGATGCTCGCCCCGGACCCGCGGCCGGGTCTGGAGCTGCTGGTCGACACCGGGCTGGCCGACCGCGTGCTGCCCGAACTGCCCGGCATGCGGCTGGCGATCGACGAGCACCACCAGCACAAGGACGTCTACCAGCATTCGCTCACCGTGCTCGCGCAGGCGATCGCGCTGGAGAAATCGCACGAGCCGACGAGCGAGCCGGACCTGGTGCTGCGGCTGGCCGCGCTGCTGCACGACATCGGCAAGCCGGCCACGCGCGAGTTCGCTCCCGGCGGCGGCGTGAGCTTCCACCACCACGAGGTGGTCGGCGCGCGAATGGCCCGCAAACGTTTGCGGGCGCTGAAGTACTCGAAGGAGATCATCGAGCAGGTCTCCCAGCTCGTGTTCCTCCACCTGCGGTTTCACGGGTACGGCGGCGGCGAGTGGACCGATTCGGCGGTCCGCCGCTACGTCACCGACGCCGGCGACCTGCTGACCCGCCTGCACAAGCTCGTCCGCGCCGATTCGACCACGCGCAACAAGCGCAAGGCGGCCGCGCTGCAGGCGACGTATGACGACCTCGAGGCCCGCATCGCGCGGATCAAGGAGCAGGAGGACCTCGACCGCGTCCGGCCGGACCTCGACGGCAACGAGATCATGCGGCTGCTCGGCCTCCCGCCCGGCCCGCAGGTCGGGCAGGCCTGGAAGTTCCTCAAGGAGCTGCGCCTCGACCGCGGTCCGCTGGAGCACGACGAGGCGGTCGCCGAGCTCAAGAAGTGGGCCAAGGCGGAGGGCCTCGGTTCGGGCGAATAGTCCCAAGAAGTGAATTCGGGATCGCGGGTTCGCCACGATCCCCCTTTGGCCTCTGGATCATCGACCGGGCAGCCGAGATACTCCCTTTCTTGAATCGAACAGGGGGATCGATGACGCGGCAGCACGACGGGGACCGGCGAAGCGCCAGCTTTCTCGTCATGTTGCTGCGTCGCGGCACGCCCGCGCTGGCCACGGCGACGACCGGACTGACCGACGAGATCGCCGATCCGACCCCGGTGCGCGCGCTGCAGCGGATCTCGCGGATGGCCGGTCCGGTCGACGAACGGAACCGCGACGGGTTGCTGCTGCGGGCGGCCCGCTACGTGGTGCTGGTCCCGCTCGTCTACCGGGTGCTGGTGGTGCCCGCGACGTTCGCCTCGTACGCGGTCAAGCACGGATCGGCCGGGCTGGGGTCGGTCGCGGTGGTCGCCGCGTACTCGATGGCGCTGAGCGTGTTCGGCATCTTCTGGATGATGCGCCGGGCCCCGTTCCGCAGTGACCTCGCGGCGCGGCTGTTGTTGATCGATCTCGCGTCCACGGTCCTGTTCGAGCTGTTCATCGGCGCGACGGTGTCTCCCGCGGTGTTCCACGACGCGGTCGGTGTCGCCGACAAACACCTGCTCGGCAGCGTCGCCCTGCTCACGCTCGCCGTCGGCATCCCGTCCGGGATCGGGCTGGCGGTGCTCAGCCTGCCGGTGCGGCTGCTGTCGGATCTGCTCAACCACGGCACGTTCGATTTCGAGCAGGCCGCGTCGCTGTACCCGACGCTGTTCGGCGTCCTGTTCACCGCTGTCGGCGCGCTGGTCCTGCTCGGGCTCGGGATCCGGCTGGCGCTGGCGTACGGGATCCGCAACGGGCGGCTCGCCGAACGCGCGCGGCAGCACCGGATGCTGCACGACACGGTGTTGCAGACGCTGGAGGCGATCGCGCTCGGCGGTCCGGGCGATTCGGATCAGCGGCTGGTCGAGGTGCAGCGGCTGGCCCGCGCGCAGGCGATCGAGCTGCGGCAGACGATCGAGACCGCCGCCGCGCAGCGGGCCGAGGAGGGCGCACGGCCGCTCGGCGAGAAGCTCGCGGCGCTGGCCGCTGAGATGGCGCGCGACGGTCTGCGCGCGCAGTTGGTGATCGCGGAGCTGGACAACGACACGCTGTCCGAGGTCCGGCAGATCGCGATCCGCGACGCGGTGCGGGAAGCGATGCGCAACACGATGAAGCACGCGGAGACCGACAAAGTCGTGGTACGCGTGGAGGAACGCAACGGCGGGATCGCGGTGATCACGCGGGACCACGGCACCGGCTTCAGTCCGCAGGATCGGCCTGCCGGGTTCGGGATCAGCGAGTCGATCACCGCGCGGTTGTCCGAGGTCGGCGGGACTTCGCTGGTCGAATCGAGTCCCGGGAGCGGAACGAGGGTGACGTTGTGGGTGCCGCTGTGAGCGGGGTGGCCGGTGCGCTGGCGGCGTATCGGGACGGCGATGCCGAGCGGGCGGGTGCGCTTGCCTCGGCTTCCGGGACCCCGTTGGGCGCTGAGCTGGCGACGTATCTCGCGGACGGGTCGAGCGGTCCGGTTTATGACCGGCCCGCCGCGTTCACGGCGTTCATTCGCGGGGGCGGGAACGTCGGGTTGTACCGGCGGTTGAGCGAGGAACTCGCTGCGCGGTACGACTCCTGGCGTCCGGCCGCGTTGCTGGATCTCGGCTGCGGCGACGGGTTGGCGATCGAACCGGCGTTGGCGCGGGCCTCGTTCCGGCCGGAGCGGATCGACCTCGTGGAGCCGTCGGAGGCGCTGCTCGCGGACGTCGAAGTCGCTGGTGCGCGCCGGTTTTCGTTGACCGCGCAGGACTTTCTCGCCACGGACGGTTCCACGTGGAACCTCACGCAGTCGACGTTCGCGCTGCAGTCGATCGAACCTTCCGCCCGGGCCGAGGTGCTGAGCGCGTTGCGGCCGCGGACGGAACGGTTGGTGCTGGCCGAATTCGACGTGCCGGACACCGCCGACCTGGAGTCGCTCGCGCGGCGGTACGAACGCGGCGTTGCCGAATACGGCGAGCAGGCTTCCCTGGTGGCGCAAGGGTTTCTGCTGCCCGTGCTGCTCGGCGTCGCCGCCGGGAAGGCGCGGACGAACTGGGAGCATCCGGCCGCGCAGTGGACCCGGCAGCTCGAAGCCGCCGGGTTCGCCGACGTGACCGTGGAACCGCTCGCGGACTACTGGTGGTCGCCCGCCGTGCTGATCACGGCTTCACAGCCGGGATAGCGTTCCCTGCTCCAGGTGCTGCGCGATCGGCCGCGGCAGCAGGTACGCCGTCGCTCCGCCGGGCTGCTGGCCCCACGGTGTCGTGACGCCGGTCAGCACCCGGATCGTGCGCTGCACGCGGTATTCGTGCCGATCGCGTTCGCGGTCCGGCGTCAGCGAGGTTTCGAGGAACCGCACCGAATTCGCGTGCACCAGGTTTCCGGCCTCCGGGCCGAACCGGACGACTGTCGTGCCGGCGGGCAGCGCGACGATCCGCTTGCCGCGGAAGAACGACAGCGGCGGCTCGCCGCGCATCGGCAGGATCGGCCAGTCCGCGGGCTGATCGGATTCCTCCGGGGCCTGCGGCGGCAGCATCAGCAGCGTGCCGAGGAGGAACCGGGCCGCGTCGGCGAGATTGGCGAACGCCACCGGCTCCACTGCGGGCGGACGCGAAACCTCCCAGCGGTTTTCCGCGCGGCGCAACGTCCACACACCCTCGGCGGGCACCTCGTCCGCGCCGATCCGGTACGCCGACGACGGCACCCCGTGCTCGACGAGCCGTTGCTGCAGCAGCGCCAAGGTCTCGGCCCCGCGCAGGGCGTGGGTCTGTTCGCCGCGGGCCGCGCGGGCGAGCGAGCTGTCGTCCGGGAGATCGGCCTCGGTACGCCCCGGGCGCGGTTTGCCGAGCACGTCGGCCTCGGCGGTCGCGCGCACCAGATCGCGCACGATCGGCGGCCGAAACCCGGCGGCGCGGATGTGCTCGACCAGCTCCGGCTCCGGCGGGACGCCGTATTTGCGCAGGTAGTGCGGCACGGCCGCGGGCCAGATCCAGGTGCCGTCGGTGTGGAAGGCCTGCGGCACGTCCGGCGGCGCGCCGGGCGCGAAGATGTCCGGCTGCGGGACCGGCCGGTGCAGCACGACCGGCGAGCGGAACAGGTAGTCGAGCACGCCGCGGACCTGGTCCGGCGGCACCGGCGGACGGTTCACCACGGGCCGTTCGCCCTCGTTGTGCACGTCGACCGGCCGCGCCTGGCGGAACCCGACGGTCAGCGGCAGCCCGGCCTTCGCGCCGAGCCAGTCCGGCAGGTGCTTGTCCGGGCGCGGGAAGCGGGTCAGCTCGACGAGGTAGGACTCGCGGGCGGGCTCGCCGCCGTCGTTGGGCGGCAGCCGCCAGTCCGGCTCCTGGTCGGCGTCGAAGTCGAAATCGAACTGCGAATCGGCGTCGAGCGTGAAGGTGCCTTGGAACCAGGTGCCGCTTTCCGGCTGGTACATCGACGCGCGCAGCTGGGTGAACAGCGTGCTCAGCTGCGGCGTGCCGGGCAGCGACACCGAAACCGGGCCGTTCTCGTCGCCGACCGCGCGGACCTCCAGCTCGGAGTAGTCGCCGACCTGCCGGAACTGCGCCGCGACCCGCGACCACCCGCCGGGCACCTGGCGCAGCGTGCGGCCGATCCCGCGCAGGATCCGCGTCTGGTCGCCGCCCTCGGTCTCGGCCTTCGGCTCGCCGTAGTCGTGCCGGGTCAGCCACAGCCCGGTGAGCTGCTTGCCCGGGACGGTCACCGAGAAATCGGTGAGCCCGAGCTGCGCCGCGCGCGCCGGATCGTGCCGCGTCCAGCGCAAGGTCAGATTCGCCTGGTCGCCCGGCGCGACCTCGAACAGCTCGTCGTCGTATTCGACATAGGTGCGCAGGTCGAACGTCGCGGGCACCTCGTTCGCGAGTACGACTCTGGCCGGCTTGCCCTCGTGCTCGCGGTCGAAGCCCTCGGGCGCTTCCTCGTCACCGATGACGGTCAGCAGCAGCGTGCCGTCGGTGGTGGAGCGTTGTGCCGCGAAAGTGCGATCGTCGAGCGTCGCGTACAGGCCGTCTGGGCGTTCTCCCGATTCCACCCGGTACCGCACGTCTGGTTCCTCCCCGAAGTCCCCCGTGTAGCCGCAACGAACCTATCTGACCGTGTCACGACCCGACCATCGGTCACCGGAGACGGGAGAATATGCGCCCACAAATACCTGCTCGGGTGACCGATCAGTGCCGTGGGTAGCGCTGAACCCAGGCGTCGCCGAGTGCGTTCCGAGCCGAATGGCGGTCGAAATGCCACAGCGCGTCGGTCGCCACCTGTTCGATCAGGTGGTGCAGTTCAAGCTGCTCGACCCACTTTCGGGGCAGTCCGGGAACGCCCACCCGCGCGCCGAGCAGCGCACCGGTCAACGCGCCGCTGAGCGCGCTGCGGCCGGAATGGTTCACCGCGCGCAGCATCGCCTGCTCCGGGTAGTTCTCGAACCCGGACAGCGCGGCGAACGAACGGCCGAGGACGGACAGCGTGCTGTGCCCGTCGCCGATCAGCTCCGGCATCCGCAGGTCCGGCAGGCCGTGCTCGCCGAAGAACGGCACCGCCTCGGCGACCAGGTCGCGCACCGGACCCCACTCCGGACCGTCGTGCTCGTCCAGGACTTCGCGGGACAGGTTCCACACCGGATAGCTGAACGAATCCTTCGTGAGCGCCTTTTCGAACACCCACGCCAGGTACGTAGAGGCAGCCACGTCGTCCGGCTGGTGCGTCACGCCGGCCAGATCGCGCACGACCTGGCCGATGCCGCCGCTGAACCCGGTGCCCGGACCGGCCGCGGTCAGCACCGCGGGCAGCGCGCCGACCAGCGCGGCCGGGCCTGACAGCGGCGCGGCTTGCGGATCGCCGGTGACCAGCGCGTGGTACGCGTTGAGCTCGGCGTCGTCGATGGCGCGGCGGGCGTGCAGTTCGGGCACCTTGACCAGGAAACCGTCGGCGTTCTGGATCGCCGCGCCCTGCGTGTGCAGCCAGCGGCCGAGCGCGCCGCGGACCACGCTGGGGAACAGCTTCTCGACGTCGCGCGACTCCGGCTGTTCGCGATGCGGGCTGCGGATCACCGCTTCGGTGAGGAACAGCAGCCGCTGCGTCATCGAGCCGATCCGGCCCGGCTGGTCGAACGCGAGCGGCAGTTCGCGGACGCCGTCCGGACCGTAGGTCGAGACGATCTCGTCCAGCCGCATCCGGTCGACGGCCGATCCGAGCGCCTCGCCGAGCGCGAACCCGACCCACGCGCCGACGACCCGCTGCCAGCCGTAGCGGAAGTTCTCCAGGCTCGTCTCGGGGTACTTGCCGAAGGTGTCGAGCCTCGGGACGACCCGGCCGTCGTTGTCCCAGGACGGCACGAGACCGTTGGCGCGCAGGTCGTTCGGCCGCGAGCGGCTCGGCTCCGGCTGTTCGAACCGGCGCAGCCACGACCGGCCGAGGACGGTCTTGCGGCATTCGTCGGCGGTCAGCTCGAAACCGTGCCGCCGCGCGCGTTCCGCGGCTGCCTTCGGCACGTCGACCGGCTTCTCCAGCCCGATCCGGGCAGCGGTTTCGACGGCGAACTTCTCCAGGTTTTCTTCGATCTCCGGGCAGCGGCCGTTCTCGTCGACCCGCGGCTCGTGCCGCGGGAACCGTTTCGCGATCGTGGTCAGCTCGGCGCCCGCGACGTCCTCGAACGTCGCCGGTCCGCCGTTGATCACCAGGTTCGGCGGGTGCTCGAACTCGGCGAGCGTCGCCAGATCGACGCGCCACCAGGCGTGCTCGCGGGAGGGCAGATGCCGGGTCGAGCTGAAGACGCGCAGCTCGTTGCGTTCCTCGGAGAAGTAGAAGCGGTCGGTCGCGCCGGTTTTGAGGTCGAACGGCACGAAGACCTCGCAGCGCAACAGGCCGATCAGCAGCTGCTCGCGCGAGAGCCAGCCGACGCTCGCGAAGGCGAGGAGAGTTTCCAGCGGGTTTTCCGGCTTCGGGTAGCCGCGGCGGATCGGACCGGCTTTGTACTCCGGGTTCTCGCGTTCGTCACCGGTCTGATGGCCGTCGTTGTCGACCTTCACCCAGCCCGCGACAGCGGGAAGCGGCACGCCGAGCTCGCCGAGCCCGGCTTTCGCGTATTCGGGGTCGACAACCTCGCGCCAGCTCTCCTGGCCCGGGTACGCGACCGGGGTGCTGAGCCCGCCCGGATGCGGATGCGCCTGGCGCAGCTCGCCGTCCGGCTCGCGCACGAGCACCGACGGAGCGGGGAAGAGTTCCTTGTCCGGACGGCCGTCGTCGAGGAACGCGACGGTGTTGTAGGGGATCGACCAGCCTTCGGGGACCCGCAGCACGCGGTCGTGGTCGACCCGGAGGCCGCCCGGCCCGGAGACCTCGGGGCCGTGCACGGCGCGCAACCACTTCCCGACCTTGTCTACCGCTTCCGCCGCTTCCACCTACTCGATCCTCTCCAGGCTTCCGTCGGACTCGTGCTCCGCGATCGGCTTGGGCAAGACGTACGCCACCGCCCCGCCGGGAAGGTTCGCCCAGGGCACCGTCACCCCGGTGATCACGTGGAGTGATCTTCGGAGGCGAAAAGTGCTGGTCATGCGCTCCCGTTCGAGTGGCAGGGACGTCGTCGCGAACCGTACCGCCTGGTGGTGGACCAGGTTGCCGGGTTCTTCGCCGAATCGCAGGACGACGGTACCTTCCGCCAACCGAGTGAGTCTCTTGTTCCGCAGCAGCGTGAGGGGAGGGTCACCCGGCATGGGCTGGACCGGCCAGTCGGCGACCTCCCGCGCGGTTTCCAGCGGAGTTTCGCGGCCGCCGGTCGTGCGGGCGGGATGCAGCAGCAGTGCGCCGAGCAGCTGTTGAGCGGCGTCTTCGAGGCGGGCGAAGGTCTGTTCGCGACCGTCCGGCGCGACCACTGCCCAATCGGCTTTGCCCTGGTAGAGGCTCCATTTTCCGGCTTCCCGGCCGCCGAGGCAGCGGACGTCGTGCCAGATGCCGAAGGAATCGAGCCGGTGGCCGAGGTGGTCCAGGAGTTCGGCGTCGGACAGGACCGGGTCCGGGTTGGTCTCCCGCTCGGCCGCGATGTCGCCCGCGGTCCGCTGGACGTCGTCCGGAGTCGGTCGCGGACGGGGCTTTCCGGCAAGGTCAGCTTCCGCTGTGCGGCGCACCAGGTGCTCGACGTACGGCGGGTGAAAGCCCATGTCACGGATGTGTTGGAGGAGTTCCGCCTCGGGCGCTGTGCCGTGTTCTCTTAAGCGCTCGGCCACCTCGACCGGCCAGATCCAGGTGCCGTCGGTGCGGTGTTTTTCGCCGACCTCGGCCTCGCGTTCGAGGTACCGCAGCACGAGCGGCAGCTCTTCTTCCGACAGCGGTTCGCCGGTTCCGGCTGCGGCGTGCCGGAACTTGACGCCGAGCGGGAGTCCGACGTGCAGCCGCCACCAGTCGGGAAGATGCTCGTCGTCGCGGGGGAAGGTGGTGAGTTCGGCGAGGTAGGCGGTCGAATCGGGCGGCGTGGTCCACGGGGGTTCGCCGTCGGTGAAGTACTCGAAGTCGAACGTGCCGTCCGGCGTGAGCACGTAGCGCGCCTGAACCCAGGTGCCGCGCCCCTCCTGATACATCTCAGCCCGCAACGCGGTGAGCCGCTGGACGACCTCCGTGCTGGCGACGGTATTGCGCGCCTGCACCTCGAAATGGTCGCCGAGCTGGGCGAACCCGATACCGGCCGCCGCGTCCGGATCGGCCCGGTGCGCCTTGATCAGCCGACCGAGCTCGACGAGCGCCTGCTGACCGGTACTCGTTGGTTCCACGTGAATCATTTCGTCCGGAGCGGACGACATCAGGACCCGCGACGGCGGTTCTGCGGAACGGTTCCGCGCGGACGGACGCGGCGCGGAGTCGGCCGCGGGGCAGGCATCGAGGACGTGTGCTGCGGTTCGGGTGCGTCGGCCAGGTGCTGCACGAGCGTCTGGACGGTCAGCGCGAGCTGCGCGGGCGTCGTCCGCTCGAAGGCGTCCGGGGCGAATTCGAGCCGGCCGAGCGTGCCTGCTGGTCCGGCGGTCGCGCGGACGAGCCCGTCGGGCGAGGTCAGGACAGCTGGAGCGGCGTCGAGACGGGCACGGTCGTCGCCGATGGTGCTCACGGTGGCCCCTCGTGTCGGTTGCGCGTGCCGAGATTAACTCGACCGGGTCACAAGTCACCCTAATGCCAGACGGTGAGTTACTACCCCCGTTTGGCTTCAACGGTTTGCGGCAGCGAATCGCCGCGGCGTCGGCGGGCCAGCAGATATCCGGCCCCGCCCAGCAGATAGAGCACGGTCGCGACGACCATCAGCTCCGGCGAGTACCCGTTGTCCTTGACGAACGCCGCCGCGATCGAGACCGCGACTACCTGGGTGATGTTGAACAGCGTGTCGTAGAGGGCGAAGACGCGCCCGCGAGCCTCGTCCGCGACGTCCAGCTGTACCGAGGAATCGACAGACAGCTTCAACACCTGACCGGTCCCCATGATCAGGAACGACGCGACCACCGCCAACGGCAGCAACATCGGCAACCCGAGCGCGGCCTGCGTGACCGCCGAGATGAGCAGCGACCCGAGAACCGTCCGAAGCCGCCCGACCGACCGGATCAGCCTCGCCGTCACCAGACCCGCGACGAGAATTCCTGCCCCCGCGCACGCGACCAGCTGCCCAAGCCCAGGCAATCCCGCGCGGAAAACCCCGTCGTCAGTGAAGTAATTGCGCATCAGCAACACGCTGACCAGCAACGAAATCCCGTACGCAGCGCGATGCGCGAACAACGCGACGAACCCAGCCGTGACACTGGGCGCCCGCCACGCGTGCCGGGCGCCGTCCGCGAGCCCCCGCGCAACCGCCACCACGGGATTAGGCGGCTCGTCCACCACCGTCGGCCCCAGCACTCCCTTCGCGAACCGACGCGCGAGAAAGGCCGACAACAACGCCCCGACCGCCGCGAACGCCGTGGTCTCCGCCGACCCGACGTCGCCAGACCCGAACACCGCGCGCAACCCAATCGCGCACCCGCCCCCGACGACCGCGATCGCCGACCCGAGCGTCGCCGCCACCGCGTTCGCGGAAACGACTGCCTTGGGCTCCACGATGTGCGGCAACGCAGCCGACAACCCAGACCCGATGAACCGGCTGACCCCCTCGGCGAGCAACGCGAGCGAAAACAACCCGATCCCGCCGACCCCGGCCCCCACCGCGAAGACCGACGCCACGATCGCCAGAGCCCGCACGAGATTCGCGAACACGAGCACCCGCCGCCGGTCCCACCGATCGAGCAACGCCCCCGCGAACGGCCCCACCAGCGAATACGGGAGCAGCAGGGCCGCAAACCCCTCCGCGATGGCCAACGGATCCGTCGCCCGCTCCGGATTGAACAAAACGGCCCCAGCCAACCCGGCCCGGAAAACGCCGTCCCCCCACTGCGCCGCGAACCGCGTGCACAGCAACCGCCGAAACAACGGATCCCGAACCAATTGCCAACCCAGCCGCCGCTCCCCCACCTTCACCCCGCAACCCTACCGAGACCCCCCGACAAAACCCGAAAAATGAGACACCCCAACCACTCCCCACCCCACAGACAGACCAGGGTGGGAACGGCCCGCCAAGCCAGCCAGAGAAGAGAAACGGCCGAGCAACACGCGGAGACCGAGCAGACCGACGCGACAGCCCGATGAGAAACGCCGTCCGGACCGAGCTCTGCGGCCACCGAACGAACCGAGCCCTGCGAGCACCAAACGCTCCAGCACTCCCAACAGAAAACAGCACAAAAGCCGACAAACCTTCAGCGATCCACCCCACCGCCAACAAACCGGCCAAAACCCCAACCGCACCCCTCACCGAAACCCAGCCACCCCGGAAGCCAAAGGGGGCCCCGCCCCGACCACCCCGAAAACCGCACCGAAGGCACCGCGGGGGTCCGGGGGGCTCGGCCCCCCGGGTACTCGGCGCCGGTGGCGGAGGGAAGGTGCGAAGCACCGAACAGGAGGAGAGAACACCGGCGCACTCGTTTCGCCTCTCGGCGGCTTGGCGCAGTGTGGCTCCGGCCGGACCGGTATTCCACAAAGGCGGTTCTTCAGTGAGCCCGGGGGACACGAGTGCGCCGGCTCATTGTTCTCAACGGGGCGCGTGGTGCTGGTGTTCCCGTGCCGGGAGGATTTCCCGTGGCGGGTGATGGGATCATGGGTGGCGTGCCAGCGGACGCCGAGGTTGAACCGGGAACGCTCCTGGTCGCCGCACCCACGATGTTCGACCCGAACTTCAAGCGGACCGTGGTGTTCGTGATCGATCATCGGGCGGAGGGCACGCTCGGGGTGGTCTTGAACCGGCCGTCCGATGTTCCGGTGAATGACGTCCTGCCGGGGTGGGGCGCGCACGTCGCCGAACCGCAGTCTGTCTTCGTCGGCGGGCCGGTCGACAAGAAGACCGCGCTTTGTCTCGCCGCGTTGCGGACTGGGGAGTCCGCTTCCAGCGTTCCGGGCGTGGTCGCGGTGCGAGGGCCGGTCGCGCTCGTCGATCTGGACAGCGATCCCGAAGTCCTGGTGCCCAAGGTTCGCGGTGTGCGGGTGTTCGCGGGCTACGCCGGGTGGGATTCAGGGCAGCTCGCGGGCGAGATCGAGCGCGAGGACTGGGTGATCGTTCCCGCCTTGCCCAGCGACATTCTCGCGCCGCCCAGCCGTGATCTGTGGGGGCAGGTGCTGCGCCGCCAGGGGGTGCCGCTCGCGTTGCTGGCCACCCACCCCGGCGATTTGCAGCGGAATTAGGCCTCGCTGGACTTCTGCAGGACTCCGCAGCCGCCCGCGCCGCACGCGCAGCCGCTGCAGCCAGCGGGAACCGGCGACGGGGCGGGCACGGTCAGGGCGGCTCGGGCGCCCATGCGGGCTCCGGCGACCACCATGACCAGCAAACCAAGCAGTCCGACGGTCGCGGCGGCCACCAGGCCGGCCGTGGTGGGGATGGCGAGGCCGGCGAGTCCGCAGACGACCCCGGCCGCGCCGCCGGCCAGGGTCGGGATTCCGGCGACCCGGTTGGCGAGCTTGAAGGCCTCTTCGCTGCGCATCGAGGCTTCGGTCCGGACTCCGGCACCGCCTGCTCGGGTCAGCCGTCCGCGCACGCCGAGGAAACCACCCCAGCCGACGACGACACCAAGGACGATCGGGACGAGCGCGATAGCGAACACCTCTTGAGGATAAGCGTGACCTCGCGGCCATGTCCCGGATACCCTCGTCGGCTGTGCTACGGGCCATGTCTTCGTCCACGCGACACCGGCTGCTCGCCGCCGCCGGGATCGTCACGCTGTCCTTGCTCATTCCAGGAACCAGCGACGCCGCTGCCGCCGCGCCGCGGCCGGTCCGGCTGCTCGCCGAGCAGCGGGTGCCGCATAACCTGCAGTTCCAGGGCACCACGGTCGGCGGATTGTCGTCGATCGACTTCGATCCGCGCACCGGCGGTTACGTCTTCATCAGCGACGACCGGTCCGCGATCAATCCGGCCCGCTTCTACACCGCGAAGTTCGACGTCAGCGCGAAGGGCGTGGGGCCGGTCACCTTCACCGGCACCCATCCGCTGCTGCGCCCCGACGACACGCCGTACCCGCCGCTCGCGAAGAACGATCCGGCCGCTCCGCAGAACGAGCAGACGATCGACCCCGAGGAGTTGCGCGTCGACCCGTGGACCGGGCATTACACCTGGTCGCAGGAAGGCGACCGGCTCGCTGATCAGCACCTGATCCAGCCGTCGATCCGCGAGGCCGCCCGCGACGGGCATTACGTC
This sequence comes from Amycolatopsis sp. NPDC004079, assembly GCF_040610415.1. Taxonomy (NCBI): domain Bacteria; kingdom Bacillati; phylum Actinomycetota; class Actinomycetes; order Pseudonocardiales; family Pseudonocardiaceae; genus Amycolatopsis; species Amycolatopsis sp. NPDC004079. Next base: position 138,271 of record NZ_JBEXMH010000003.1, on the reverse strand, counting down.
CGTGACCTGCCGCTGCCCGCCAACGAGCGGATGACGCCGGACGCCGGTCCGCGCCGGAACTACGTTCTCGAAGGCCTCGCCTACACCGGGTTCGGCACCCTGCTGGCCAGCGAGGTCGAGGCCCCGCTGCTGCAGGACGGCCCGCCGCCCACGCCGACGTCGGGCGCGTTGTCGCGGATCACCCTGCAGAGCCGGTTCGGGCACGTGCTGGCGCAGTACGCGTACCCGCAGGAGAAGCTCTTCGCCGAGCCGAAGCCCGCGACCGGGTTCGCCGACACCGGGGTGTCCTCGATGCTCGCGGTGAACCAGGCCGATCCGACGAAATTCCTGATGATGGAGCGGTCCTTCGTCACCGGCGTCGGCAACAAGGTGCGCATTTTCGAGATCGACACCACCGGCGCGACGAACGTCCTGAACACCCCGTCGCTGACGGCGGCGAAGCACGTGAAGCCGGTGAAGAAGCGGCTGCTCGCCGACCTTTCCGATCTCCCGCTGTCCACTGTGGACAACATCGAGGGGATGACCTGGGGTCCGGCGCTGCCGTCCGGGGAGCGCAGTCTCCTGCTCGTGAGCGACAACAACTTCTCCGCGTCCCAGGTGACCCAGGTCGTCGCTTTGGCGGTCCCGTCGGAACGGCTTTGACCAGCGCGTTACGATGAGTGCATGAACACGGCTCGGCTGCTCCTTGGCCTGCCGCGCTGACCTGGTCCGATGACCGGCTCGGCGCGGCGACCCCTCATGCCTTCTGGCTTGGGGGGTCGAGTTGTTTCTGGGAGTGGCTCGACACGGAGGAAGACGGCGATGACAGGGTCTGACGAGGCCACCGGGGCCGCGGCGAAGAGTGCCGCGGACGCTGAGCACGCCCCGCCGTTCCGCTACACCGCGGAGCTGGCCGGGCAGATCGAGCAGCGCTGGCAGGACCACTGGTCCGACCACGGCACCTACCACGCGCCGAACCCGGTCGGCCCGCTCGCCGAGGCGGGCGAGCCGGTGCCCTCGGACAAGCTGTTCGTGCAGGACATGTTCCCGTACCCGTCCGGCTCCGGCCTGCACGTCGGGCACCCGCTGGGCTACATCGGCACCGACGTCTACGCGCGCTACCACCGGATGATCGGCCGGAACGTGCTGCACACGCTGGGTTACGACGCGTTCGGCCTGCCCGCCGAGCAGTACGCGGTGCAGACCGGCACGCACCCGCGCACCACGACCGAGCAGAACATCGCCACGATGCGCCGCCAGCTGAAGCGGCTGGGCCTGGGCCACGACGAGCGCCGGTCGATCGAGACGATCGACCCGGACTACTACAAGTGGACCCAGTGGATCTTCCTGCAGATCTTCAACTCCTACTACGACGAGGACGCCCGCAAGGCGCGGCCGATCGAGGAGCTGGAGAAGGCGTACGCCGCGGGTGAGCGCGCGACGCCGGACGGCCGTCCGTGGGTCGAGCTGAGCAGCGTCGAGCAGCGCAAGATCATCGACGACCACCGGCTGGTCTACATCTCCGAGGCCCCGGTGAACTGGGCCCCGGGCCTGGGCACCGTCGTCGCGAACGAGGAGGTGACCGCGGACGGCCGCAGCGACCGCGGCAACTTCCCGGTGTTCCGCAAGAGCCTGCGCCAGTGGATGATGCGGATCACCGCGTACGCCGACCGCCTGGTCGACGACCTGGACCTGCTGGACTGGCCGGACAAGGTCAAGTCCATGCAGCGCAACTGGGTCGGCCGCTCGCAGGGCGCGCGGGTCTCCTTCGCCGCGGGCGACGAGAAGATCGAGGTCTTCACAACCCGTCCGGACACCCTGTTCGGCGCCACCTACATGGTGATCGCGCCGGAACACCCGCTGGTCGGGAAGCTGACCGCGGCGCAGTGGCCGGGCGAGCACCCGGAGAGCTGGACCGGCGGCGCGAAGACGCCGGCCGAGGCCATCGCCGCCTACCGGGCCGCCGCCTCCCGCAAGTCCGATCTGGACCGGCAGGAGAACAAGGAGAAGACCGGCGTCTTCACCGGCACCTACGCGGTGAACCCGGTCAACGGCAAGGAAATCCCGGTCTTCGTCGGCGATTACGTGCTGATGGGCTACGGCACCGGCGCGATCATGGCGGTGCCCGCACAGGACCAGCGCGACTACGACTTCGCCAAGAAGTTCGAGCTGGAGATCGTCCGCACGGTCGACCCCGGCGAGGGCTTCGAGGGCGAGGCCTTCACCGGCGACGGCCCGGCGATCAACTCCGCCAACGACACCGTCGACCTGAACGGCATGGGCGTCGCCGACGCCAAGAAGACGATCATCGCCTGGCTGGAGGACCGCGGCGCGGGCGAGGGCACCGTGCAGTACAAGCTGCGCGACTGGCTGTTCGCCCGCCAGCGTTACTGGGGCGAGCCGTTCCCGATCGTCTACGACGAGAACAACCTGCCGATCGCCCTGCCCGAGGACCAGCTGCCGGTCGTCCTGCCGGACATCGACGACTACAAGCCGAGGACCTTCGACCCGGACGACGCCGACTCCGAGCCGTCGCCGCCGCTGTCGCGCGCGACCGACTGGGTCGAGGTCACCCTGGACCTGGGCGACGGGCCGAAGAAGTACCGCCGCGACACCAACGTCATGCCGCAGTGGGCCGGTTCCTGCTGGTACCAGCTGCGCTACGTCGACCCGACGAGCCAGGACGTGTTCTGCGCGCCGGAGAACGAGGCGTACTGGCTGGGCCCGCGTCCGGCCGAGCACGGCGGGGACGACCCGGGCGGCGTCGACCTGTACGTCGGCGGCGTCGAGCACGCGGTGCTGCACCTGCTGTACTCGCGGTTCTGGCACAAGGTGCTGTACGACTTGGGCCACGTCTCGTCGAAGGAGCCGTACCGCCGCCTGTTCAACCAGGGCTACATCGAGGCGTTCGCCTACACCGACAAGCGCGGTGTGTACGTGCCTGCTGAGGACGTCGTCGAGCGCGACGGCAAATTCTTCTTCGGCGACGAAGAGGTCAAGCAGGAATACGGCAAGATGGGCAAGAGCCTGAAGAACGCCGTGACGCCGGACGAAATGTCGGACACCTACGGCGCGGACACCTTCCGCCTGTACGAGATGTCGATGGGCCCGCTGGACATGTCGCGGCCGTGGGCGACCAAGGACGTCGTCGGCGCGCACCGGTTCCTGCAGCGGCTGTGGCGGCTGCTGGTCGACGAGCAGACCGGCGAGCTGCGGGTCTCGGCGGACGAGGCGACCGAGGCGGACCGGAAACTGGTGCACCGCACCATCGCCGGGGTTCGCGAGGACTACGCGGAGATGCGGTTCAACACCGCCGGCGCGAAGCTGATCGAGCTGAACAACCACCTGACCAAGGCGTACGGCTCGGCCGCGGGAACCCCGCGCGAGGTGGCCGAACCGCTGGTGCTGCTGCTGGCTCCGCTGGCCCCGCACGTGGCCGAGGAACTGTGGCACCGGATGGGCCACGCGGACTCGCTGGTGCACGGGCCGTTCCCGGTCGTGGACGAGAAGTACCTGGTCGAGGACTCGGTCGAGTACCCGATCCAGGTCAACGGCAAGGTCCGTTCGCGGATCACCGTGCCCGCGGCCGCGAAGAACGACGCGGTGCAGGCGACCGCGCTGGCGGACGAGAAGATCGCCGCGCTGGTCGGCGACAAGACGCCGCGCAAGGTGATCGTGGTGCCGGGCCGGCTGGTCAACATCGTGCTCTGAAAAAGCTCGTTCCGGCCCGGGAGCCGATCCCGGGCCGGTACTGTGCTTTCCGTGCGTAACCGAGCGATCACCGCGGTAACTGTCGCAGTGGCGGCAGTGCTTTCCGGGTGCGCCGTCGCGCCTGCTCAGCCACCGGGGAAACCCGCGCCGAGCCTGCCGGCGGATTCGATCGCTTACGACACGCTGCCGGTCATCACGAGCAGGCCGAAGCTGTTCCCTGGCGACTGTTCACAGCTCGAAAAGAACCCGCAGTTGCTGGCCTCCCTCGGCGGCAGTTCGCCGATGTACAACCCGTATGCCAAGGCCTGCGTCCTGAAGCGGTCGGCGGGCACGCAGGTCGAGATCGGCTCGATGGACCCGGACCAGCGCATCCCGGAGCCGTGGCCCGGCTGGTGGAAGGTCTACGACTACAGCGTCCACCACTTCCGCCGGATGCTGGTGCTGGACCGCTACTACGCGGTTTCCCAGCTCCAGGGATACGGCTGCGTGGTCGCGGTGAACACCGGCTCGCTGCAGGTCGTCACGGTCCGGGTCGGCACCGAAGCGGGCCGCGGACCGGTCCCCGGCGACAATCTCGACGTCGACCGCCAGACTGCTCAGCAGTTCTGCCCGGACGCGCAGAAGGCCGCCGAGGACTACCTGAACACGGTCGACCCCGGCGGCGGCTCGCTGGCCGGCTGACCCGCGGTCACGCCGCTTCTCGCGTGCCCGCCCGCCAGATCGCGACCCCGGCCAGGCCGATCCAGACCACCAGCGACGTCGCCAGCGCGACCGGTCCGTGCTTGGCGATCCCCGCGAGCTGCCGCGCGGGTTCGGCCGGATCGACCCATCCCGCGTAGTCGATGCCGCTCTGCAGGAACACGAACAGCAGCGACAGCAGGACGTAAGCGGTGATCGATCCGGCGGTGTTGGGGATCAGCCAGCCGATGGCCACCGCGAGCAGGGTCATGCAGAACCCGCCGAGCAGAATCGTCGCGACCATCGCGCCCGGCCGGGCGTCGAGCAGGAACTGCGTGTCGTATCCGTCGAGCTGGCTGCGGTAGTAGGTGAAGGTCATCAGCAGGTTCAGCCCGGAGGTGACCAGCCAGACCCCGATCGCGATGGTGGCCTGCGCGAGCACGTAGCGCAGCCGCGACGGTTGGGCGAGCAGAGTCGGCTGCGCGCTGCGGTAATGCCATTCCGCGGCGATCAGTTTCACGAGCACGACGTTCATCAGCACCGCGCCGAGCCGGATCGTGAGGAACACCGGCAGCAGCTGCTTGTCGAGCGTGTAGTCGCGCAGTCCGCCCTGCAAGAACAGCAGCGACAGCGCCACCAGCAGGATCGGCGCGGCGATCACCAGGATCTTGTCCGCCACCGTCGCGGTCATCTTCCGCAGTTCGACGCCCACCACGGTGCCGAACGACGCGCGCCGCTGAGCCGGGGCCTGCCACGCGGGCGCCTGCGCCGGGATCATCGGGCTCCTCCGGTGAGCCGGAAGAAAAGCTCTTCCAGGTTCTGCTGTTCCTCGCGCAGCTCCAGCACCTGCACGCGGGCGCCGAACGCGAGGTCGGACACCTGTTTCATCGGGGCGGCGACGGACACCCCGTCCACGCTGGTCTGGCGCAGTTCGAGCCTGGCCTGGCTCAGCGCGGAGGTCAGCCGGGGCAGATCGGCGGTGCGGATGAGCGTGCGGGCCGGTCCGGCGAAGCTCTCCAGCGGACCGTCGGCGACGACGCGGCCCTGGCCGATCATCACCACGCGGTCCGCGGTCTGGTCCACTTCGGACAGCACGTGGCTGGACAGCAGCACGGTGCCGCCGCGCTGGGCGTACCCGCGCAGCAACTGCCTGGTGGAGCGGATGCCGTCCGGGTCGAGGCCGTTGATCGGTTCGTCGAGGATCAGCACCGGCGGATCGCACAACAGCGCCTGCGCGATGCCGAGCCGCTGCCGCATGCCGAGGCTGTACTTGCCGATCCGCCGGTTCGCCGCGTCGGAGAGGCCGACCTGCCCGAGCACCTGGTCCACCCGGGCGGCGGGCAGCCGCATCAGTTTCGCGGCGTTGCGCAGGTGATGCCTGCCGGTGCGGCCGGGGTGCACGGCGGACGCGTCGAGCAGCACGCCCGCGACGTGCGCCGGGTTGGGCCACTCGCCGAAGCGGCGGCCGGCGATGGTCGCGGTGCCGGACGTCGGCGTGGTCAGGCCGCAGATCATCCGCAGCGTGGTCGATTTCCCGGCGCCGTTCGGTCCGAGGAACGCGGTCACCGTGCCCGGCCGCAGGCTGAACGACACGGTGTCGACCACGCGGCGTTGGCTGTAGACCTTCACCAGCTCTTGGACGTGCAGCAACCCGTCCCCCTCCCCGTTCTCCCGCTGGCAGGAGTTTGTCACACGCTGTGGCCGCCCGGGTGCGGAATCGAACCGCCACGGCCGAAAGACGCCAGCTTCGCCCGTCGTCCGGCGCTTCGATGGTTGAAAGCGAAACAAACGGAAAGGACGGACATGAACCTCGACGGCAAAGTGGCGCTGGTGACTGGTGGGAGCCGCGGAATCGGTGCGGCGACGGCACTGCGGCTCGCCGAGGCTGGGGCGGATGTGGTGCTCACCTACGCGGTGAATGCCGAGCAGGCGGCGGAAGTGGTCGACCGGATCAAGGCACTCGGCCGGCGTGCGCTCGCGGTCGGCGCGGACAACGCGGATTCAGCGGCGGTCGAAGCAGCGGTGGAAGCGGCGGTCGCCGAGTTCGGGCGATTGGACGTGCTGGTCAACAACGCGGGCGTCGGTTTCGTCGGGCCCCTCGAGCAGACCGGGATGGACGACGTCGACCGCGTGCTCGCGGTGAACGTGCGCGGGGTTCTGGCCGCGACGAAGGCGGCGGCCAAGCACCTCGGCGAGGGCGGCCGGGTGATCACGATCGGCAGCTGCGTGACCGATCGCGTGCCGGGGCCGGGAATGGTGCTGTACGCGGTCAGCAAGTCCGCGATGGTCGGGCTGACCAAGGCGCTGGCCCGCGAACTGGCCGCGAACGGCGTGACGGTGAACCTGGTGCACCCGGGACCCACCGACACCGAAATGAACCCGGCCGACGGCCCGTACGCCGCGGACCAGGCGTCGATGACCGCGGCCGGCCGGTACGGCAAGCCCGCGGAAGTGGCCGACACGGTGGCGTTCCTCGCCTCGCCGGCCAGCGCGTACGTGACCGGCTCGACCATCTCGGTCGACGGCGGCCACGCGGCCTAACCGCTGTAGAGGCCGACGTCGCGGGCGAGGTCGGTGAGCATGGCCTCGAACAGCACGTCCGGCTTGGACACCGGGATCGGGTAGTTGCCGAACACCTCGAGGGTCACGTGGCCGTAGAGCCGCGCCCAGAAGGTGATCATCAGGTAGGTGAGCCCGAGGTCCAGCTTCTCCGGCGGGATCTCCCGCCCGGACTCCTTGAGCACCGTCAGCAGGTCCTGCTGGAACGCGGTGAGGTCGTCGCGGAGTTCGGGCGGGACCACGTCGTTCGGCGGCATGACCAGGTCGTGCTGGGCGAGCACGTGGCCCGCCGCGGCGAGGAAGATCTTGCCGAACGGCTCGTCCAGCCTGCGCAGCGCGCTGCCGGTCGCGGTGCCGGTGGCCCCGGTCGGCGACGCGAACACCAGCGTGAATTCCTTGGTGTGGGTCAGCGCCCAGCGGCGGAATCCTTTGCAGATCTGGAACAGCTGCAGCAGGCCCTCGTCCTTCAGCTCCGCGATGTCCTCGGCGATTTCGGCGGCGAGGTCGGTGCAGACGTCGAGGCGGAGGTTCTCCAGCAGGTCGTCGCGGGATTCGTAGTAGCGGTACAGGGCCGGTGCGGTGATCCCCAGCTCCCGGGCGATGGCCCGCAGCGTCACGGCTTCCGGGCCCTGGCCTACCAGCAGTTTCCGCGCGGTCCGGCGGATGTCCGATTCGGTAGCCGCTCGCGCGCGACCCCTGCGTGTGGGGCTGCTCATTTGGGCAGTCTAGGTGGTCTGGACACCGATTTAGGCGCTGGCGCGCGAATCGGGTCGGTGCCGACGCCGATCACTCGGGGGGCTACGTGATCGGCGCCGGCGACCCGATGCCCTCTCCGGTGCGCTTCCGGTCGGGGCAACGTCATCGGCTCAAGGCCAGTGACGCTCGAAGAAGAGCGAAGGCCGCCGCAGAAGTGACGCCTGGGGGATACGGATCCCCCGATCGAGTGACGGCCGGACGCTGTTCCGCCTGATTGTCGCACTGAGCGCCAAGAAAGTTACAAACGCTTTCACTTTCGGGCACGGATGGCGGAAAGGACGGGTCGTGGCAGAGTAGCGGTATGAGTGCTGCGGTACTGGTAGTCGGGTCCGCGAATGCCGATTTGGTGGTGCCGGTCGACCGTCGCCCCGGCGGCGGCGAGACGGTGCTGGGCGGCGACACCGCGTTGTCGCCGGGCGGCAAGGGCGCGAATACCGCGGTCGCGGCGGGAAAACTCGGCGCGGACGTCGCGTTGCTCGGCGCGGTCGGCGACGATCCGTACGGTCGAATGCTGCGGGATTCGTTGTCGAATGCAGGTGTCGATACGCAATTCGTTCGGACTGTTGATCGGCCCACCGGAATCGCCTACATCACCGTGACTCCGGACGGGGAAAACTCAATCCTCGTCTCCCCTGGCGCGAACTCCGCGCTGGAACCCGGGGACATCGCCGACGAGGCGCTGGAGGGTGCCGGTGTGCTCGTCGCCTCGCTGGAAGTGCCGCTGCCGACGATCGAACGCGCGGTGGTGCGGGCACGCGAAAAGGGCGTGCGGGTGCTGCTGAACCTCTCCCCGGCGGCCGAGGTTTCGCCGGAAACGCTGGCCGCGCTGGACGTTTTGCTGGTCAACGAGCACGAGGCGGCCTACCTGCTCGGCTCGGCGGACGTTGACCCGCGCAAATTGCTCGAACTCGGCCCGCGGGCAGCCGTGGTCACGCTCGGGGCCAAAGGCGCGGCGGTGATCGAGGGCGACAAGTCGACAACGGTCGAGTCGCCCAAGGTGGCAGCGGTCGACACGACGGGCGCGGGCGACGCGTTCGCCGGTGCGCTGGCCTCGGCCCTCGCCGACGGCGCTGACCTGGTCGAAGCCGCCGAGCGAGCGGTGAAAGTCGCCGCGGTGACCGTGACGAGGCATGGTGCTCAGCCGTCGTATCCGACGGCCGCCGAGCTGGAATGAGCCGCGCCCGGGCCGTGTTGTGGCTCACGTGGGCGATTCGTTCGGTTCGGCGTGGTGGCAGGGGTACGCGACCCGGTTGCGGAGGATTGCGGCAGCGCGTGATCCGCTCGCGTTGATGCCGCTCGACGAGACGCTCGCCGCGCTGGGGCGGACGGCGGAAACCTATGAGGGGCTCCGCAAGGTCCCGGTTGACGGCGTAGTGGGGTCTCTCGCGCGTGCCGAGGATTTCGACCGGTTGTTCCGGCCCCGCAACCGCGCACTGCGGGAGCGCTGGCGGGCGATCGCCGACGCCGTCGGGGAGCTTCCGCCGGTGCGGCTCGTGCGGCTGGGCGACATGTACTTCGTGGAGGACGGGCACCACCGGATCGCGCTGGCCAGGGTGCGCGGCGCGGAGACTGTCCTCGCCGAGGTGCGGTCGGTCTGCACGGTCGCGTTCGCGATGCGCTGCCTGACGCTGGCGGATCTGCCGTCGAAGCGGGCCGAACGGATGTTCCTGGAACGGGTCCCGCTCGCCGACGCCGACCGGACCGACCTGTGGCTCGACGACCCGGCTGACTGGTTCCGGCTCGCGGACTCGGCGGAGGCGTGGGGTTTCCGGCAGACTTTGCGGGGCCGGGTGCTCCGCGACCGCGCGGAACTGGCAGGCGCCTGGTGGCACGAGGAGGTGCGTCCGGTGGTCGAACGGGTGCGAAATCGGGAAACGGGTGCGGCGCCCCGGGAGATCGCCGTCTACGTGAGCTATGGTCTAGACCATGTCTGAGAGTGCCGCCGCTCCGGCCGAGTCCGCTGTCGCTTCCTCGCTGACCGGGGTCGCGGTGAGCCCCGGACGCGCGAGCGGACCCGTCGTGCGGGTCGCCGAGCCGCTCGGGGAACCCGCCAGCACGCCCGCGCCGGACGACCCGGCGGCGGAGGCGGCCCGGATCGAACCCGCCGCGCAGGCGGTCGCCGCGCGGCTGGAAGCGCAGGCCGAGGCCGCGACCGGCGAGGCCGCGACGATCCTCATCACCACCGCCGCGATGGCCGCCGACCCGGCGCTCGCCGCTCAGGCTCAACAGCTGGTGACGGCGCGGAACCTACCCGCGGCCCGCGCCGTCTACCAGGCCGCCGAAGGGTTCGCCGACGCACTGGCGGCCGCCGGCGGGTACATGGCCGAGCGGGTCCGCGACGTCCGCGACGTGCGCGACCGGCTCGTCGCCGAACTGCTCGGCGTCGCCCCGCCCGGGGTGCCCGAGCTGTCGTCGCCGAGCGTGCTCGTCGCCCGCGACCTCGCGCCCGCCGACACCGCGGGGCTCGACCCGGCGAAGGTGCTCGCGCTGGTCACCGAGGAGGGCGGCCCGACAAGCCACACCGCGATTCTCGCGCGGGCGCTGGGAATTCCGGCGGTCGTCGCGGTGCGCGGCCTGCTGGCCTCCGACGCGAAGGCGCTGTCGGTCGACGGCGACACCGGCGTGCTCGAGGCAGTCGACCCGTCCGCGCCGATCGTCACGGCCGCCGCTTCGGGCCCGGCTGAGTGGAACGGCGTCGGCGAGCTGTCCGACGGGCACCGGGTGAAGGTGTACGGCAACGTCGGCTCCCCAGCCGACGCGCAGGCCGCCGCGGACGCGGGCGCCGAGGGCGTCGGGCTGTTCCGCACCGAGTTCTGCTACCTCGACGCGCCGGCCGAGCCGTCCGTCGAAGAGCAGCGAAAAGCTTATGCCGCAGTGCTTTCGCCGTTCCGCGGCAAGCCGGTCATCGTGCGCACGCTGGACGCGGGCGCGGACAAGCCGCTCGCGTTCCTGTCGCCGGACGACGAGCCGAACCCGGCGCTCGGCGTACGCGGCCTGCGGATCGCGTTCGACCGGCCTGAGGTGCTCGACCGGCAGCTGGAAGCCATCGCGGGCGCGGCGGAGGATTCCGGCGCGGAGGTTTCGGTGATGGCCCCGATGGTCGGCACCGTCGAGGAAGCCGCGTGGTTCGCCGAGCGCGTGCGCGCCGCCGGGATCGCGCGGGCGGGCGTGATGATCGAGATTCCCGCCGCCGCGGTGTTGGCGCAGGAGATTCTCGGCGTGGTCGATTTCGTGTCCGTCGGCACCAACGACCTGGCCCAGTACACCTTCGCCGCGGACCGTCAGCTCGGCGCGGTGGCGAAGCTGAACGACCCATGGCAGCCCGGGTTGCTGCGCCTGCTGAAGCTGATCGGCGACGCGGCGGAAGCGACCGGCAAACCGGCGGGCGTGTGCGGCGAGGCGGCGGCCGACCCGCGGCTCGCGCTGGTGCTGGCCGGGCTCGGCCTGACCAGTCTGTCGATGAACGCCCCGGCGGTCCGCGCGGTCGGCGCGAGCCTGGCGACGGTGTCTCGCGAGAAGGCCCGCGAGATCGCGGCGGCGGCGCTCGCGACCGCCGATCCGGCCTCCGCGCGCAAGGCGGTCGCGGACGCCGTTTCCTAGCAGGGGGACGCCGGACCCGGGAGAGAGATGGGGTACCGGATCCGGCGCCGGACGCTGGTCAGCCGAAGATGCCCCGCCGAGGGTGGCGGATGACCAGCGAGCCTCCGTGGATGCGGCCGGTCAGCACGTAGCGCGGGGTGCCCGCGCGGCCGTTGCTGCCGGTCTTGTCGTCGAGCGAACCGAACTTGATCTCGGTGATCGAGTTGTAGTCCACCGCCGCGTGCTGCGGGATGATCAGCTCGACCGAACCCCACTTCGAGTCGAGTTCGATCTGTACCACCGGGGTGGCGACGCGGGCCTCGGTGAAATCGAGTTTGGTGCTGCCGTACTTGTTGCGCACCACCATCGCGGCCGGGACCTGCCACGGGCCGCTGCGCTGCAGTGACGAGTACTTGGCGTTGAGCTCGAGCCGCCTGCCGAGCCCGTAGTTCGGGCCGTAGCCGGGCGGTTCGGGCAGCGGCGCGTACTGCGGCGCCGCGCCGGGGTGGACCAGCCCGGGCAGGTCGGCGAGAACGGCGTTGAGGTCGCCCCTGGTGCGGGCCGCGAGCGCCTGGTCGGTGCGTTCGGTGAACTCGTCGAGGGTGAGCATCCCCTGCCCGATCGCCTTCTGCAGCACTCCGACCACGTGTTCGCGCTCGTCGTCGGACACCCGGATGTCGCGCTCGGTCAACGGCTTGGTCTCGGTCGCGGGCTGCGCGGCGATCGTCTCTTCCTCGGCCATGGCTTCGATGGTAGAACTCGATTTCCGCTGGCAGATCGGGGAAAAACCCTGAACGGACCCGTACTCCGCGCGACGGTCGCCCTGGCCGCGGCCTGCTGCCTGCTGACCGCCTGCACGAGCGGCGCCCCGGTACCGGCTCCGGTCACCTCGTCGGCGCGTCCGACCCCGACCACACCCCCGCCGACCGGCCTCGACGGCGGCGTCGCCACCGGCGGCATCGGCGTGGAGTTGGTGCTGGCCACGTCGCCGCCGACGGTGTTCGACGCCGATTCGGGCCTGCGCGGCACGCTGCCCGGCGTTCCCGGCGGGCAGCGGGTGGTGTCGGTGCTGCGCGTCGGCCACACCCCCGTCGTGCTGACCGGGCCGATCTGCGCGCAGGGTGCCTGCGACCCGGCCGAGGTGTACGTCTACCTGGGACTTTCGACCCCGCGGTCCCTCGGTAAAGCGGTGAGCGCGGCCCCGGGCGCGGACGGTGCCAGCGTGTGGCTGATCCGCCAGGACGGCCCGGACCTCTGCCGGTTGGAACACGTCGCGCTCACCGGTACCTCGTTCGGAAGGGGGTCCGTGGCGTCGTGCCACACGCTCGTCCGGGTGGAGACGCCGCACGGGTTGCTGATCACCGTCGGCGGCGGCACCGCGGAGACCGTCGACGTCCTGATCGACCCGGCCACCGGGCGCACCGTGCAGCAGTCGCCGCGCATCCTCGCCGCGGCAGGCGACCGGCTCGTCCTGGGCGGCCTCACCGATCTGACCGTGCTCGACCTGCGCGGCGGAGCGCGGAAACCGGTGACCCTGCCGGTGCCGCAGGCCAATCCGTACGTGCTGCCCAGCCGGGACGGCACCGTCGCCGCGGTGGATTTCGGCACCCCGTCGTTCGCCGGAACCGGCACGCAGACCCGCGATCTGTGGCTGTTGAACCTGACCGACGGCACCTGGCAGCAGGCTCCGTCGATGCCGTACACGACGGAAAACCTGAAGCATTCCGGCCTGGAATGGACGGAGGCGGGCGACCTGGTCCTCGACGACGGGGTGATCGCGGCGTGGCATCCCGGCGAACCGGCCTGGCGGCTGGGGAAGGCGAAACTCGCTGCGGCGCAGCAGGAAGCCGGGGTCGCGACCTCTTGACTCAGTCCTCGTCCAGCCCGTGTTCGATCGCGTATCGGGCCAGCTCAACCCGGTTGTGCAGCTGGAGCTTCCGCAACGTCGACTGCACGTGGTTCTCCACCGTCCGGTGTGACAGGACCAGCCGTTCCGCGATCTGCCGCGCGGTCAGCCCCTTCGCGACCAGTCGGAGCACGTCGGTCTCCCGATCGGTGAGCCGCGGCGGTTCCGGCGCGCCGTCCGGAACGTCGGCCATCCGCCGGTACTCGCCGAGTACCAGGCCCGCCAGCCCGGCGGTGAACACCGGATCGCCGTCGGCCGTGCGGCGCACCGCGTCCACCAGCTCCGTCGCGGACGCAGATTTCACCAGGTAGCCCGACGCGCCCGCCTTCACCGCTTCCAGCACGTCGCTGTGCTCGCCGCTGGCCGAGAGCACCAGTACGCGCGTGTCCGGCGCCGCCGCGGTGATCTCGCGGGTCGCCTCGACGCCGGACGTGCCGCCGAGGTTCAGGTCCATCAGCACGACGTCAGGACGTACCGCGCGTGCGATCCGGATCGCCGCCGGGGCGTCCGGGGCGGTCGCGGCCACCTCGAACCCGTTCTCGCTGAGGTCGCGGGCCACGCCGTCGCGCCACATCGGGTGGTCGTCGACCACCATCACCGAGATCGTCCGTTCCGTCATCGCCCGTCCCTCATCGTGGCTGGCACCCGCACTTCCCATTCCGTGCCCCGGCCGGGAGCGCTGTCCAGCTCCGCGGTCCCGCCGAGGTCGGCCACCCGGCCGCGAATCGACTTCACTACCCCGAGCCGGCCCTCGGCCGCCGCTCGTTCCAGCCTGCCGCCCTCGATGCCCGGTCCGTCGTCGCGGACGCTCACCACGACCTCGCCGCCGAGGTCTTCCAGCAGTACCCAGGCGTGTGCGTCCGGACCAGCGTGTTTCTCCACGTTGGCCAGCGCTTCCCGGGTGATGGCGACGAGTTCCTCGGTGACGTGCGCGGGCAGGTCCACCGTTCCGGCCGGCGTCGAGACCTGCACCGATGTGGTCGCCAGCAGCTGCAACGCCGAACGGAGGTCCGCGGTGTCGCCGGACCGCGTCGGTTCGCTGGTCACCAACGCACGCAACGCGATCTCCTGCTCCCCCGCGAGCCGCGCCAGCTCCGCTGCTTCGCCGCCTACTTCGAGACCGCGACGCCGTACGCGCGCGAGAACCTGAAGCACACCGTCGTGAATCGAGCGCGCAAGCCGTTCGCGCTCGGCCGTCGCTGCTTCGGTGCGAAGGGCACGCGCGAGTGTCTCGGCGGAGCTACGCGCGAGCGTCGCCGCCATACCGACAAGGAGACCGCTCGCGCACAACAGCACACCGTCACGGATGACGTCGATGTCGACGTGCCAGCGTGCGACACCAGTACTTACCGCCACGACGAGGCCCGCCGATACGCCGCAGCGCGCGCCGAAGCGCGTTGCCACCGCGATCGGCGCTACCGCTGCCCAGACCGTGGTGATCAACGGCGTAGTCGCGTTGGCGAACTGCGCGTCCGACAGGATCCACGGCGACGTGAGCAGGAGCGCTGTGGTGAGTACGAGGTCGAAGATCACCAGCCAGCGGTGCCGCCCGTTCTCGCGCATGTACGCCAGACTCGACACGACAGACCACACGGCCATCACTCCGATGACGAGCCACGCCAGCCACGCCCGCTGGAAGCCCGGGTGGTGTGCGATCGCCACTGCCAGCGCGAACAACCACGTCACGACGCGCAGCACCACGACACCGCGCCACAGCGGTGCCGCCGGATCCCGGATGGAACGAACGGTCACTTCTCGTCTTCGCCGGAGCCGGCGTCCTCGTCTTTCTTGTCCTTGCTGGACTTTTTGCCTTCGGCCTTGTCCGGCGCGTCGTTCGGGTACGCGGCCTTGCTGTGCAGCGCGTCGACCGTCGCCGGATCGGGATCGTGTTCGTGCAGCAGCGACCGGACCCCGGCGTTGAGCACGGCCAGCAGCGGCACCGCGAGCAGCGCGCCCGCGATGCCCGCGGCGACCAGGCCGGTGGCGATCGCGAGCACCACCGCGAGCGGGTGCAGCCGCACCGCGCGGCCGAGCAGCAGCGGCTGCAGCACATGGCTTTCCAGCTGCATCACGCCGATCACGATGGCCAGCACGACCACCGCGCCGATGACGCCCTTCGACACGAGCGCGATCAGCACCGCGACGCCGCCGGTGATCAGCGCGCCGATGATCGGGATGAACGCGCCGAGGAACACCAGCGTCGCCAGCGGGATCACCAGCGGCACGCCGACGATCCACAGCCCGATGCCGATGCCGACCGCGTCGACCACGGCCACCGCGGCCGTCGCGCGGATGTAGCTGACCAGCGACGCGAACCCGCGCCGTCCCGCCACGTCCACCCGCGAGCGCACCCGCGTCGGCACGCCGCGCACCAGGAACGACCAGATGCCGTCGCCGCCGGCGAGGAAGAAGATCGTGACGAAGAGCGTCAGCACGAAGCCGGTGAGGATCTCGCCGACGGTGCCCGCGGTGGTCAGCGCGGTGGTGGTGATCGACGCCTGGTTGTTCTGCAGGAAGCCGATCGCCTGGTTGATGAAGTCCTGGATCTGCTCCTGGCGCAAGTGCAGCGGACCGTTGATGAGCCAGTCCTTGATCTGGTTGAGGCTCGTGGTCAGCTGCTGCTGCAGTTCGGGGAGGCCGCTGGAGAACTGGGTGATCACGAACGTCAGCAGCCCGCCGAGCACCGCGAGCCCGGCCACGAGCACGATCGCCGTGGCGAGGCCGCGCGGGAAGCGGATCCGCACGAGCCGCGACACCGCGGGGGCCAGCAGCGCCGAAAGCAGCAGCGCGATCGACACCGGCACCACGACCGACGCGAGATAGCCCAGCAGCCACACCACCGCGTACAGCGCGGCGATCACCACGATGAACCGCCACGACAGCGCGGCGGACACGCGCAGGCCGCGCGGGATGAAACCGGTGACGTCGGTGACTGGTTCGGAAAGGGACGGTTGTTCGCGTTGTCCGCGCCCTGGCTGGCTCACGGGGTCAACCGTATCGGCCCTGTCGACGAAAACCGGGCGGATCGCCCAGCCGGCGGCGCGAATCACCGCTTCGCCGGTGCCGCGCGAACCGACTCGGGAGTAACCCGCCGTCTTCTCCGGGGATGACCCATCGTGAGACCCGGCCACACTCTGTGTTGTTCACACGATGGTGGCATCAAGCCGTGTCAAGGATGCGCGACGGGTCGGAAATTTGGTTGTCTCGGTTTTGCACCACCGCGGAACTGTGCCGTTCCGCCCGAAAACCGAAATCATTTTTTACTCTCGAGGAGAAATCACCTGTGACGAACGACGCTGTGCACGAGAGGCGGGGCGCGACGCGCTTCGGCCGTCTCGCGTCTCGTGCGTTGTTCGTCGTCGGCGGCGCGCTCGCGGCCACCGCGGCAGCGTGGGCCGTCTCCTCTTCCGCCGCTTCGGCCGACACGGTCGACGCGAACGTCACGCCGGTCACCGACGCGACGGCCGCCGGAATCGGCGACGTCACCGACGGCGCGGCCCGTTTCGCGGGCGACGTCACCGGTGCGGCGCAAGGGCTTTCGTCGTGCGGCCAGGGCGCCACCACGTGGTCTGAACCAGGCACGTCGCGGCCCACCTGCTCGCTCGGCCAGCTCGCCAGTCCGCACCGCGATGATCTCGCCAGCGGCCAGGAGGCCGCCGGAAAGGTCAGCACCGCGGTCAGCGACCTCGGCCAGCACGCGGTCGTCAAGCCGGTGGAGCGCACGCTCGGCTCGCTCGAGCACATCGCGCGCAAGCCGCAGGACGCGCGCCAGGTGATCGCCGACGCGACCACCCCGCCGCCCGCGGCGCAGGATTTCGGCCGGAAGCTGTGGGACCTGCTCGACCCGAGCGCTCCCTCGAACCTGGTCGACCTGCCGAAACTGCCTTCCGCTCCGGCCCCCGGGTCCGAGCAGCAGGTGCCCGCGCCCGGCATTCCCGAGCAGCCCGCCGAGGCGGACCAGAACCTCGGTGCCGCCGCGATGACCACGTCCGACGCACTGCAGTCGGTCTTCCCGTCGATGGACGCGCAGTCCGCCGACCCGGTGCAGGGCGTCGAACTGCCGTCGCGGCACCACGGCGGCGACCGGGGCCTGCCCGGCGCGCCGTTCTCCCCGGCGCAGCTTCCCGCCGCGCCGCTTTCCATCCCGAACTCCCCGGCCGGTGGCAGCACCGCGCCCGGCGGACACCTCGACGGCCTGAACTTCGGCGTCCCCTCCTGGGTCACCGCCGCCGTCGACAACGCCGTGGCGGGTTCGACCCGCACCGGCCTCGCGCACACGCCGCGCACCCCGGGCACGCAGCCCGGCGTCACTCCTGACTGATCCACTTCACCCGCGGGGTCTTTGACGCACCCTCGGACACCTTTGTGTGCCGTTGCCGTCATCGACAGATATCCCGCGGGTTTTTCGCGCGCTGCGCAATTTCCGCGCACGCATTCCCGGTGCATTCCCTGAGAGACAGGGCGCACCGCCACGAACCCGCAAGGGACCCCGATATGAAGGAGAAAAATCCCATGCAGACCTGGGCAAAGCGCGGACTCCAGACCGCGTTGGTCACGGGTGGGTTGCTGATGCTGGGCACCGGCATCGCCTCGGCCGACGAGAACGTGAACCCGGACACCCCGGCCTCCCCGCTTGATCTCAACGTCACCGTCCCGATCGCTGAAGCGAACAACGCGATCGGCACCCCGCTCGGACAGGTTGACCTCCCGTCCCACCAGAGCGAGATCAGCACCAAGCCCGTGACCTCGGCCGCGAAGGAGGCGCTCGCTTCGGCGAAGACGCCCGCCGGCTCCGCGGGCAGCCTGACCGACAGCCTCCCGAAGGCCAACGCGCCGCGGCAGCAGTTCGAGCCGACCCACGACGCGTTCAAGGGCAACAAGGTCAACGGCGACGTGGTCGTCCCGATCCAGATCGTGGACAACGCGGTCGGCGTCATCGGCGACGCGCACGTGCAGGGCGGCGACCACGACCAGACCTACAGCCACAACCAGGACGTCGCGACCGACGGCAAGTACTCGGGCATCGCGGGCAACGTCGTGGCGCTCGACTACGCGCTCCCGGTGCAGATCGCGGGCAACGGCGTCGGCCTGGCCGGCGGCAGCGGCGCGGTGCACGGCGGTTCGGCGCACCAGAGCACCACCGAGACCGGCAACGTCGACACCACCGGCAAGGGCTCCGGCCTGTCCGGCAACGTCGTCGGCGGCCAGTTCGCGACCCCGGTCCAGGTGACCGGCAACGCCGCGTCCTGGATCCTCGGCAACGCCTACAGCGGCGGGTACAACGCCGACACCACCGCCGCCTCCGGCGGTTCGATGAAGTCCAACGGCAAGGGCGCCGCGGGCAGCGGCAACGTGGTCGGCGCGCCGATCGCGCTTCCGGTCAAGTTCAACGGCAACGCCGGCGGCGTGTGGGGCTCGGACGCGGACTCGACCTCCAACTCCTCGGCCGACGCCAAGGCGGGCGACACCCGTCCGGGCAGCCTGAACGGCACCCCGACCTACCTCGAGACCGACGGGGACCAGTCGTTCCTGTCCGGCAACGCCGCCGCCGCGCAGGCCAGCCCGGTCGCGAACGTCGCGTCGGTCGCCGGTTCGTGGATCGGCAACGCCACCACCGGCCAGGCGCTCGACCGCCAGGCCTCGTCCTCCACCCACGAGACCACCGCCACCTCCGGCGGCTTCGTGAAGACGAGCGGCAACGACGCCGCCGGTTCGGCCAACGTGGTCGACCCGGCAGTGGCGCTCCCGGTCGAGGCGTGCGGCGTCGGCGGCACCTACATCGGCCGCGCGGTCGCCAACTGCGACAACACCACCACCGCGACGTCCGGCGACGGCAGCTACACCCGCGGCAACGGCTCGACGCTGACCGGCAACATCGTCAACACCCAGGTGGCGGGCGCCCCCGAGGTGCACGGCATCGGCGGCAGCCACATCGGCAACGCCTCGGGCACCTCGACCGAGACCAAGACGGTCACCGCGGGCAACTACGACGGCAGCCAGGGCAACGACTCGTCCGGCTCGGGCAACATCGTGCAGGTCCCGGTGGCCGCGCCGGCCGAGGTCTTCGGCGTGGGCGGCTCGTTCATCGGGCAGGGCTCGGCCGACGGCTCCGAGACCAAGGTCGTGAAGGCAGGCGGCGGCGGCAACACCGCTGACGACAACGGCTTCCTCAGCTCGAACCTCGCCACCGCGCCGCTGTCCACCCCGGTGCAGCTGTTCGGCATCGGCGGCTCGTTCGTCGGCCAGGGCCACGGCAAGTCCAGCAACGACACCACCTCCACCGCGGGCAACGACGTGCACGCGACCGGTGCGAAGGGCGCGGGCGCGGGCAACCTCGTCGAGGCCCCGGTTTCGCTGCCGGTCCAGGGCCACGGCGTCGGCGGCTCGGTCGCCGGCATCGGCACCGGCATGTCGGACAACCTGACCGACTCGAAGGCGGGCGGCAACGCCAGCGCCGACGGCAAGGACGGCGCGCTCGCCGGCAACATCGTCAAGGCTCCGATCGCCGGCGCCGGCTCGATCTTCGGCGACGGCGTCGCCGGGGGTGCGATCGGCCACGGCACCGCCACCAACGACGTCACCTCGACGGCGGGCGGCGACGCCCTCACCGACGGTGACGCCGGTGCGGTCGCGGGCGACATCGTCGGCGCGGACGCCGAACCGGTCGCGCAGGTCTTCGGCGACGCGGTCTCCGCGGCGGGCGTGTCCTCGGGCGACGCCATGAACAACACCGTCTCCACCGACGCCGGCAAGGACACCACCTCGGGCACCGAGGGCTCGATCTCGGGCGACATCCTGGACCTCCCGGTCCCGGCTGTGGCGCAGGTCTTCGGCGACGGGGTCGCCGCGGGCGGCGTGGCGCACGGGGTCGGCGACAACGTCACCGACGTGACCGACGGCAACGACGCCACCAGCACCGACGGCACCGGCGAAGCCCTCTCCGGCTTCGACTTCTACCACCCGCTGGGTGCGCTGGTGCAGGTCTTCGGCGTGCCGCTGGAGGTGCTCGGCGTGGCCACCGCCGAGGCCCCCAACTCGACCGACGTCGAAGAGCCGCCTGCCATCGACGTGCCGGTCGGCGGCGAGATGGGCGCCGGCGAGCTCCCCGCGATGCCCGCCGTGCCGGGTCTGCCGGGCGGTTCCGCTCCGTCGCTGCCGTCGGCCCCGGCGCTGCCGGGCCTGGGCAGCCTGCCCACCGCCACCACGCTGCCCGCCCCGGCCCTGCCGGGCACCCAGCGTGCTGACGTGCCGCAGGTCAGCGGACTGTCCGCGCTGAACCAGCTCAACCAGCTGAAGGGTGCTTCGGCGCTGCCTTCGGTTTCCGGGCTGCAGAACGGCATCCACCTGCCGTCGGCTCCCGCGGTTCCGGCTCTGCCGGGCGTTCCGGCTCTGCCGGGTGCGGGTGCCGAGCGCGCGGACGTGCCGGCCGTTCCCGCTCAGCTGCCGGTGAAGACCTCGCTGCCGACGCTGGGCCAGCTGCCCTCCTTCGCCGCGGTGCCCGCCGTTCCGGGTGCCCCGACGACGCTGCCGACCGCCATGCCGACCGCTCCGGCCGTGCCGGCGATCGGTGACGCGACCGGCCCGCTGGGTGCGTTCCAGAAGCTGGCCGCGAAGGTGACCGGCATCTTCAAGAAGTGAACCGCTTCGCCTGAAGCGAACCGGGGATAACCCCGGGCGGGCCCGGAAGCCACGTGCTTCCGGGCCCGTTTTTTGTGTGCTGGGTCAGGAGAATTCGAGCGACCGCTTCGCCAGGCCGTGCCAGAAACCGTCGATCACCGTGCGGCCTTCGCCCTCGGCCGAGCTGGCGCCGAGCGACACGAACAGCGGCGCGAAGTGCTCGATGCGCGGGTGCGCCATCGCGGCGGCGGGGGCCTTGTGCTGGAAGTCGAGCAAGGCGTCGAGGTCGCGGGCGCGCAGCACCTCGTCGCCCCAGTGGTCGAATTCCGCGGACCATCCCGGCGGGTTTCCGTTGACGCCGTTGACTTCCCCCATCGCGCGGAGGTTGTGGGTGAAGAATCCGCTGCCGATGATCAGCACGCCCTCGTCGCGCAGCGGCGCGAGCTTGCGGCCGAGGTCGTAGAGCGCCCGCGGGTCGAGCGAGGGCATGGAAATCTGCAGCACCGGGACGTCGGCGTCGGGGAACATCTCCACCAGCGGGACGTACGCGCCGTGGTCGAGGCCGCGGTCCGGGGCGTCGTGCACCGGGGTTTCGGTCGAATGCAGCAGCTTGCGCACCCGCGCGGCCAGCTCCGGAGCACCCGGCGCGGCGTATTTGACCTGGTAGTAGTGCTCGGGGAAGCCCCAGAAGTCGTAGACGAGCGGGACCGTCGTGGTCGCCCCGAGTGTCAGCGGAGCTTCCTCCCAGTGCGCCGAAACGACCAGGATCGCGCGAGGTTTGGCCAGGTCAGCGGACCATTCGGCGAGCTGCCGGGTCCACGTCGCGTCGTCGGCGAGCGGCGGCGCACCGTGGCTCAGGTACAGGACCGGCGTGCGGTTCGCCATGACTGCCTCCGAGTGTTTGAAAGTTCAACTACTACCGTACGCCTGGTTCGCGGACTTGGCGAATTCGTCCTCGGCGGCCTGCTGGATGCGGGAGACTCCTCTGGTGAAGTTCTTCTGCTATCACCGCGACCGCCCCGGCTCCGCCGCGTTGCGCGCCGAGCTGATCGAAGAGCATTGGTCCTATATGGACGGTTTCGAGCTGATCGCGCGCGGCCCGACCCTGGACGGCGACATTCCGACCGGCAGCGTGCACATCGTCGACCTCCCGGACGCCGCCGCCGTCCGCGAATTCGCTTTCGCGGAACCGAATTACCAGGCTGGCGCCTACCGGGACGTCCTGATTCGCCGCTGGGACGACGCTCTAGGCCGCACCATGTGGGAATTCCCCGGTGATCCGGAGGCGGCCAACCTGTACTTGGTGCTGGGCTTGGGCTCCGGCCCCGCCGTCGACCTCGAGCCGTCCGCCGCAGAGTCCTTGATCTCCTACGGCCCGCTGTGGTCCGACGACGGCACCGCCTGGCTCGGCACCGCAGCGCTGGTGCAAGCCGCCGACGCCGACGCGGCCCGCGGAATCCTTACCGCGGAGCACTATGCCGCGATCGAGGTGCACTACTGGCAACCAGGCGGCCGTTCCTGACTGTCAGCGGGCCGACCGCCACACGATTCCGCCAGCAGTCAGTGCGGAAAGCGCGAGAACCGCAGCGAAAACCGTTGTCCCAGTGGTGATTCCGAGGGCGTCACTGAGATATCCGGTGCCGACCGGCAGCAACGCTGCCGGGAGGTAGCCGCCGAAGTTGAGCAAAGCGTTGGCCTCGGCGCGCCTCCGCTCAGGCACGTGAGTGCTGATCAGGGTGAGCCCGCCGAGTTGGCCGAGTCCCTGCGCGGCTCCCGCGAGCACAGCGGTCACGACGATGGCCGCGATCCACTGCGCGTGCACGGCGACCAGCAACGCGGCCATGCAGGCGACGCCCGCCGCCGCACCGGCGAGCAGGATGGCGCGGACCTCGAGCCGCTTCGCCGCGAACTGAACCGCAGTCGCCGCGCCGAACATGACGAACGCGGTCGCCCCGGCGAGCAGGCGATTGCTGGTGCCGAGCACGCTGGCCAGCAACGCCGGTCCGAGGGAAAGCACGAACGACGTCGACGTGATCCCCGGTGCGAAAACCGCGATCCCCAGCACGACGTACTTGCGCTGCTCCCGCGGCACTGCGGGAACCCGGACCCAACCGCCCGCACCGGAATCGACCGGACGCCGCAGCGGCAACCGGATCACCACGACGGCCGCACTGAGCAGAAGCACGGCCGCAACCGCAAAGATCGTCACCGTCGGCCCCGGCAGTGTCTCCGACAGCGCCCCGGCCAGCAGTGGCCCGAGCCCGGCCCCGAACACCATCGCGGTAGACGCCGCGAGCGTCGAGGTCCTCGCACGTTCGCGTCCGCCGACGTCAACCACCGCCGCCATCCCCGCCGACACCGTGATGCCGACCGCGATCCCCGCCAGCAACCGCGCGACCGCCAACGCGAGCACCGAGGTCGCGACCGCGAACAACCCGCAAGCGACGAGCGCGAGCAAAACCCCAGGCAGCACAACGGGTTTACGCCCGAGTCGATCCGACGCGCGCCCCGCCACGAGCAGCGCAGCCAGCAACCCGGCGATGTAGGCCGCGAAGATCACCGTGAGCGTGCCAGCGGAGAATCCAAGCCGGTGCTGCCACAGCACGTACAGCGGGGTCGGCGCGTTCGAAAGCACGAACACCGCGGTGACCGGCCAAGCGGCAAGCCAAGGACTGCCGACCCGCGAGGGTGCGACGACGGCCATGGGTCCTCCAGTACGAGATTAGTCGAACTACTCCTCGAACCTAGCAGTAGTTCGACTAATCTCGTACTGGAGTGGTTGAATGAAGACATGCGCTCGTCCTCGGTGACCGACCCGGATGCCCCGCCCGCCGAACTCCCGCCGGCCCTCCCTGAACCGGCGCGAGAAGACCTGCGGCTGGAAACCGTCCTAGCCGCACTGAGCGACCCGCTGCGGCTGACGATCGTGCGAAAACTCCTGCTGGAACGCGAGGCCTACGACCATCCGTGCGGCTGGTTCGGCTTCGACCGCCCGAAGTCGTCGCTGACTCACCACTTCAAGGCGTTGCGC
This sequence comes from Amycolatopsis sp. NPDC004079, assembly GCF_040610415.1. Lineage (NCBI taxonomy): Bacteria > Bacillati > Actinomycetota > Actinomycetes > Pseudonocardiales > Pseudonocardiaceae > Amycolatopsis > Amycolatopsis sp. NPDC004079. The sequence goes on along the minus strand of NZ_JBEXMH010000003.1, from coordinate 114,455 downwards.
GAGGCGGGCGTCCTGCGCCAGCGGCAATACGGGCTGGAACGCCGCAGCCGGGTGCGCACGGAAGACCTCAACGCACGCTTCCCCGGACTGCTGGACCTGGTCGAGGAGTGGCAGCCCGCTTCGTGACTCACTTTTGGGGAACGATCGTTCTTGACTGATCATTCCCCAAAATCCTATAGTCGAGGCATGGGCAGGCGAAGGGCGTTCGACGAGGACGAGGTGGTGCGCGCCGCCGTGGGGTTGTTCGGCGGCCGCGCGTACGACGGGGTTTCTGTCGACGACCTCGTCACCCATCTCGGCCTGCACCGCAACAGCCTCTACAAGACGTTCGGCAGCAAACGCGGCCTCTATCTGGTCGCCCTGCGCCGCCACCTCGCCGACGACCTCCGCCCCCTGGCCGAAAAGCTCGCCGCGGCAACGGATTCCGCGACCGTGCTGCGATTGGTTAGTTCGGCAGACCTCGGCCTGCTCCTGCTCGCGGTGGTCGAACGAGCACCGGCCGACGAAGAGGTCGCCGCCGAAGTGACTGCGGCCCTGGCCTCGCTCGACCAGGCAATCGCCGACGCGCTCGGCATCTCCACCGAACTGGCCGCCGCCCTAACGGCTGCCGCATTGGGACTCCGCCTGCGCGGCAACCCCGACGGTGCCGCCGTCGCGCTGACTCAACACCTCGATCCCCTTAACTGACAAGGAAAACAGAAATGGCACTGGTCTCCATCGACGGCGACGACCTCGTTGTCGTGATCGAAGGTCTCGACAAGCTCTGGGCCTTCAAGAGCAGCCTGACCATCCCGCTGGACCACGTCCGCGGCGCGACCGCGGACCCCGGTATCGCCGCCGACCCCAAGGGAATCCGCGCGCCGGGCGCCCACGTGCCCGGCGTGATCACGGCGGGCACGTTTCACCTCGACGGCGAAAAAGTCTTCTGGGACGTCAAGGACCCGTCGAAGGCCGTCGTGCTCGAACTGGCCGACGAGCGCTACGCCCGCCTGGTCGTCCAGGTCGACGACCCCCGCGCGACCGTCGCGCTGGTCGAGAACGCCTTGCGGTGAGCCGATGTTCACCCACCTCACCGCCGTCGTGCTGTCGTTGGCCGGCGTGACAGCCGCCCCGGTCAGCCTCGTGCCCGCCGCCGACCGCGAGATCGTCTTCACTGTCGACGGGACGACGACGTACGGCACCCTGCATGTTCCCGCACACCACACCGGGCAACGGCTGCGCGCCGCATTGCTGTTGCCCGGCAGCGGACCGACCGACCGCGACGGCAACCAAGCGCACACGTCCCCGAACACCTTGGCGCAGGTCGCCGACGCACTCGACCACGACCGAGTCGCCACGCTGCGGTTCGACAAGTACGGCACCGGTCGCACCGGGCTCGGCGCTTATCGCGATCACCCGGAAAAACTGGACTATCCGGCGTTCGTCCGTCAGGCAAAGGCTGCCTACGAGTCGTTGCGCGACCAGCCGGAGACCAACCCGCACGCGCTGACCGTCGTCGGGCACAGCGAAGGCGCGATGACCGCACTGCTGCTCGGCAGCACCGCCCGCCCGCGCCCGACCGGCCTGGCACTGCTGCAACCGCAGGCGATCCGCCTGCTGGACCTGGTAGCGCTGCAACTGCACGCCCAAATCGCCGAGGCTGTCCGACAGGGCCAGCTCACCCCGGAACAACAGCACTCGATCGACGCGGCGATCGACGCCGCCGTCACCGCCGTGCGCGAACACCGACCGGTCGACACCACCGGCCTGCCTCCCGCCGTCGCGCAACTCTTCAAGGCCTTCCAAGGACAGAACAGCCGCTTCGTGGACAGCGACGACGCCGTCTATCCGCCGGACGCCGCAGCATCCCTGCGACCGGGGACCCGGGTACTGGTGACTTGCGGTACGAACGACGCCCAGGTCCCTTGCACCACAACGGACGCCTTGACCGCCGCCCTACGCCGTGCGCACGTCAGCGGACCAGTCCGGATGCCGCTGCCCGGAGTGGATCACCTGCTGCACGACGCCGACCACCCGAGCACCCTCGCCCCGGCTGTGCTCGACGTCCTGCACCGATTCGCCCGATGCTGAGGCGAACCGGACCACGCGTCAGTCGTGGGCGAGGTCGGCGAACCGGCTGTAGTGCAGTTGGTGTGCGACCACGATCGTGCTCGTCGGGCCCGCACGGTGCTTCGCCAGGATCAGGTCCGCTTCCCCGGCTCGCGGGTCGTCGCGTTCCCAGGCGTCCGGGCGGTTGATCAGGATGACGATGTCCGCGTCCTGCTCCAGGGAGCCGGATTCACGAAGGTCCGACAGCATCGGCTTCTTGTCGGTTCGCTGTTCTGGACCACGGTTCAGCTGGGAGATCGCGATCACCGGCACTTCGATCTCCTTCGCCAGCAGCTTTAGCTGACGGGAGAACTCCGACACTTCCTGCTGCCGCGATTCGACGCGCTTGCCGGACGTCATCAGCTGCAGATAGTCGACGACCACGAGCTTCAGGTCGTGTCGCTGTTTGAGCCGGCGGGCCTTCGCCCGGATTTCCATCATCGTCATGTTCGGCGAGTCGTCGACGAACAGCGGGGCCTCGGACACCTCGCTCATCCGGCGGGCCAGCCGCGTCCAGTCGTCGTCGGACATCTTGCCGCCTCGCATGTCGGCCAGGCGGATTTTCGCCTCGGCCGACAGCATGCGCATCACGATCTCGGTGCGGCTCATTTCCAGCGAGAAGATGACGCTGGTCAGGCCGTGCTTGATGGACGCGGAACGGACGAAGTCCAGCCCCAAAGTCGACTTGCCGACACCGGGTCGGGCCGCGACGATGATCATCTGGCCGGGGTGCAGGCCGTTGGTCAGCTCGTCGAAATCGGCGAACCCGGTCGGGATGCCCTGGGACTGCCCGCCGCGCGAGGCGATCGCGTCGATCTCGTCCATGGTCGGCTGGAGCAGGTCCTCCAGCGCGACGTAGTCCTCGCTCGTGCGGCGTTCGGTGACGTCGTAGATCGCGGCCTGTGCGCGGTCGACGACCTCGTCGATGTTCGCGCCGTCGGCCGCGGCCGCGCCGTAGCCGTACTGGACGATGCGCGTGCCCGCTTCCACGAGGCGGCGCAGCACCGCCTTTTCGGAGACGATCTCCGCGTAGTAGCCCGCGTTGGCCGCGGTGGGCACGGTCGCGATGAGCGTGTGCAAGTACGGCGCCCCGCCGACGCGGCCGAGTTCGCCGCGCCGTTCCAGCTCGGCCGCCACGGTGATCGGGTCGGCCGGTTCGCCGCGGCCGTAGAGATCGAGGATGCAGTCGTACACGGCCTGGTGCGCGGGCCGGTAGAAATCGCCGGGGCCGAGCGCTTCGATGACGTCGGCGACCGCGTCCTTCGACAGCAGCATGCCGCCGAGCACGGACTGCTCCGCCGCGATGTCCTGCGGCGGCTGGCGGTCGAACCCGCCGGGGCCGGGGTCGCTCGGACCCGGATCGGACTCCGCGTACGCCGGACCGCGGTCATCGGTCACCGCCACTGCCCGGACACCTCCCCTCGCCCCGCCGTCGTCCCGGCTGGCCCCGTTGTCTCGCGTGCGCCTGTCCTGTGCCGAACCGCGTCCGCCCGCCGCCTCGCGCAGAGGCCAGTCCAGGCGAACACCTGTTCGAGTATGCCGGAGTCGGCCCGGCTTTCCCACCCGCCCGTCCGGTTCACTTCGATGATGGACCGGGCGGTTCCCCGCGCCGGTGACCGCCACGCGGAGCCACCGGGAGTACTGGGCGCGAACGCACGCTAGGTCCCCCGGAAGGACGAGCGCAAACCCGGGTGTTGACCGTGCTGTGGATAACTTGTGGATGACTGGGGGCAACGAATCACAGGTATCCGTGAGCCTGTGGACAAAGTGGGGACAGTGCAGATCGGCTTCGCTGAACCCGCAGGTCAAGCCCTGTGCAGAGACTGTGGAGAACTCCGCGAAAACTCGTTCGGCGTGTCGTGTCGAACTGGTTCTTCGGCGTGTCGCACCTGGGTTGGTCCACCGCCCTGTGGATGGTTGCTACGCACGGTAGATCACCGACCCGATGGGCTGAACGAAGGAGAATTCCCCACGTGGCCTACTCGATGACTGCGCACAGTGAGCGATCAGGCAAAAGCGCAGGTTAACCGCGTGCAAACGCGAAACCGGGTGAGGTTCACCGGCCGGACACCTCGCGGTGCCGTGCCGGGAACCCCACCCGGAGTAACGCTCGAGGCGCTCAGCCCAAGGCGCTGTGCGCCTGCCGGAGCCGTTCGGAGACCGCCTGCCTCGACCAGGGCGTGTACACGAGAATGGACTCGCGCCCCGGTCGCTCCTCCATGAGCCAGCGCCCTTCGGCGATGTCGACGAAGTTGATCGGCTTCGGAATCCGCCTGCGGGTGCCGCTCGATGTCCGGGCGGCGACGTACAACGTGCCATTGCCGATGCGCGGCGCCTGCATGATCCGCTGAATCTCCTTCAGCGGGGAGGCTTGATGGTTCCGGCCCTGGTCGGTGACCATGATCGAACTCCGCGGTTCAGCGGAGTCGTTGGCCTTCCCGGACTCGAATTCCTTGCGGTCGACAAGCAGCGCCTGCCCAGGAGGCGTTCGCGCGGTCGGGATGATGTCGAGGAAGGTCTCGAGGAGCCGTTCCGGCCGCTGCCGGGTGACGGCGAGCGTCGGCTGCCCGCCGGCCCGGACCAGTCCGAAACCGCCGCCGTTGCCACTGCCCACCAGAGCGGAGAAGTTGGCCGGGCTGCCGTCGTCGAACTGGCCGTCGAACCAGCCGTAGTACTCGAAATGCGGATGGGAGATGGAATCGATCAGCGCGAGCAGATCGCGGTCCATCCCCCGCGGGCCCATCAGCCCGGCCTGCTGAAGCCCCGCGTTGACCTGCTCGTCCAGCTTGCGCTGGTCCTCCGGCACGTAGAACGCGGCGGTCTCGCCGATGATCTTGTGCGGCTCCGCGCCGCGTCGCCGGATCAGGTTGCACAGGGTGTAGGCAGTGAAGGAAACCGGCCGGTCGAGAGTGATCACGTCGCCGAGCCTCATTCACCGATGACCGGCGGAACGGTCATCTGGTCCGAGCCGAAGATGTCGTTGCCGTCTTCTTCCAGCAGGTACTTGGTCTGGTGCTCTTCGTCTTCCTGGCCCTTGCCGCCCTTGGCTCCGCCGCCCATGCCGCCCATGCCGGACGCACCGGCCTTGCCTGCCGCGCCGCCGCCAGCGGCGCCGCCGCCGCCGCGCATTCCGCCCGCGCCCGCACCGCCGGCCTCGCCGGCCATCGCGCCGGAACCGGCACCGCCGGGGCCGAAGCCCGCCGCGCCGAATCCGCCGGGGCCGAAGCCCGCGCCGCCGGCACCGCTGCCTCCTCCGGAGCCGCCAGGTCCGAAGCCGCCTCCGCCGCCCGGGCCGAAGGTGCTCGGGCTGAACTTCGACGGGTCGGTCGTAGGCGGCGTCCAGCCCGAGGTCGTCGTGCCGTCGCCAGGAGGGGTGAACTTGCCAGGCCCACCGGGACCGCCGGGACCGCCCGGCGGGGTGTACTTGGGCGGGGTGTACTTGGGCGGGGTGTTGTTGCCGCCGCCCGGCGGGGTGAACTTCGGCGTGCCCGTCTTCGGCGGGGTGAAGCTGCCGCCGCCACCGCCCGGTCCGCCGGTGAAGCCGCCGCTGCCGCCGGGGCCGGTGCCGGGACCGCCGCCGTACTTGCCGGGGTCGGTGCCGCCGTCAGAAATGTTGTTGCCCTGCCAGACGTTGTACTGCGGCATCCCGCCGGCGTTCTGGGAACTCGAACCGTAGTACGCGGTGTAAGCCTGGACGTTCGTCTGGCTGTCCTTGTTGTACTTGTCGATCTCGTCGTCTTTGTCGCTGAACGGCTGGTGGTCGTACCACTTCATTTCCGGCGGGTTCTGGTCCAGTTTCTGGACCTTCCCGTGCACGTCGTGGAACGCGTCGACCTGGTTGGTCATGAAGGTCTGGCTCTTGCCCAGATTGTTGGCGGAGTCGTCGTGCCAGATCTTGAGCGCGTTCGCGCCCGACTGGGCCGCGCCGGCGCTGCTGCCCTGCCAAGCGCCGTTCATCTTGTTGTTCAGCGCATCGATCTGCTTAGAGCGATCGGCGTGCCGCTGCTTGAGCGAGTCGGCCGCGCCCCGGCCGCCGTCGAGCGAACTGGTGTTGCCCTTGCTGATCTTGTCGTAGATCGTGTACGCGTCGATTGACCCGCCACCGACGTTCGCTTGGGCATGTTCGGCGTGCGGCCCGCCGCTGAAGATGCTGGATGCCGCACCGACCAAGCCGCCGACCACACCGCCGACGACCGCCCCTTCCGGCCCCAGCACCGCACCGTAGGCGGCTCCGACCACCGCACCCTTGGCAGTGTTCTTCAGCGTGCTGCCAGTGCTGTTGTCCTCATTCCCCATAATGAGAATCTTCCTTCCGGGCCTGCTACAGCCGTGTAGCGATCAAGACTCTGTCTTGAGGTGGTTGATCATCGCGGTGCCGATCTTGGCTACCGGAGCGCACGGGTTTTCGACGTTCTTGCCCCTCACGATCGAGGCGACGATGACGACGGACAGCTGATCAGTGACGCCTACGACGAGATCGCACACGCCGGTCTTGCGCGAGTCGTGCGCGGCCGCGAAAACCCCGGGGTACCCAGCGATCTGGGTCTCTTCGAAGTAGGCCTGGCTCGATTTCATCGAGTAGGTGTCGGCGAGGCCGTTTGTGTTCTGGGTAATCGGCGAGAGAGTGATCCCGTTCGCTTTGAGATCGGGGTCGGCGGACTGCCAGTCGCACCCGCGCGGCGTGATGTCGTTGAGTTTCCCGGGCGCCGCGAGGCCGACTGCTTTGGCGTCGTCGTCGCTGAGAGCCGAGCACGGATTGGCGATCAGCTTCTCAGTCGGGAGCGGTGCGGGGACTTTCGGCGCGCCGTTGGCCGTGCTCGACGAGGTGCCGGAACTTGACGGACCGGGATTGCCCGACGCGGGGGGCTCGGCAGTACCGCCGGTCCCGCCGCTGCAGGCGGTCAGCAAACTGAGGGCGACGACGGTGCCGGCAGCGATCCAGGTGATGTGTTTTGGCGTGTGCTGATCAGACCGCACTCTGTCCCTGCTTCTTCATCTCGTCGGAGTTTTGCTGCTCGGTGATGCTGATCTTGTTCTTCGCTGCGGTGAGCGCGTCGATGAAGTTCTTGGTGTAGGCGACCATCTTCTCGTGCTCGTCCAGGAGGCTCTGTCCTGACGGGTTGGCACCCTGGTTGACGAAGGTATGGCTGGCCACCTCGTCGGCAGGCGGGTTCACGTGCGCGATGGTGTCGGCGAACTGGCGGTCTTTTGACAGATCGCCGAGCAGGTCTTGCCACTGCTTGATGACTGAGTCGACCTCGTCCTCGGTGAACTTGTAGCCGCCGGCCTTGCCGTAGCTGCCCACCATGATCGGTGGGACCGGGGGCACCTGGGGCCCCGTATTGGTACCGGATGCGGGAGATCCTTCAGGCATCTCGCTGGCCCCCTTATAACCCATGCCTCGCTCTTCCCCGGCGAGATCAGCATCTTGGATGTTAACGCACGCCAGTTGGTTCCCGCTCGCTGTTGGCAAGTTCGCACGAGGGCATCTGAGCTGGGGACCTGCGGTAGTTTCGCGGTCGCCGGGCAGCCGCCGAGGCGGAAAACGAAACCGCCCCCGGGGAAAAGTCCCCGGGGGCGGTTCGCGGAAAAGACGCGAGCGTCAGTTCGCGGCCACGGCCTTGACCTCGAGACGGAGGTCCACCTTCACGTTCGGGTGCAGGCGGGCGTTGACCGAGTGCTTGCCGACCGTCTTGATGTGGTCGCGCAGGTCGAGGACGCGCTTGTCGAGCAGCGGGCCGCCCTGGGCCTTGATCGCGTCGACGATTTCGCCGGCGGTGATCGAGCCGAACAGCTTCTTCGAGCCCGCCGCGGCCTTGCCGGTCAGCTGGATCGCGCCGAGGCCCTCGAGGGTCGCCTTGATTTCCTTGGCGTGGTCGAGGTCGCGGATGCGGCGGGATTCCTGTGCGCGCTGGATCGTGCGCACGTTCTTCTCCGCGCCCTTGCTGGCCACGATGGCGTAGCCGCGCGGCAGCAGGTAGTTGCGGGCGTATCCGTCCTTGACCTCGACGATGTCGCCGGGGCCGCCGAGGTTCGCCACGTCGGTGGTGAGAATGATCTTCGCCATGACTACGGCTCCCCTCAGCGCGCGGTGGACGTGTAGGGCAGCAGCGCCATCTCGCGCGAGTTCTTCACCGCGATGGCGATGTCGCGCTGGTGCTGGCTGCAGTTGCCGGTGACGCGACGGGCACGGATCTTGCCGCGGTCGGAGATGTACTTCCGCAGCAGGTTGGTGTCCTTGTAGTCGATCGTCTCCGGGCGGCCCTTCTTCTCGGCCTTGCAGAACACGCAGACCTTCTTCTTGGGCTTGCGAATGGGTGGCTTGGCCACTGGTGTACTCCTGGAATTCTAGAAAGAGATGAGATCAGAACGGGGGTTCGTCGGAGAAGCCTCCGCCGCCGCTGCTGGCTGCCGGGGCCGAGCCCCACGGGTCGTCGGCGGGCGCGCTGTTGCCGCCTCCGCCGCCGCGGTTGCCGCCGCCACCGCCGCCGTTGAAGCCGCCGCCACCGCCGCCGAAGTCACCACCGCCGCCGCCACCGCGGCTGACCTTGTTGACCTTCGCCGTCGCGTAGCGCAGCGAGGGGCCGATCTCGTCGACCTCGAGCTCTACGACGGTGCGCTTCTCGCCTTCCTTGGTCTCGAAAGACCGCTGCTTCAGCCGCCCCTGCACCACCACGCGGGCGCCCCGCGTGAGCGACTCGGCGACGTTTTCCGCCGCCTGCCGCCAGATGTTGCAGCGCAGGAACAGGGCCTCGCCGTCCTTCCACTCGCCGCTCTGGCGGTCGAGCGTGCGCGGGGTGGACGCGACGGTGAAGTTCGCGACCGCCGCACCGGACGGGGTGAAGCGCAGCTCCGGGTCGGACGTCAGGTTCCCGACCACGGTGATGACGGTGTCTCCAGCCACGGATGGCGTCCCTTCGGATCGGGCTCGGATCAGGCCTTGGCGGGCGCGGGCTTGGCCGCGGCCTTGACCTCGCGGCGCATGACCTTGGTGCGCAGCACGGTTTCCTGCAGCGACAGCTGGCGGTCCAGTTCCTTGACGGCCTCGGACGTCGAGTTCAGGTCCAGCAGCGCGTAGATGCCCTCGGCGTTCTTCTTGATCTCGTACGCCAAGCGACGGCGGCCCCAGACGTCGACCTTCTCGACGCTTCCGCCCGAAGTGCGGATCACGTTGAGGAAGTTGTCCAGCGTGGGCGCGACCGTACGCTCGTCAAGCGTCGGGTCCAGGATGACCATTACCTCGTAATGGCGTGACATAACCACTCACCTCCTATGGGCTCGCGGTCACGGCGGATTCCGTGACAGGAGGGTTTGTCCAGGTAAGCGTACCCGGCGGGTACGACAGTCCCGTCCGGCGGGTCAGCTGACGCGGCGCAGCACCCAGGTGCGGACCAGCCCGGCGGTGACGCCGGCCAGCACGATCACCGCGAGCAGCATCGGCAGCTGGACGTCGGAGGGCCTGCCCTGGCTCGCCAGCGATTCGGCGTTGCCCGCGTTGCGGATGTCCGGGCCCTGCTGTCCCTGCGGGTCCTGTCCGGCCGAGGGCTGCTGCGGCAGCGCGCCGGAACCGGGCAGCGTGCCGTAGCGCGCGCCGGGGGCGATCGCGGTGCCGAGCACGCCGGGGTTGCCGGGGCTCGCGGTCGGGATGTTGCCGTAGTCGCGCGGCGGGGCGATCCCGGTCGAGCCCGGCTGGTAGTCGCCGAGCGGGTTGCCGCCGCCGTTCTGCGCGGGCGCGTTGCCGTTCGACTGGGCGCCGCCGTTCGACGGCGAGCTCGAGGACGACGGCGCCTGGTAGTTGTTCGCCATCGTGGTCAGCCCGCACGCGGACGCGACCCCGCTGCGGATCCCGTTCAGCACCTTGGTCTTGGTGTCCGGCAGCAGGCCGATGCCCGGCGCGTCCTTCAGCGCGTTCGAGACGACCTGGCCGATCGCGTCGCCGCTGACCGTGCCGCCCGCGGCGTTCGGGATCGTGCCGACCTGAAGGTTGCCCTTGTCCGCGATCGTGTTCGCCAGCGAATCCGGCCACACCGTGAGCAGCCGCCAGAAGTTGACCTGGTCCTTGGCCGATTGGCGGACGATCTCCTTGACCGCCGAACCGGGCACGGCGACCGAATCGCCCATGCCGCCGGTGACCGTGCCCTTGCACTGGTTCGCGAGCGTGGTCGCCGCGGACGCGGAGCCCGCGCCCAGGAACGTGCCGCCGGTGAAGAGGGCGGCGAGAGCGGTGACGGTGAGTGCTCGACGGGTTCGCTTCCAGGTGGGGATTTTCCGCACGAGCACTATCCTCCGGGGTCCGCGGGCATCGTTCGTCGCATCAGGAACAACGAATGGACTCCGGTAAAGATACTGGTGAGTTGGCCTAACCTGCAGCGGCCATTCGGCGGAGCACCCAGGTCCGGACCAGGCCCGCGCTGACTCCGGAGAGTGCCAAAACTGCCACCAGAACTGGCCAGTCCAACCCGTTCGTGTGGTTGCCGCCGGTGCCGGGCAATGCTTCGGCATTACCGGCGTTCTGGATCGTGCGGTCGCCGCCCGAGGTGCCGTCCGGGTTGGAAACGCCGTACTGCGGCGCGTAACCCGGGATCTGGCTGCCGTACCGCAGCGAGGGCGACGGGCTGAACAATCCGGCCATCGCCATCGGGATGCCGCTGTAATCGCGCATCGGCGCGTATCCGGTGCTGTAGCCGTAAGACAAATTGCTGAAATTCGGCAGGAAAGCCGAGAACGGCGCGGCCCCGCCGCCGCTGTAGTCGCCGAGGACCGGGCTGTTCGAGCCCGGCATCTGGGATTGCTGCCCCGGCGAGCCGCCCTGCTGCGGGTTGCCGCCATTGCTGCCGGACGGCGGTTGCTGCGGGTTCGGGCCCGGGTTCTGCTTGCCCGGCTGGCCGCCGCTGAAGGCCTGGCCTGCCGCGGCGACGCCCTGCTGGAGCGTGTTCGTGCCGCCCGCGACCGCGCCGTTGACCGCGCTCGCGGCGGGCGCGCCGATCACCGGGACCGGCGCGACGACGGTGTTCACCACGTTCACCGTGACGTTGCAGACCGCGCCGAGGACCGTGCCGATGGCGCCAGTGAGCACGCCCGAGACCTGGCCGACGATGCCGAGGTCAATCGGGAAACCGAGCAGCGGAGTGGTCGCCTTGACGTGGTCGCCCGGTTTGGCGGTGATGGTGGAACCGCATTTCGGCGTCAGGGTGTCCGCGGACGCGGTACCTGGTGCGGCGAGCGCGGCGGAGCCGGCCAGGACGAGAGCGGCGGCGCCCACTGCGGTTGCCCTCCGTGCCCGGTGCTGCTGCATGGCCGTCGACCTTTCGCCGCGTCCGTTGTACCTGCCTTGCTGAGGACAACGACGGTAACGAAGACGAGTAACGCCCGCCTCCCCTCCGACGTCAGGCATTCGGGTGGAAGCGGGCGCTACTGAGAGTCAATATCAGGCGGGCTTGCGGCGCAGCCACGCGCGCACCAGCGCGGCGGCCACCATCGCGAGCGCCAGCACGGCGATCAGCAGCGGCAGCCGGGCGGGCGGGTTGGCCGCGGGCAGCGCCTCGGCGGTGCCGGACTTCTTCGCGTCGACCGTCGGCACCTGGTCCGGCTGCGGCAGCTGGCCCGGGACGACCTGGGTGACGAGCGGGGCCTGCACGAAGCTCGCCGGGAGCATCGCGGCTCCGGAGAAGATGCCGGACACCGAGTCGAGGCCGGAGAGTCCGCCGACCGAGGTCACCGGGCCGAGCGTGTCGCCGCCGGGGACGGGCTGGCCTGGGCCGCCGGGGCCGGGAGCCGGGGACGGCGGGTTGGGCTTCGGCGGCTCCGGGTTGGGTCCCGGCGGCCCAGGCGGCTGCGGGACGAGCGGCGGTACTCCGCTGACCAGGCCCTGGGTCGCGTTGCCGACACCGTTCGCCGCGGCCTGCACCATCGGGCAAGTGTCCTTCGCGGCCGTGTCGCCAACAGCTGGGACCTCGCCGACGCCCAGCGTGCGCGCGACATCGCCGACCGGGACGTTGAGCAACGTGTTGTTGCCGTCGGTCTGCTTGGCCTTCGAATCGAGACCGACCGTGAGCCGGTTCGGCGCGTTGAGCGGAGCGCCCGCGTCGAGCGCGAGGCCGTTGCCGTTCTTGCCGTTCTGCAGGGTGGATTCGCAGTCGCCGCTCACGGTGGGGCTGGGATCCGCGGCGGCGGTGGCGGGAAAGGCGAGAACCGCGGACAGCAGCGGCGCCGCGAGCGCGACCCCCAATGCGGTCATCCGTCCAGCGCGCTTCCGCATGCCTTCCTCCCCCGATGTGCTCACTCCGAATGGATCACGGAACGCGCTCACGGTACTCCACGAGCGTCACCAACTCGGGCGGAAGGGGGAGATTCGCCCGGTAGTAGCGTCAGGGCATGCAGATTGGCGCCCATGTCCGCGACGACGATCCGCTGGCCGCCGTCGCCGAGCGAGAAGCCGACGTCGTCCAGTTCTTCCTCTCCGACCCGCAGGGGTGGAAGGCACCGAAACCGCATCCGCACGGCGAGGAGATCAAGGCCTCCCCGGTCGAGGTGTTCATCCACGCGCCGTACCTGATCAACGTCGCGTCCAAGAACAACCGGATCCGCATCCCGTCCCGCAAGAACGTCACCCAGCACGCCGACGGGGCCGCCGCGATCGGCGCGAAGGGCCTGATCGTGCACGGCGGGCACGTCGGCGCGGGCGACGACGTCGAGGAGGGCTTGGTCAACTGGCGCAAGCTTTTCGAGCGCGAGGCGGAAAAGGGCGGCTTCGCGGTGCCGATCCTGATCGAGAACACCGCGGGCGGCGACAACGCGATGACCCGCGAGCTCGACGTGATCGCCCGGCTGTGGGACAAGGTCGGCGAGTTCGGCGCGGGCTTCTGCCTCGACACCTGCCACGCCTACGCGGCGGGCTGGGATCTCGCGACCGCGGTGGAGAAGGTCAAGGCCATCACCGGCCGGATCGACCTGGTGCACTGCAACAACTCCCGCGACGAGCACGGCTCCAACCGCGACCGGCACGCGTCGGTGGTCGACGGCGACGGCACGATCGAACCGGAGCTGCTCGCCGAGGTCGTGCGCCAGGCGGGCGCGCCGGTGGTCGTCGAGACGCCGGGTGATGGCCAGGCCGCCGACATCGCGTACCTGCGCAAACAACTCGCCTGAGAAGCCGTGAAGGGAACCCTGCGGGAATCAGAGTCCCTCAGGGTTCCCCTCACGGACTTCAGGAGACGGGTTGTTCGGTGCGGGAGCGGCGGAAGGCGGCGAAGGTGACCTTGTCGCGGGCCCGCTCCAGCACGCCGCCAGCCGGATCGTCGTCTCCGGAGAGCCGGACCAAGTCGGTGCGCGGACGGTAGATCTCGCGGAGCACCAGCACGCACAGCCCGACGACGGCGAGGTCGCGGATGACCACCCCGCCGAGGAACCAGCCCGCCGGCAGTCCTTTGTGGTCGACGCCGAGGTAATAGAACATCCGCGGCGCCCACACCGCCGCGTCGATGACCATCCAGCCCAGCAGCAGCCGCCAGCGCGGGATCGCCAGCACCGCCAGCGGGACGAGCCACAGCGAGTACTGCGGGCTCCACACCTTGTTCGTGAGCAGGAACGCCGCCACGACGAGGAAGGCCAGCTGTCCGAACCGCGGCCGTCTCGGCGCGGTGAGCGCGACGTACGCGATTCCCGCGCAGCAGAGCACGAACAGCACGGCGACCACGATGTTCAGCACGGCCGGGGTCTGTCCTTTTTGGAGCACGCCGTCGAAGCCCGCCCAGCCGGTGGCGTAGGAGACGACGTTGTAGAGCGAATCCGGGTCCATCGGGCGCAACGTGTTGAGCCGGAAGAACTCCCACCAGCCGCGCGGCGCGGCGACGATGAACGGGACGTTCACCACCAGCCAGGCCAGCACGGTGAACGCAGCGGTCCGGCTCCACGCGCTCAGCTTCCCGGCGCGCAGGCACAACAGGAACAGCACTCCGAGCAGTAACAACGGATACAGCTTGGTGGCGACGCCGAGTCCAAACAGGACTCCGGCGACTTCCGGGCGTTTTCGCGACCACGCGAGGATCCCGGCGGCGGTGGCCGCGGCGGCGAGCGCGTCGAAGTTCGTGAAGGCATGGACCAGCACCAGCGGCGAGACGGCGACGAGCACCGCGTCCCACGGCCGGCGTTTCGTCGTCCGCCCGGTGGCCCACACGGTGACCAGCCAGGCGAGCGCGAGCCAGAACGCGGAGATGTTGAAGTAGATCGCCACCGGCAGCGCGCCGGGCAGCCAGCCCGCGTTCGCGACCGACGTCCAGCCCGCCGCGAGCTTCGCGTTGATCCACTGGAACAGGCCGGTGACCACCGGGTACTCCATGTACCGGGTCTGGTTCTCCGCGGTCTGCGAATCCTCCTGCCACGACGTGACGTACGGGAAGGTGTGCGCGTCGTCGAGCTTTTCCGAGCTGTAAAGCGGGACGATGTCGGAGTAGCACATCGCGACGAACGGACGGCCGGAGCGCCAGTCGAGCTGGTGCACGCCGTTGGAATCGCTGTACTGCTGGATGCACGAAGCCTTGCCGAACCAGCACACCACCAGCGCGAGCACGGCCATCGCGAGCCCGACGCGCTGCGGCGACCAGAACCACTGCCTGCCCACCGCCGCGTGCGCGCCGATCGGACCGCCGACGGGTCTCGTCGCCGCGGCCACCAGCGGGTCGTGGCGGCTGGGGGCGATTCGCTCCGCCGGGGTGAGCGTGCGGGGAGCCGAATCCGGCTCGTCGGCGGGGTCGGAGACGCGGGACACGTCGGGATGCTATCGGTCCGCGGGTGGGCTGCCGGTCATTTCGGATCCGCATAGAACCCGGCAAGCACCTCGAAAGCCGCGCCGAGGGCCACCGCTTCCTCGTCGAGATCGCTCAATTCGACGTCGATGCGCTGCCAGTACGGCACCGGCAGCAGGTCCCGCAGCTGCTGCGAGACCGTTTCGCGGTAGACCTCGGGCGCGCCGCGGATCGTCCGTCCGAACAGGACGATCCGCTCGAGATCGAGCACCTGCACCAGGTCGGCGAGCCCGATGCCGAGCAGCCGGGCGGCGTCGTGCGGGGTGCCCGCGGCGCGGTGCATGACCTCGACGCAGCCGCGGCGGCCGCAGGCGCAGCGCGGTCCGGCGTATGCGATGGTGGTGTGGCCGAACTCACCCGCGTTGGTGCGCGGGCCTCGGTAAACGCGTCCGTCGATCAGCAGTCCGACGCCGATTCCGGTGCCGACGAGCACCACCGCTGTCGCCGCCGAGGTTTCCTCCGGCCAGGCGTGCGCGAAGGCGGCGGAGTTGGTGTTTTTGTCCAGCGTGACCGGCAGCCCGGTGCGTTCGGCGAGCAGATCGCGCAGCGGGACGTCGTGCCAGCCGGGCATGTTCGTGGCGTCGCGGACGCGGCCCGCGTGGTGGTCGAGCGGTCCGACCGCGCCGACGCCGAGCCCGAGCACGCGCGCCGGATCGAGGTCGGCGAGCAGTTTGCGCACTCCGTCGGCGATCGCGGTCACCGCGACCTCCGGGCTGAAGCCGATCGGCAGCGGGCCTTCCACGATGTCCTCGACCTCGCCGGTCAGGCCGGTGCGCAGCACGAGGTAGCCGTCCCGGTCGAGCTGCGCGCCGAGTGCGCAGCGGGCTTCCGCGCGCAGCCGCAGCATCGTGCGCGGTTTGCCGACCCCGGCCGCGGGTGCGCGTTCGACGTCCAGCAGCCCTTCCGGCAGCAGGTCGGACACGATTTTCGACACGGCCTGCTGGGTCAGCCCGGACCGCTGCGCCAGCTCGACCCGGCTCAGCCCGCCCGCGCGCAGGATGTGCCCGAGCAGCAGCGCGCGGTTGTGGCGTCGCAGCCCGCGCAGGTTGACGCCGGTTTCCGCCATCGGCCGATCATCTCGGACGGGTGGCCTATTACGCAACAGTGTTGTTTAATAGG
Source organism: Amycolatopsis sp. NPDC004079 (assembly GCF_040610415.1). Lineage (NCBI taxonomy): Bacteria > Bacillati > Actinomycetota > Actinomycetes > Pseudonocardiales > Pseudonocardiaceae > Amycolatopsis > Amycolatopsis sp. NPDC004079. Next base: position 98,445 of record NZ_JBEXMH010000003.1, on the reverse strand, counting down.
GGTCATGGCTGATGAAGCGCGGGTCGGCATCCTCGGGTACGGGATCGGCGGCCGGATCTTCCACGCGCCGCTGGTCGCGGCGACGCCGGGCCTGGTCCCGGCCGTGCTGGTGACCGCGAACCCGGACCGGGCCGCGCAGGCGCGCGCCGAGCATCCCGGCGCCGAGGTGGTCCCGGACGCGGACGCGCTTTTCGCCCGCGCGGGTGATCTCGACCTGATCGTGGTGACCACGCCGAACCGCACGCACGTGCCGCTCGCCCTCCGCGCGATCGAGGCCGGGATTCCGGTGGTCGTGGACAAGCCGTTCGCGCCGACCGCGGCCGAGGCGCAGCAGGTCGTCGACGCGGCGAAGGCCAAGGGCGTCGGGCTCACGGTGTTCCAGAACCGCCGCTGGGACTCGGATTTCCGCACCGTCGGCAAGGTGCTCGGCTCCGGTCGCCTCGGCGAGGTCTTCCGCTTCGAATCCCGCTACGACCGCTGGGTGCCGAAGATCAAGGACAACTGGCGCGAGTTCGGCGACCCGGCCGAGGCGGGCGGTCTGCTCTACGACCTCGGCGCGCACATCGTCGACCAAGCACTGCAGCTGTTCGGCCCGGTCACCCAGGTCTACGCGGAGGTCGACCGCCGCCGCCCCGGCGTCCAGGTGGACGACGACGTGTTCGTGGCTCTGCGCCACGCGAACGGAGTGCGGTCGCACCTGTGGTCGTCAGCGCTGGCGGGCACCCGCAACCCGCGGTTCCGCGTGCTCGGGGATCAGGCGACGTTCACCAAATATGGCCTCGACGTCCAGGAACCGCAGATCAAGGCCGGTCTCCGGCCTGGCGACGACGGCTGGGGCGTGGAGCCGGAAAGCGACGCCGGCCGGCTCGGCGTGAACGACGAAACCGAACTGGTGCCGACCGAAACCGGTTGCTACGAAGCGTTTTACGCCCAGGTCCGGGACGCGCTGCGCGGCGATGCGGACTTCCCGGTCGACCCGGCGAGCGCGGTCGAGACCTTGCGCGTGATCGAAACCGCGCACCGCTCCGGTGCCGAAGGCCGCGTGATCACCCTCGGCGGCTGAGGCCGCCCCTGAACGGCCGTGGCCGCGACGGCCTCCCCCCACCGTCGCGGCCACGGCCTTTTCCTTACTCCTGTGGCGGATCTTCGCCCGTCGTCGGACCGCCAGTGGGCGGGTTGTGCGACGACGGCTTGCCGGACGGCCAGTGCGGGAGCCCGGTCGGCCAGTGCGGCTGGCTGGGTCCGCCGGTGATCGGGCCGCCGTGGTCGTTGCCGTCGTCGCCCGGGTCCGGCTGGTTGCCGTTGGTCTGCTGCGGCGGCTGCTGCCCGTCGCCCGCGTTCTGGTCGCCCTGCGCCGGCGGGGCCTGAACGCCGATCAGCGACACCTGGTCGAACTTCTCCGCCGGCTTGCCCTTGAGGTAGCCGTCGAGGAACTTCTGCCACATCGGACCCGCGATCGTCGAACCGTAGATCGGCGACGTGCCCGAACCGTGCAGCGCCTGGTCGCCGTCCGCGCCGACCCACGCGGCGACCGAGACCGACGGCGTGTAGCCGACCATCCAGGTCTGCGCGTTCGCGTTCGCCGCCCACGCGGGTTCGCCCGACCGCACCGTGTGCTGCTGCGTACCGGTCTTGCCCGCGCATTCGTGGCCGGACGGGCACTTCAGGTGCGAGAAGTCGACCACCGGACCCAGCGCCATGGTCACGTTGCCAGCGATCTGCTTGGCTTTGTCCGCGCTGCTGTCGAATGCTGGCTTGCCCGCGCTCGGCTGCGCCTCGTAGGCGACTTCCTTCTGCGCGTTGGTCACCTTCAGCACGAAGTGCCGGTCGCGCTGGACGCCGTTGGCGGCGAAGGTCGCGTACGCGCTGGCCATGTCCGCGGGCGTGATCTGGGTGTTCCCGCCGCCGAGCGCGATGTTGGCGTCCGCGGTGGAGATCAGCGACTTGCCGCCGTTGTCCTTGGTCTTCACGCCGGCTTCCTGGGCGGCCTGCCCGACCGGGCCCGGATGCGTCTGGTTCAGCACCATGTCGTAGAACACCGTGTTCGCCGACCGCTTCATCGCCTCGGCGACGGTGCACTGCCCGGAGCAGCTGGAGCTGGGACCCGCGTTGCGCACCTTGCGGCCGTCGAAGACCCGGTTGTTGCTGCCGTCGAAGGTCTCGTTGATCCCCTTGCCCATCTTGAGGAACGCGGTGAGGTCGAACGCCTTCATCGACGAACCGGGGTTCTGCGGCGTGTTCGCCCAGTCGCGAGCGCCCTGCTTCTTCCCGTTCACGTCGACCAGCGCCGGCCCGCCGTAGTACGCGAGCACCCCGCCGGTCTTCGGATCGACCGCGACCAGCGAATTGAGCAGCCGGTCGTCGGATTGGTCCTTCAGCGCGTCGGTCGCCACCTGGGTCGCGACTTCCTGGGCGTGCTTGTCGATGGTGGTCTGGACCGTGTAGCCGCCCGCGTAGTACTTGTCGTCGTCGATGCCGTGCTGCGCCAGCTCGGCCTTCACCTGCACGTTGATGAACTTGTAGGGCGCGTTCGCGTCGTCCTTCGATTCCTCGAGCGGGATGACCTGCGGGAACTGCGCCGATTGCCGCTGCTGCGCGGTGATGTACTTGTTCTCGAGCATCCGGTCGAGCGCGGTGTTCCAGCGGCCTTGGGCCACCTTCGGGTTCTCCGAACGGCCCGGCTGCTGGATCAGCCCGGCCAGCAGCGCGGCCTCCGTGTAGTCCAGCTTCGAGACGTCCTTGTGGAAGAAGGCCTGCGACGCCGCGCCGACGCCGTACGCCCCGCGCCCGAAGTAGATGATGTTCAGGTACGCGGTGATGATGTCCTGCTTCTCGTACGTCTGGTTCATCTTGAAGGACTTCGCCAGCTCGGTCCATTTGCGGGTGAGCGTCGGGGCGTCGTTGTCGGTGGCCTTCTTGATGTACTGCTGCGAGATCGTGGACCCGCCGCCCGCCTTGCCGGTGAGCTGGTTGAACGCCGCGCGCAGCAGGCCGGTGACGTCGAAGCCGGAGTTGGTCTCGAACGACGAGTCCTCGGTCGCGATCACCGCGTGTTTCACCACGTCCGGGATCTGCTGCGGGGTGAGAATCTGCCGGTTGCCGCCGGAGGGCACGTCCTTGCCCATCGGGCTGCCGTCGGCGTACAGATAGGTGACGGCCTGGTTCTGGCCCTGCGCGATGCTCTGCGGCGAGGGCACGTCGACCATGAAATAGGTGATCACGAACGCGATCGCCGGGATCACGATGAAGAGGCCGACGAACGCGTAGGCACAGCGCCGGATGATCTTCCAGCGTCTCTTTTTGCGCTGAGCGGGCGTGCGGCCCTTCTTGTCCAAGTCTTCTGGCGGATACCCGTCGTCCGGATCGAGCGGGCCCTCGTCGCGGTAGTCGGCGTCGCGGTAGTCGGCGCCCCGATAGCCCGGGTCGCGGTAGTCGTCCTCGGCGATCCGGTGGGTCATCAGCTCCGGCTCGCGCTGCGGCGGCGGGACCGGGCGGCGGCCGGGAGGCGGCGGACGGCGGCCCGGCGGCGGCGAACCGGCGGGTCCGGCCGGGCGGGTCGGACCCGCGGCGGGGCGCTGCGGACCGCGGGCCCACGGCGGCTGTCCGGGCTGGGAGGGAGGTGGTTGACGCCGCGGGTCGGGATCCCGGTCGGGCCAGGAGCGGCTGCGGTCGTCGTTCACTGCGGATCCTCTTCTCGGACACGGGCAGCCTGCGGACGCAGAAGGCCCTCTGATGACCAGACGCGGCAACCCCGGTCGAGGTTCACTCTCCTGGCCGATCCCCTTCGCGGGGGAGGGAGACCGTCGGTGAACCTACCGCACCCCCAGCCGGGCGGTACCGGCAAAAAGAGGCTCCTCTCCAGTGCGGAGAGGAGCCTCTTGACAGCGCTTTGTCGCGGATCAGCCGCTGCGTTTAGGCGGTTCGCCGTTCACGATGGGACCGCCCCCGCTGCCCGGATTGCCGCCTTCGGTGCCGCCGCCGAAGATGCCGCTCGGCCGGGTCGGGGTGGTCGTCGTCGAGGACGGCGGGTGCGACGAACTGGTCGGCGGCGCCGACGAGGACTCCGTGGTCGGAGGCGGCGCCTGCTCGCTGGACGATTCGCGCGTCGGCGGCGGGGCCGCCTTGCTCGACGTGACCACCTGGTCGGCGTCCTTGCCGATCGGGTCGACCTTGTCGAACTTCTCGCCCGGCTTGTCCTTCAGGTAGTTCGTCAGGAAGTCCTGCCAGGCCGGGCCCGCGATCGTCTTGCCGAAGATCGGCTTGCCGTTCTTGTCGTGCAGCGGCTTGTTGCCGTCGCCGCCGATCCAGACCGCGGCCGACACCGACGGCGTGTACCCGACCATCCAGGTCTGGGCGTTGCGGTCCTTGTACGAGGCCGGGTCGCTGTCCTTCGGGTCGTACTGCTGGGTACCGGTCTTGCCGGCGCACTCGTGGCCGCTCGGGCACTTCAGGTGCGATTCGGCGATGACCGGGCCGAGCGCGTCGGTCACGTTCCCGGCGATCTGCTTGCTCTTGTCCGCGTTGTCGTCGAACGCGGGTTTTCCCGGCCCGGCGGAGTCGTCGAAGATGACCTCGTCCTGGGAGTTGGTGAGCTTCGCGACGAAGTGCTGGTCGCGCCGGACGCCGCCGGAGGCGAACGACGCGTACCCCGCGGCCATGTCCTCCGGGGTGACCACGGTGGCGCCACCGCCGAGGGCGATGTTGGCGTCGCTCGTGCCGAGCTTGGCCTTGCCCTGCGGCGCGGACTGCACGCCCGCCTCCTTCGCGGCCTCCGCGACCCTGGCCGGTTTCGTCCAGTTCAGCACCATGTCGTAGAACACGGTGTTCGCCGAGACCTCCATGGCCTTCTTGACCGTGCACTGCGGACCGCAACTGGAGCTTTCGCCCGCGTTGCGGACCACCCGGCCACCGAGTTCCCGCCGGTCGGTGCCGTCGAAGGTTTCGCCGAGCCCCTTGCCCATCTTGAGCCAGGCGGTGAGGTCGTAGGCCTTCATGGACGAACCCGGGTTCTGCGGCACGTTCGCCCAGTCCGTGGCGAGCGTGTCCTTGCCCGCGTCGTTCTTCACCGTGGTCGGCCCGCCGTAATAGGCGAGCACGCCCCCGGTTCTCGGGTCGACGGCGACCAGCGCTCCCTTGAGGCTGTCGTCGGTCTGGCCGTCCATGTTGTCCTGCACGGACTGCGCGGCGAGCTTTTGCGCGTTCGGGTCGATCGTGGTGTAGATCTTCGCGCCGCTGGAGTACAGCTTGTCCTCGTCGTAGCCCTTGGCCTTGAGTTCGTCGAAGATGCGCTGCTGGATGTGGTAGTCCAGTGTTCCGGCGTCCTGCTTCTGCTGCGAGTCGCGCGGGACCAGCGTGGGGAACTGCGCGGCCTTGCGGTCGGCGGGAGAGAGCCAGTGGTTGGCCACCATCTGGTCCATCACGTAGTTCCACCGCTTCTGCATGTACGCGGTGTCGCGGTCTTTGCCCGGGCCCTGGATCATTCCGGCGAGCAGCGCCGCCTCGGAGGCGTTGAGCTGCCCGACGTCCTTGCCGAAGTACGCCTTCGAGGCGGCGGCGACGCCGTTCGCGCGGCGGCCGAAGAAGACGATGTTGAGATAGCCGGTGATGATGTCCGATTTGGACGTCTCGTTGTTCAGCTTGAACGACTTCGCCAGCTCGGTCCACTTACGGGACAGCGTGGCCTGGTCGTTTTTGGTCGCCTGCTTGATGTACTGCTGCGAGATGGTCGAACCGCCGCCGGTGCCGCCGGTCGCCTGGTTGAAGACCGACCGCAGGATCGCCATCACGTTGAATCCGGAGTTGGTCTCGAAGGTCGCGTCTTCCGCCGAGTACACCGCGTGCTTGACGACCTCGGGCACCTGGTTGGGCTGCAGCAGTTCGCGGTTGCCGCCCTCCGGGACCGAGCGGCCCATCACCGATTTGTCGCCGTAGTAGAAGGTGATCGGCTGGCTCTGCTTCGAGAGCACTTCCTGCGGCGAGGGCACGTCGACCGTGAAATAGGTGATCACGAACGCGATCGCGGGCACCACGAAGAAGAGGCCGAACATCGCGTACAGCACTCGCCGGATGATTTTCCACCGGCGTTTGCGGCGCTGCTTCGGCGTGAGATCGGCCTTGCTCTTCTTCTTGCCGTCCTCCTCGCCTTCCGGGTCGTCCTCGAAGTCCGCGTCGTCCGAGTACTGGGCGAGGCGGGTTTCCTCGTCGTACGGGTCGTCGTAGGCGTCGTCGTACCGGTCGTCGTAAGGGGCGTAGCCGTTGTGCGCGGCGTGCGTGATCAGGTCCGGCTCGCGGTCGGTCTCCGGATAGGACGACGGCGGGGGCGGCGGCGGGACCCGGCGGCCCTGCGGAGGGCGTCCGCCGGGCGGCGGCTGCCGGAAGCCCTGGGTGACGTTCCCGTTAGGGCCGCCGTCAGGGCCGGGACGGCCGCCCGGAGGCTGGCGGCGCGGCGGCGCGCCCTGTCCGTCGAGGATCTGCGACGCGCGAGTGCCCGAACCGCGATCCTGCGGTCCGGGGCCCTGTGGCGGACGGCCTTGCGGAGCGCGGTTCTGCGGCGGACGCTGCGGACGGCGCGGCTCGTCGGCCGCGGGCCACTGTGGACCGCCTTCGTCGCCGCTCGGCCACTCCGGACCGGCTTGGGCGCGCGGCGGGCGCGGGCCGCCCGCGGGAGGACGGCGGGGCGGCGCGGGGCGCCGGGGGGCGTCATCAGCGGGCCAGGCGGGACCGGGGTCCTCTTGAGGTCGCCGGGCACGGCGAGGTGCATCGGGCTCCTGGCTCGGCCAGGGGCGATTGCGGTCGTCGTTCACGAATGGGCCTCCGAAGGCGGCGCTGTCTGCACTGGAGCCGCCCCGCGTTGTGCAGCGGTTGTGGTACTCGTCACTGCCCGGCAGTCCTTCGCGGCCGGGTCGGCTGGGGTTCTCCCGTGCCGAGGACATAGGACAGGACCAGATGGTTCCAATGGCACGTCCGGCACACCTCTACGTCATAGACGGTGAACTCCCCGAAAACCCCGGCCATCCGGGTCAGTTCCGCGGGGGTGCGTGCCGATCCCGAAACGTGCTTGAGCTCGTCGCCGTACACCCACGAAACGAGGTGCAACGGCGTCCGGCGGCACATCGGACAGGCCCGGTCCTCGGGTCTGCCGTGGAACTTCGCCGCGCGGAGCAGGTACGGGCTCGCGTCGCAGACCTCGTGGTCTCCGACGCGTCCGGAGCGGACGCCGGCCAGCAGCGCACGGCGCTGCAAGGCGTAATCCACAACCTGCCGCTGGTTTCGCACGAGGACAGAGTACGGGCTCTTTCTGTGTCCGCGGTGCCCCCTGCTTTCCCGCACCCTGGGCAACCGTTCGGACACGCCGAAAGATAGATAACGCTCTGATCACGGATCATCGGGCGAGTGCTGGCAGCGGGTTATTTCCGCCACTCCGATGTATCGACGCGATATACTCGGCGAGTAGGTTGGCTGAGCCGGTTCCGTGTGGTCAACGGTGCCGGTCGCGGCGTATTCCCGGAATGGGGTGTGGTGTGCTCGAACTCGCGATCCTCGGATTGCTGCACGAGGCGCCCATGCACGGGTACGTGCTGCGCAAACGTTTGCACGAGACGCTCGGGATGTTCCGGACGTTCTCGTACGGCTCGCTGTATCCGACCTTGCGCCGGCTGCTGCGGGCCGGTTATCTCGTCGAGGAGTTCGACGAGGCGGACGACCGGGCCTGGTCCCGGCGCGGCCGCCGCGTCTACAAGCTCACCGCCGAGGGCAAGGAACGCTTCGCCGAACTGCTCGGCGACGCGGGACCGCAGACGTGGGACGACGAGGGATTCGGCGTCCACCTGGCGTTCTTCTCGCGGACACCGGCCGACGTCAGGATGCGAATCCTGGAAGGACGGCGCCGCCGCGTCGAGGAGCGGCGCGAAGGATTGCGGGACGCGCTGGCCAGGGCCGAGGAGAAGATCGACCGCTATACCCGCGAGCTGCACCGGCTGGGGCTGGAGTCGAGCGAGCGGGAGGTGCGCTGGCTCAACGAGCTGATCGCGCACGAACAAGCCGAGCAGCGCGGCCCGGAGCAGCCGGGACCGAGTTGAGCGGCGGCCGCAACGGGGCGGCAGACCTGCAGATGCACGTGAATGAGATTGAAGGAGAAACCGGCATGGGCGAGAACCGCCGCGTTCGGGTGGCCATCGTGGGCGTCGGGAACTGCGCCTCGTCGCTGGTCCAGGGCGTCCAGTACTACCGCGACGCGGATCCCGGTGCGCGCGTCCCCGGTTTGATGCACGTCCAGTTCGGCGACTACCACGTGCGCGACATCGAGTTCGTCGCCGCGTTCGACGTCGACGCGAAGAAGGTCGGCCGGGACCTCTCGGAGGCGATCTCCGCCAGCGAGAACAACACGATCAAGATCGCCGACGTGCCGCCGCTCGGCGTCACTGTCCAGCGCGGGCACACTTTCGACGGCCTCGGCCGGTTCTACCGCGAGACGATCGAGGAGTCCGACGAGACTCCGGTCGACATGGTCGCCGCGCTGCGCGACGCGCAGGTCGACGTGCTCGTCTCCTACCTTCCCGTCGGGTCCGAAGAGGCCGACAAGTTCTACGCGCAGGCCGCGATCGACGCGAAGGTCGCGTTCGTCAACGCGCTCCCGGTGTTCATCGCTTCCGACCCCGAGTGGGCGAAGAAGTTCGAGGACGCGGGCGTCCCGATCGTCGGCGACGACATCAAGTCCCAGGTCGGCGCCACCATCACGCACCGCGTGCTGGCGAAGCTGTTCGAGGACCGCGGCGTGCAGCTCGACCGCACGATGCAGCTCAACGTGGGCGGGAACATGGACTTCCTGAACATGAAGGAGCTGGAGCGGCTCGAGTCGAAGAAGATCTCGAAGACCCAGTCGGTCACCTCGCAGGTCGACCGCGAGCTCGGCAAGGGCAATGTCCACATCGGACCGTCGGACTACGTGCAGTGGCTCGACGACCGCAAGTGGGCCTACGTCCGCCTCGAGGGCCGCGCGTTCGGCGACGTGCCGCTGAACCTCGAGTACAAGCTCGAGGTGTGGGACTCCCCCAACTCGGCGGGCATCATCATCGACGCGGTGCGCGCGGCGAAGATCGCCAAGGACCGCGGCATCGGCGGCCCGATCCTGTCCGCGTCGTCCTACTTCATGAAGTCGCCGCCGGAGCAGTACGACGACTCGACCGCCCGCGACTCGGTCGACGCTTTCATCCGCGGCGAACTGGAGCGCTGAGCCCCGTCTGACCGTCCGTGAAGGACTCCTTGAGGGAATCAGATTCCCTCAAGGAGTCCTTCACGGCGTTAGCGCAGGTCGGCGGTCACCAGTTCGGTTTTCGTCATCATGTCGCCGAATGGTTCGGCCAGCTGTTTTCCGTACCGGACGGCGAGATCGCCCGCGCGCTCGACCGTCGTCCGCCAGCCTGCTCCGGCGAGCCATTCGACCGGGTTCCGGCGCGGTTCGGTCGAGAGCACGTCGTTCACGTCGAGGCCGAGCCGCGCTCCGGCGTCCGAACTCCGGATGGTGTCGAGGATTTCGGTTCCGCCGAGGTCGGGAATGTGCTCGATCCCGATCCGGCTGCCCGGCGCGCTCCGGGCGTGCACGAGGTCGAACAGCAGTTCTTCCGCCCGCGCGGGCAGATACGGCAGCAGCCCCTCGGCGATCCACACCGACGGCCGGGTGCGGTCGAACCCGGCGTTTTCCAACGCGCTCGGCCAGTCCTCGCGCAGGTCGGCCCCGATCGCGTGGCGGCGGCAGCGCGGAGCCGCGCCCAGCCCGTCGAGCACGTCCTGTTTGAACGCGAGCACCCGCGGCTGGTCCACTTCGTAGACGTCGCGGCCGGACAGGTCGAGCCGGTAGGCGCGGGCGTCGAGTCCGGCGGCGAGGATCACCACCTGCGGCGCGTCCGTGCCGGTGACCACCTCGTCGAAGAACCGGGACCGCACCGCGAGGTAGTCGGCCATCGCCATCCAGAGCGGGTCGTCGACGGGTTCGATCGGCATCGGCCGCGGCGGGTTCGCGGCGCGCACGAACTCCGCCGCGTACGGATCCTGGATCAGCGGATCCGGTGCTCCGGTCGCGATCGCCCGGCCCGCCGCGACCCCGAGCGCGGTCAATCCGACGCTGCTGACGATGTCCCAATCCTGTTCCGGTGCAGCCATTTCCACCCCTTTGCGCCGATCTTGTTGGCAGGCGTTCAGGATGGCACTGTGCGACCGGGCGGATACCGGCAGCGACCGATTTGGGGTTATTTGGCGCTGTGGGCTGTGTCACTCACTGAGCGCGGCGGGCAGTGCGGCCAGATTCGGCAGCACCGTGGCGTCGCGCAGCGCCTCCGGGTCCGGCGGGAAGTGCGGGTTCGGCACCGCGAATACCGTCATGTCCGCCGCGAACGCCGCGAGCAGGCCGTTCGTCGAGTCCTCCACGGCAGCGCACCGCGAAGCTTCGACGTTCAGCAGCATCGCCGCGCGCAGGTAGACGTCCGGTTCCGGCTTGCCCGCGGCCACTTCCTCGCTCGACACCGCCACCGGGACCAGCGATGTCAGGTCGCACGCGGTCAGGAACGAGTGGATCAGCACCGGCGGCGACGAGCTGGCGATCGCGACCGGCCAGTGCCGGGAGATCTCGCGGACGACCTGGTCGGCGCCGTCGATCACCGGCGGGCGGTCGGCGTAGCGGGCGGCCATCTCGTCGATCACGATCCGGGCGATCTCGTCCGGGGTGAGCCGCGCGCCCAGGGTTTCCACCAGGTAGCGCGCCCATTCCGGCGTGCTCATCCCCTGTTGCGCGCGCGTCGCCTCCGGCCGCCAGGTCCCGCCGTGCTCGGCTACTACGGAGCGGCGCACCTCGTCCCACGTCGTCTCGGAGTCCACCAGTACGCCGTCGAGGTCGAAGATCACCGCATCCACCGGACCAGCCTAGGGGTCCTGGCCTGGACCACCTTGTGAGCCGAATTACTTCGCTACCCTAACTAATTTTTGTTAGCCTAGCTAAGTGACTTCCTCGAGGGGCGATCTGGCCCGGCGGCTGCGGCCGGTGGTGTTCCGGCTCTACTACCTGGTGCGCCGCGAATCCGCGCAGCTGCTGACCCTGACCCAGGGGTCGGTGCTGTCGGAGCTGGTCGGCCGGGGGCCGAGCCGGATGAGCCGGCTGTCCCGCCTCGAACGCGTGCGGATGCCGTCGATGACCGACGTCGTCCGCAGGCTCGAGCGGCTCGGCATGGTGACCCGCCGTCCCGACCCGGAGGACGGGCGCGCCGTGCTCGTGGAGGCCACGCCGGAAGGCGAGCGGTTCTACGCCGAGATGATCGCCGGCCGGGAGGCGGAGCTGCGGGCGCGGCTCGACCGTCTCGACCCGGCCGAGCGCGCCGCCATCGACGCCGCGCTTCCCGCGCTCACCAAGCTGATCGCCGACTTCCACCGTGACGACCCCGCCGCGGAACTCGCCGTAACGTCCGAAGGAGGAACTGATCCGCGATGAGCGCTGAGCACCACTCGAGCCTGCTGGACGCGGTCAAGGGCCAGCCCAAACAGGTGTGGATCACCGCGTTCGCCGCGGTCATCGCGTTCATGGGCATCGGCCTCGTCGACCCGATCCTGCTGTCCATCGCCAAGGGCCTGAACGCCTCGCCGTCCCAGGTCACGCTGCTGTTCACGTCGTATCTCGGCGTGCAGGTGATCGCGATGCTCTTCACCGGCGCGATGTCCGCGCGGTTCGGAGCCAAGCGGACCGTGCTGGTCGGGCTGACGCTGATCGTCGCCGCGACCGCGCTGTGCGCCGCGGCCGGTTCGATCGAACAGCTCGTCGGCCTGCGCGCGGTGTGGGGGCTTGGCAACGCCTTCTTCATCGCCACCGCGCTGTCGGTGATCGTCGGCGCGGCGACCGGTGGCCAATCCGGCGCGATCCTGCTCTACGAGGCCGCGCTGGGGGTTGGGCTCGCCGTCGGTCCGCTGCTCGGCGCGCTGCTGGGCACGATCTCGTGGCGCGGTCCGTTCCTCGGCACCGCCGTGCTGATGATCGCCGCGCTGGTGCTGTGCTCGATCTTCCTGCAGAGCGACTCGGCCGAGAAACGCCAACCGATCAAGCTGCTCGACCCGATCCGCGCGCTCAAGCACCCCGGTCTGCTGCGGACGTCGATCGCCTCGGCGCTCTACACCGCCGCGTTCTTCGCGGTGCTCGCCTGGTCCCCGTTCGTGCTCGGCTGGAACGCCATCGCCGTCGGCCTGATCTTCTGCGGCTGGGGCCTGTGCGTCGCGATCGCCGGCGTGGTGCTCGCGCCGAAGATGGCCGCCCGCTTCGGCGAACGGCACGCGGCCGCGCTGGCGGTGACCGGCTACACCGTGCTGATGCTGGTGCTGGCCATCCCGAGCAAGCCGGTGGTGGTCGTCGGGATCATCGTGTCCGGTCTGGTTTCCGGACTGCTGAACACGCTGTTCACCGGTACCGCGATGTCGATCAGCGACGCGCCGCGGCCGGTCGCGAGCGCCGGGTACAACTTCTGCCGCTGGTTCGGCGGCGCGGTCGCGGCCACGCTCGTCGGCCACATCGCCGAGTGGATGGGCTGGGAGCAGGGTCCGTTCCTGGTCGCCGCCGTGCTCTGCGTGATCGCCGCCGTCCTGCTGTCGCAGCGGGAGAAGAAGGCCGACCCGCACACCGTGCCGAAGGAGGCCGCGCTCGTCGGCGACGAGGAGTTCTGAGCCGCTCCGCGACACTCGGCGATCGCCCCCGGACTGTCTGTTCGGGGGCGATCGCCGTCTTTCGCCGAATACATCCGCCGTTAACCTTTTAGTCCGTTTCAGGGGGTTTTCGCCGCATACGGTCGCCGGGTTCCCACCGAGAAGCGACCCTGGAGGCCCCGTGTCCCTGGAGCCCGGACGACTGCTGCCCTTGTTCACCGCGCATTCCGGCGGACGGTCACCGATCACCTGCGAGTACCGCTGCGGCAACGCCTGCGCGCACGAGGCCCCGAACCCGACCGGCAACGAGTACTTCGGCGACATCGCCAAGGGCGTTTCGCGGCGAGGCGTGTTCAAGGCCGGTGCGGTGATGGCCGCGGCTGCGGGCGGGTTCGCCGCGCTGTCCGGCACTGCTGCGGCGGCCACCCCGGCCCAGGCCCCGGCTCCGCTGGCGAAGGGCCGCGCGGTGCCCGGCACGGACTTCACGCCGGTGCCGCCGAACAAACTCGACGTCGTCAGCATCCCCGACGGCTACGCCCAGCACGTGGTGATCCGCTGGGGCGACCCGGTGGTCCCCGGCGCGCCGAAGTTCGATTTCCGCAAGCAGACCGCGGCCGCGCAGGCCAAGCAGTTCGGCTACAACAACGACTTCGTCGGCCTGATCCCGCAGGATCCGCTCGGCCTGCGCAATCTGCTGGTGGTCAACCACGAGTACACCACCGAGGTGCACCTGTTCCCGGCCGACCAGTACGACCCGGCCAATCCCACCGAAGAACAGGTGAAGATCGCCTGGGCGGCACACGGATTGTCGGTGCTGCAGACGCTTCGCGACCCCATCGGCGGCGCGCTGCGCACCGTGCCGAGCCCGCTGAACCGGCGGATCACCCTCGACACGATCTTCGAGGTGCGCGGTCCGGCGGCCGGTTCGAAGTACCTCAAGACGTCAGCCGACCCGTCCGGCAAGCGCGTGCGCGGCACGCAGAACAACTGCTCCGGCGGTGTGACGCCGTGGGGCACGGTGCTGTCCGGCGAAGAGAACTTCCACCAGTACTTCGCCCACGCGGACAAGGTTTCCGATCCGGCGGAGGCCGCGCGGCTCAAGCGGTACGCGGTCGGCACGGGCGAGAGCACGCGCAAGTGGGAGCGGTTCGACAAGCGCTGGGACGTCTCCCGGGAACCCAACGAGCCCAACCGGTTCGGCTGGGTCGTGGAAATCGACCCGAACGACCCGCATTCGACGCCGGTGAAGCACACCGCGCTCGGCCGGTTCAAGCACGAGGCGGCGAACGTCAAGATCACCGCGGACGGCCGGGTCGCGGTGTACTCCGGCGACGACGAGCGGTTCGAGTACATCTACAAGTTCGTCTCGAAGGGCAAGTACAAGAAGGGCGGTTCCGCGCTTGCCCGGCGGCACAACTCGGCGCTGCTGGACGACGGAACCCTCTACGTCGCCAAGTTCTCCGGCAACAGCCCCGGCGAGATCGACGGCTCCGGCAAGCTGCCCGCCGACGGCGAGTTCGACGGGACCGGCGAGTGGATTCCCCTCGCCAGCGGCGACAAGTCCTTTGTGGACGGATTCACCGCGGAGGAGGTCTACGTGTTCACCCGCCAGGCCGCCGACCGCGCCGGGGCGACCAAAATGGACCGTCCGGAGGACATCGAGCCGAACCCGGTCAACGGCCGGATCTACGCCGCGCTCACCAACAACTCCGACCGCGGCGCCGCGGGCAAGGCGGCCCCGGACGAGGCGAACCCGCGCACCCGCAACAAAAACGGGCACATCCTCGAATGGGACGAGGACCGCGGCGACAGCGCCGCGACCCGGTTCTCCTGGCGATTGCTGCTCGTCTGCGGCGACCCGGCCACGGCCGACACCTACTTCGGCGGGTTCCCGAAGGACCAGGTCAGCCCGATCTCGTGCCCGGACAACGTGGCTTTCGACCCGCACGGCAACCTGTGGATCTCGACCGACGGCAACACCCTCGGCGCGAACGACGGCCTCTTCTCGGTTCCGGTGACCGGCCCCGAGCGCGGGCACGTGAAGCAGTTCCTGTCCGTGCCGGTCGGCGCCGAGACGTGCGGTCCGGTCGTCACCGAAAACCTCGTGCTCGTCGCGGTGCAGCATCCGGGCGAGGACGCGCCGAGTTCGGCGAACCCGACCTCGCACTGGCCGGACGGCGGCAGCTCCCAGCCGCGGCCGGCGATCGTGTCCGTGTGGAAGAAGGGGGCCTTCGGACTGCCCGGCCGGATCGGCCGCAAGTAACACTTTGGGGTGTTTCTCACCGCCGATCGGCCTTCCTGGGTCTAGCTTCACCGCGTGAGGCGGGCAAGGAAAGTCGCGATCGGACGTACGGCGGGCGCGGCGGCGGGCACTGCGATGCTGGTCGGCGCGCTCGCCGTCGTCACTCCCGGGTCGGCTCCCGCCGAGGGGGCCCCGGATTGCGGCGGCATCGCGGCCAATCCGAGCGTGGAGGACGCCGGTTCGCCCGGCGGGCCGCCGCGGGGGTACCTGTTCAGCCCCGCCGCACCGATTCCGCGCAGCACCCCGGCCGACCGGGTGCCGAAGCTGGTCACCAGCACCGCGCACGCGGTCGACGGGCACGTCAACGCCCAGATCCAGACGCCGGACGGCCGGGTCAGCTCGGCCGTCCAGCAGGTGAAAGCGGTGCCCGGCGGGCAATATTCGCTGTCGGTGTGGACGGGCACGGCGCAATCCGGCCTCGGTTCGCACGCGAGCGCGACCACCGGGCTGCGCTTCGCCGACAGCGCCGGCCGGGTGCTGGTGGAGAAACCGCTCGCGGTCACGCACGACATCGCGTCCGACGGCAAGCTCGCGCAGCAGGAGGTGCCGCCGGTCACCGCGCCGGACGACACCGCGGCGGTCTCGTTCTTCGCCAGCACCAACCACAACTGGGTGCTGTGGGATTGCGTGCACGTGGGTCTCGCCGCGTTCACGGTGAAGATGGAGGTGCGGAATCCGGCGGACGGAACGTGGGGCCCGTCGGCTGCCATCCCGGCCGGCGATGCCGCGCACTTCCGCATCTCCGTCTCCAACACCGGTTCCCAGCCGCTCACCGGGTTGCTGGTGAAGGACCCGTGGTGCGCCGGCCTTCCCGGCGCGTTCGATCTCGCCGCCAGCGCGGCACGCGAACTCACCTGCGATCACCCGAATCTGACCGAGGACGACAACGGCCACGTCAACACCGCGAAGGTCACCGCCACCGCTCCGGGCGGGCCGCTCGCCGAGCAGAAGGCGACCGCGACGGTCACCGTCACGCCGCAGCCGGCGGTCGGCAAGATCGGCGACCGCGCGTGGAAAGACCTGAACCGCAACGGCATGCAGGACGACGACGAGCCCGGCTTCCCGGACCTGCCGGTGACGCTCAAGGACGGCGCGGGCGGCACAGTCGCCACCACGCGCACGAACGCCGACGGCAGTTATCTGTTCGATCAGCGCAAGGACGGCACCTACCAGGTGTGCTTCGACGTCTCGCAGTTGCCGGACGGCCTCACCGTGACCCAGCGCGGCGCGGGCGCACCGGGCCTGGACTCGGCTGTCGACCCGGCGACCGGCTGCACCTCGCCGTTCACCCTCGGCGGCAAGGACCGCGAGCGGATGGACCTGGACATCGGCCTGGCTCCGCCCGCTCCGACTGTCCCGCCCTCACCCACCGCCTCCGCCGCGCCCGCCCGCTAGCGGTCTGTGAAGGACTCCTTGAGGGAATCTGATTCCTTCAAGGAGTCCTTCACGGACATTCGCGGCGACCACTGAGCGTCACGTCCGGCCGGATGCGAGACTGTGGCTGCACACCACGTCTCGGGGAGGTCTGGACCAATCATGACCGCGGCCGCCGGCGCGCCGCCGGACGACCCGACCCCGTGGTACCGCCGGCCGATGACCTGGACGTGGGCCGCCACCGGAGCGGTCCTCGTGCTGTACACGGTGCTGGCCTGGCAGCGCCGGTGGATGAGCGACGACGGGTTGCTCGTGCTCCGCACCGTCCGGCAGATCCTCGCCGGGAACGGGCCGGTGTTCAACGTCGACGAGCGCGTCGAGGCGAGCACGAGTCCGTTGTGGACCTGGCTTCTCGCCGGAGTCGGCACGATCCCCGGCCCGCCGCTGGAATGGGTCGCGGTGAGTACCGGCCTGCTGTGCGCGGTCGGCGGCCTGTTTTTCGGCCTGGACGGCGCCCGTCGCCTCTACTCCGGACCGGTCGCCCCCGCCGGCGCGCTGATCGTGTGCGCGCTCCCGCCGTTCCGGGACTTCGCCACCTCCGGGCTCGAAACCGGCCTGGTGTTCCTGTGGCTAGGACTGAGTTGGTGGCTGCTGGTACGCGGCAAGACGCCCATCGCCACCTCGATCGTGCTCGGACTGGGCCCGCTCGTCCGTCCGGATCTGGCGCTGTTCAGCGTGATCGGCTTCATCGCACTCGTCCTGCTGCTCCGCCCGCGGTGGCTTGCCGCACTGGGCTGGCTCGGTGCGGGCATCGCGATCCCGTTGGCCTATCAGGCATTCCGGATGGGCTACTACGGTCTCCTCACGCCGAACACCGCGCTCGCCAAGGAAGCGGCCAACAGCGACTGGCCGCGCGGCTTCGCGTACCTGACTGACCTGATCAGCCCGTACGTCCTGTGGATTCCGTTGCTGCTGCTCGTGATCGCCGCGATCCTGACGCGCCGGTCGCGGATCTTGCTGCTGACTCCGTTGGCGGGCGCGCTTTTGCTCGCCCTGTACGTCGTGCGCGTCGGCGGCGATTTCATGCACGGCCGGATGCTGCTGCCCGCGTTGTTCGTGCTGCTGCTTCCGGTGATGGCGATCCCGTTGACCCAGAAGACAATCGCGCTCGCCGCCGGGGTCGCCGCATGGGCGGTAGTCGCGGGCGGCTGGCTGCGAGTGCCGTACGAGAACGCGCATCAGGCGGTGAGCGTCACCGACGAGCGCGGGTACTGGTCGTGGGCGACCGGCCACGAACACCCGGTGCTGGCAACGGATTACCTAGGCCAGGACGTCACCCGTCGTGCGGTCGAAGCGGTGGAAGGGACGAAGCAGCCAGCGGTGGTCGTCTACAGCTACGGCGACGTGAAGAAGTGGTTCCGCTTCCCGACCACCCGGCCGTACGTGACCATGGCGGCCGACAGCATGGGCGCGATCAGCAACGTCGTGTCCCCGGACGTCCGCATCCACGACGGCTACGGCCTGGCGAGCGATCTCGCCGCGCACTCGTCGGCCATCCCGAACGGCCGCCCCGGGCACTCGAAATGGCTGGTCGGGGCATGGGAGGTCGCCGAGGCCGGATACGGCGACTACGCCACCGACGGCGAGATCCGGATGTTCCAGCCCACCGAGATCGACGCCGCCCGCCAGGCGCTGCGCTGCCCCGACGTCCGGGAGGTGCTCGCTTCGACCCGCGAGCCGCTCACCTGGAGTCGGTTTATCGACAATTTCACCGGCGCACCGCACCGGACGGAAATCCGCTTTGCCCGCGACCCGCTGGCCGCGGCCTCCTGTGCCCCGGCGAAGTGATCGACGACTCCCCGAACTGGCGAATCAGCCGCGGACGCCTACCGTGGCCGGTATGACCGACCTCCCGCTCGCCCTGATCACCGGTGCCTCCCGGGGCATCGGCGCGGCCATCGCGCACCAGCTGTCCCCGACGCACCGCCTCCTCCTGGGCGGTCGCGACACCGACGCCCTCGCGAAGGTGGCCGAGGAACTCCCCGGTGCCGAGCCCTGGCAGGTCGACCTCACCGATGCCGCGTCGTTGGAAGCCGCCGCCAGCAAGATCGACCGCCTGGACGTGCTGGTCCACTCCGCGGGAGTCGGCAAAATCGGCACCGTCGCCGACTCTCCGGCCTCCGTCTGGCGCACGAACCTCGAGGTCAACGTCGTCGCCGTCGCCGAACTGACCCGCCTGCTGCTCCCCGCACTCCGCAACGCGAACGGCCACGTGGTCGTGATCAACTCCGGTGCCGGTTACACCGCTCGTCCGGGCTGGGGTCCTTACGCCGCAAGCAAGTTCGCGGTTCGCGCCTTCACTGACTCACTTCGAGCGGAAGAACCAGACCTGCGCGTGACGTCGATCTTCCCCGGCCGCACTGACACCGACATGCAACGCGAGGCCCGCGCCCAAGAGGGCGGCGACTACGAAGCCGACAAGTACCTGCGCCCGGATTCCGTGGCGACGGCCGTGGTCACCGCCGTGACCGCCACCCCGGAAGCCCACTTCACCGAAATCCAGGTCCGCCCCCGCTGAGGTACGTGAGGGGAACCCTGACGGACTCTGATTCCCTCAGGGTTCCCCTCACGGACAGCGTCAGGCGCGCAGCCGGGCGGCGGTGTCGGCCACCGACGCCTGGATCTCGCGACGGTCGACCCGCGTCGGTTCGGCGTCGGCGACAACCTGCTCCCCGGCGACCCACACGTCCCGCACCCGGCGCGAACCGGCTGCCCACACGAGGTTCGCCAGCAACTGCTCGTCCGGCACGTCCAGACCGGCGGCGAAGGCCGGGTCGTCGAGGTCGACGTGCACCAGGTCGGCCCAGCGGCCCGGCTCCAGCACGCCGAGGTCGTGGCGGCCGAGCGCTTCGGCGCCGCCGCGGGTGGCCATCAGGAACACGTCCTTCGCGGTCACCACGGTCGAATCATCGTTGGCCAACCGCGCCAACATCGCCGTCAACTGCAGCTCTTCCCACAGGTCGATGTCGTCGTTCGAGGCCGGACCGTCGGTGCCGAGCCCGATCGCGACGCCTGCCGCGCGCAAGTCCTTGATCCGCGCGATGCCGGAAGCCAGCTTCGCGTTCGAGCCGGGGCAGTGCGCCATCCCGACCCCGCGAGCGGCGAAGATCGCGATGTCCTCGTCCGACAGGTGGATCGAGTGCGCGGCGAGCGTCCGCCCGTTGAACATGCCGAGCGAATCCAGCAGCTGCGGCACCGACCCGAACTCCTTGCGCTGCTCCAGATCCTCCGCCGCTGCCTCGGCAACGTGAATCTGCACCAGCGCACCCCGCGCGGCCGCGGATTCCGCGGTCGCGCGCAGCCCGTCCGGGTTCAGCATGTACGCCGAATGCGGCCCGTAACCCAGCTCGATCCGCTCCCCGGGACCGAACCGCAGCCCGTCGGCGTCGATCCAGCGGTCGATCGCCGCCAGCGTCGCGCGCCAGTCCAGCCCGGGCAGCTCGATCACCGGCGGCGCGACGAGTACCCGGCCGCCGGTCGTGAGCACCGCGTCGACGAGCTGCTCGCCTTCGAAATACATTTCCGCGCTGGTCGTCACGCCGTGCCGGAGCATTTCGACCGACCCGAGCAGCATGCCGGTGCGCACGTCGGTCGGTTTCAGCTTCGCCTCGGTCGGCCAGATGATCTCGCGCAGCCAGCGCAGCAGCGGCAGGTCGCCGCCCATCCCGCGCAGCAGCGTCATCGGGCTGTGCGCGTGCGAGTTCACCAAGCCGGGCAACAGGATTCCGGTCAGCCGGGTCTCCTCGCCGGCGAACTCCGGCGCACTGGAAGCCGGTCCGACGAACGAAATCCGGCCCTCGTCGTCGACATCCACGACGGCGTCGCGGAGCAGCGAGCAGGACGGGTCGGCGGGCAGAACTACCGGGGCATGGAATCGACGCGACATAACGAGATAGTACGGGCGTGCCAGTAGCGGTTAATCCACTACGCCGCTACGCCAAGCCCAAGCTGCGATTTCCACTCGGTTACGCGCGCCGACTTTGCCCTGCACCGAAGCCAAATGCGTCTTGACCGTCGACAGCGACAGGAACAGCTCCGCGCCGATTTCGGTATTGGTGAGCCCGCGGGCAGCGGCCTTCACCACGTCCATCTCGCGCGCGGTCAGCGGTTCCGACGGCGCTGGGGCCTCGCGCTTGGCGATGGTGCCGCCGTCGAAATGCTTCAGCAGCCGCACGGTGATCTGCGGCGACACCAGCGCGTCGCCGCGCTCGGCCGCGCGCACCGCTTCGATCAGCAGCGCGGGACCGGCGTCCTTGAGCAGGAAGCCGCTCGCGCCGTTGCGCAGCGCGGTGTGCACGTATTCGTCGAGGTCGAAGGTGGTGACCACGACGACCTTCAGCGGGTCGGCGACGTCCGGCCCGGCCAGCTGCCGGGTGACCTCCAGCCCGTCGAGCCCCGGCATGCGGATGTCCAGCAGGCAGACGTCCGGGCGCAGTTCGCGCGCCTTCGAGACCGCGGAGATCCCGTCCGGCACGTCCGCGACCACCTCGATGTCGTCCTGGGCGTCCAGGATCATGCGGAAGCCCATCCGCACCATTTCCTGGTCGTCCGCGATCAGTACCCGGATCACCCGTCTGTCTCCCCGTTCGCCTCGAGCGGCAGCCACGCCTCGACCCGCCAGCCGCCATTCGGCTCGCGGCCTGCCGAAAGCCTGCCGTGCAGCAGCGCGACGCGTTCGCGCATGCCGACCAGACCGTATCCGCCCGACCCGCCCGCCGGACGATGAGTCTGCCCGCTGCCGTTGTCGGTCACCCGCAAGTGCAGTTCGCCGTTGACGACCTCGGCCAGCGCGAGCGCCTCGGTGGCGTCCGAGGCGTGCTTGCCGACGTTCGTGAGCGACTCCTGGACCAGCCGCAGCGCCGACCGGCCGACCTCGTGCGGCAGGTCCCGCGGAAGGTTGAGCTCCAGTTTCGTCGGCACGCCGTGGTTGCCCGCCTCGACGAGCCGGTGCAGGTCGGCGGCCAGGTCGGTGGTGGCCTGCTCGTTGAACTCGCCCGAGCCGGCCTGTGCGTCGCCGCGCATGCTGCGGACCAGGCGGCGCATCGCGGCGAGCGCCTCGACGCCCGCGTTCTCGATCCGGCCCATCGCCTCCAGCGCGAGCTCCGGGTTCTTCTCCCCCATCATCCGCGCGGCCTGCGCCTGCACGACGATCCCGGTCACGTGGTGCGCGACGACGTCGTGCAGCTCCCTGGCCAGCGCCATCCGCTCGGACGTCTGCGCGTCGGTGACCGCCGATTTCACCACCTGCGCGCGCTCGGAATCGCGAGACCGCAGGTAGAGGCCGATCGCGATGGCGATGCCGAGCAGCAGGACCGCGACGGTGGCGAGCATCCCGAGCGACAGCGGATCGCTGATCAGCCGTCCCATGCTGTACTGGCTGAAGTTCAGGATCGCGCCGATGCCGACCACGCCGGACAGCACCACGATCCGCGGCCAGGCCCGGGCGAGCGGCACCGCCCGCACCACGTTCACGACCACGCCGAAGCCGGCCACGATCTGGGTCGGCGGGATGCCTGCCAGCAGCTGGTAGCTGTGGCTGGGATGCAGGAACGGCGTCGCGAGAGCGGACAGCAGCAGGATCCCGGCCACCACCAGGATCGCGTCGCGCGGACGGCGCGGCGACAGCGCGGTCACCGCGGCGGCGCCGATCGAGCAGGCCAGCAACGGGAACCCGCGGCTGCCGCTTTCGTAGGTGTAGCCGAATTCGACCAGCACGCCGATGCTGAGCATGCCGATCAACGGCCATTGCCCGCGCACCAGCTCGGTGAACCGGTGCATGTTTCGCAGGCGTTCCACCGTCGCCGGGTCCCGTTGGCGGCGCGGACGGCCGAGCACGCCGGTGACCACCGCCGCGAAGAGGCAGAGGAACCCGAAGAGCAACGACTGCGCGATGCTGCTGGCGTAGATCCGGCTGTTGTATTCGCGGCCGAACACCGCGGTGAGCGCGCCCAGCACCAGCGCGCTGATCACCGCGAACGCGACTCCGGGCCGGGCCCGGCGGGCGAGGAAGTAGACCATCTCGACGCCGGCCACGACCTCGGTGATGCTCAGGTTCGCCAGCACGCTGGAGTAGGCCGGGATGTTCAGGTAGCGGATGACGAAGGTGCAGAACATCAGCGTCAGCGCGCCGAGTACCCCCGCGACCGCCGCGCGTTTGCGGGCGAAGAGCGCGCACGCCGCCATCGCGAAAATGCCGGGGAACAGGCCCAGGTCGACGAATCGCGGGCCGGTGTTGTCGAGCGCCGCGTTGGTCACGAACGCGAGGTCGAACGCCAGCGCGGCGAGCAACACGAGCACGGACATGTCGAGGCGGCGGGCGAATTCGGTCGCCCGCGCGACAAGCGTTTTCGACGGCGGGGAGTGCGGCACACCGTGACGGTAGATGATTCGCGCCCGTGCGCACCTTGGCCACGTGGTTCGTCGCCATCGGCCGATCGGCCGATGGCGGGCCCGCGGGTACCGGCCGTCTGCCCGAAGTGGACACCCGCTCGAATCCGCGAAGCTGCTTTCCGTCGCAGCCGAAGACGAATGACGGATACAGGGAGAGAGCTGGCGGATGACGAATCCACAGTGGAGCGCCGGACCGGTGTTGTCGGGGCGCGGGCTGGTGAAGCGCTACGGGCAGCAGCACGCGCTGGCCGGAATCGACATCGACGTCCAGCCGGGGGAAGCGATCGCCATCGTCGGCCCGTCCGGATCCGGCAAAACCTCGTTGCTGCACGTGCTGGCGGGCATCCTGCGTGCCGACAGCGGCGAGATCTGGTTGCAGGGACAGCGGATCGACCAGTTCGGCGAAAAGCGGCGCAGCGAACTGCGGCGCACCGAATTCGGTTTCGTCTTCCAGTCCGGAATGCTCGTGTCCGAGCTGACCGCGGAAGAGAATGTCGCACTTCCGTCGCTGCTGGCCGGCGGAACTCGTGGCGAAGCTATCGCGGCGGCGCGGGAATGGCTCGGCAAACTCGGGCTGGCCGGCAAGGAAGCCCGCCGTCCCGGTGAGCTTTCCGGCGGCGAGGCACAGCGCGTGGCGATCGCCCGCGCGCTCACTCACCGGCCGAAGGTGATCTTCGCCGACGAGCCGACTGGCGCCCTCGACACCCGCACCGGCCGCGAGACGATGGACGCGCTGCTGGCCGCAGCGCAGGCGTCCGGCGCCGCGGTGCTCGTGGTGACCCACGACCGGGAACTCGCCGAATCGATGCCGCGCACCGTGGCGATCCGCGACGGCCTGATCGCGACGAGGCTCGCGGCATGAACCCGTTCCAGCTCGCCCTCCGGGTGCTGCGCGGCGACCGGCGGACCCGCACCTCGGCGATCCTCACCGCGGTCGGCGTCGCCGTCGCGACCGGGCTCGTCCTGCTGCTGGCGACGCTGCCGTACGCCACGCAGGCGCGCGAGCAGCGGGCGCTGTGGCAGAGCAGCGGCCGCTACGACTCCGGCCAGCAGAACGCGCTCCTCGTCAACTCCTCCAAGGACTACTTCGACGGCAAGCAGGTCGCCCGCGTCGACATCGCGGTCACTGGCCCGACCGATTCGCTGCGACTGCCCCCGGGCATCCCGCAGCTGCCCGGCCCCGGCGAGACGATCGTGTCGCCCGCGCTCGGGAAGCTGCTCAACGCCACCCCGGCCGACCAGCTGGGGAACCGCTTCGGCAAGCCCGTCGCGGCGTTCGGCGACGAGGCGCTGCGGTATCCGGAACAGCTCGTCGCGCTCGTCGGGCACAGCACGCAGGAGATGCGTCCGTACGGGCACAAGGACCAGCCGGGCCAGGACGCTTTCCCGGCCGCGGCCTTCCCCGGGGGACAGGGACATCCGGACGGCCTGCTGACGGTGTTGTCCTGGGTCGGCATCATCGTGCTGCTCGTGCCGAGCCTGGTGCTGGTCGCGTCGTCGGCCCGGCTCACCGCCGCCCGCCGCGAACAACGGCTCGCCGCGATCCGCTTGGCCGGTGCGACTCCCGGCCAGGTGACCGCGATGGTCGCCGCCGAAACCGGGTTGTCCGCGGGCGTCGGCGCACTGCTCGGCCTGCTGCTGAGCCCGGCGCTGCGCGGCTTGGCCACCTTCGTGCCGTGGGACGGCGGGACCTGGCTGGCGTCGGACTTCGCGCTGCCGGTCGGGCTGACCGTGCTCGCCGTGCTGCTGGTCCCGGTGCTTGTCGTGCTCGCCGGGGTGCTCGGCCTGCGGCGAGTGGTGCGCACGCCGCTGTTCGCGAGCGGCGGGCACACCGTGAAACCGTTGCGCTGGTGGCGGTTGCTCGCGCTGCCCGCGGCCGGATTGTTCTTCTTCTACACCGTTTTCGGCGCGCGGGGCGGCGGCAGCAGCAACCTGGTGCTGTTCGGCCTGTTGCTGGTGGTCGGTTCGGCGATGGTGGTCGGACCTTGGGTGACCTCAGCGGTCGGCGGCACGTTCGTGCGGGCCTGGCGGCGGCCGTCGTCGCTGCTGGCCGGACGCCGGCTGCGCAATGACCCGAAGGGTTCTTACCGAGCCTCGGCCGGGATCGTGCTCGCGGTGTTCACCGGATCGATGGCGCTCACCCTGCTGCCGTCGATCGAATCCCTCGCTGGCGGCGGACGTCAGTATGTGGACTCGGCGCTATACGTCGACGTCACCGCGAACCGGGCCCCCGAGGCGACCGAGCGGACCAACGCGACGCTCGCGAAGGCCGGACTTTCCGAACGCGTCGTCCCTGTGGCCAGCGTCTACGTGATGCAGGGCCAAGGGGATTACCGGTCGATGCAGCGCGCATACGTCATGACCTGCGCCGACGCCGCGAAGCTGACCCGGCTCGGGATCAGCGAGCAGGACTGCAAGCCCGGGGTCGGGCTGTACACGCCGTACCAGCTGGACACGAGCAACCTGCGAGTCGCGCGGTTCGGCGGCGAGGACAGCGCCGGCACCCCGCTCGGCGCGGTCAAGACAGGCACGTTTCACCCGGAGAAGCACAACAGCTTCGGCGAATACGTGATCGACCCGTCCGCGGTGCCGGCCGGCGTCAAACCGAGCCAGGTCACCCTGGTCGTGCCGACCGCCGAAGCGAACCGCGAGATCGTGCGGACGGCGCTGGTGCCCAACGCGGTCGGGGAGGAAATCGGCAGCCGCGAGCAGCACCTCTACGGACAGCAAGTGCAGCTCAGCGACCTGCGCCGGGTCACCGTGATCGGCCTGATCGCGGCAGGCATCCTCGCCGGCTGCAGCGCCGCCGTCGCGACCGCAGGCTCGGTCATGGACCGTCGCCGGACGTTCGGCGCCCTCATGGCAGCGGGCACACCGGTGCGAGTGCTTTCCCGGGCGTTGCGGATGGAAGCCGCGCTGCCCGCGTTGGTGGCGACCATCGGCGCAGGCGTGACCGGCGTCGTGGTTGGCCTCGGACTGTTCATGGCAACGATGGAACGGGGGTCGGTCGTGTTCAGCCCGTGGATCGCCGCACCGGTGGTGCTCGGAATCGGGGTCGCACTGCTCGGCGCGTCGGTCTGCACGCCCGCACTGAAGCGGGTCCAGGCGGAACCACTGGCCGACGAATAGCTGGCGGCCGCCCCTCGTCGGGGGAGGGGCGGCACCGGGGGTGAAGGAAACGAAGGGCCGTTGCCGGGGATGGGAACCCGGTGACGGCCCTTCGTCACTTCGCTCGCTTGGTCAGTACTGCTCGCTTCGCCCGACTACGCGAGCTTCGGCTGCTTAGGTTGCTTCGCTGCTTCGTCAGTACTGCTCGCTTCGCCGACTACGCCAGCTTCGGTTGCTTCGCTGCTTCGTCAGCGCCGCTCGCTTCGCCGACTACACCAGCCTTGCTAGCTCCGGCTGCTTCGCGAGCCGCGCAGCTTTTCACCCAGCCCCGGCTTCATCGCCGACGCGGCCCGCCTCGCCTGCTTCGCTCCTTCGCCCAGCGTGGCCCGCTTCGCTGCTTCGTCAGCCTGGTCTGCTTCGCCGATC
Source organism: Amycolatopsis sp. NPDC004079 (assembly GCF_040610415.1). Taxonomy (NCBI): domain Bacteria; kingdom Bacillati; phylum Actinomycetota; class Actinomycetes; order Pseudonocardiales; family Pseudonocardiaceae; genus Amycolatopsis; species Amycolatopsis sp. NPDC004079. The sequence continues at coordinate 72,113 of NZ_JBEXMH010000003.1, read as the reverse complement.
TCGCTCGCTTCGCCAACGCGGCCCACTCCATTCGCCAACGCGGCTCACTCCACCAGCCCTGGCTGCTCGGCCAACCTGCCCCCAATGCCACGTTGGGTGCGCTCAACGCACCGAACGCCACATTGGGTGCATCTCACGCACCCAATGCCACTGTGGCGCTCAAGCCCGAGGTCAAGCCCAAGATCAGCGCTTCTCGAAGATCAAGTCGTGCGAAACCCGCCCCTCCCGGTCCGCCCGTTGCTCGAACTTCGTCACCGGCCGCCATTCCGGCCGCGGTGCCCAGCCACCAGGCTCATCCGCATACCGGTTCCGCAGCGCAGGCTCCGCCGAGCACACCTCGAGCATCTGCTCCGCGTAGTGCTCCCAGTCCGTCGCCATGTGGAACGTCCCACCCGGCGCGAGCCGCGAAGCGATCAACGCCACGAACTCCGGCTGCACGATCCGCCGCTTGTGGTGGCGCTTCTTCGGCCACGGGTCCGGGAAGAACAACCGCACGCCGGACAGCGTGCCGGGCTCGACGTGCGACGTCAGCAGGACCACCGCGTCACCGTGCATCAGCCTCAGGTTCGTCACGCCGAGCTTCTCCGCGCGCAGCATCAACTGCCCGAGCCCGGGGTCGTACACCTCGGCGGCGACATAGTTCAGCTCCGGCGCGGCGGCGGCCAGCTGCGAGGTCGTCTCGCCCATTCCGGAGCCGATCTCCAGCATGACCGGCGCTTCCCTGCCGAACCATGCGGTGAAGTCGACCGGCCCGGAAGGCAGCTCCGACACCGTCCGGCCGAGTCGCGGCCAGTGTTCTTCCCAGGCTCGCTGCTGGCCGACGGTCATCCGTCCGCCGCGTTTGACGTAGCTGACCACGCTGCGCAGCCGTGGCTGGTCCTCGTTTTCCACCCGGACAACATACGGGCGGGTCAGCGGACCGCTTCGAACTCCCCGAGCCGGGAGCGCAGTCCGGCCAGTCCGGCGACCGCCACCGGCTCCGGGGCGCGGGCGGAATGCGCGGGCAGCACGTCGATCCAGCCGTCGTGCCGGTCGGTGTTCAGCACGGTCGTCGGGATGGAATGACCGGACTTGCCGCGTTCGGACGGCATGAATTCCCAGTACCCGGATTCGCCGTCGGCCGCCCACGGCACGAACTCCCAGCCCATCCGCTTGCCGAGCAGCTGCGCCACCCGATCCTCGATGCGGAAGCCGAGTTCGCGCGATTCGAGCCGCCCGCTCGCGACCGCGCGCAACCACCAGGGCGCGGGCAGCGTTTCGTCGGTTCCGCTCACCCGCCGGTACAGCCCGAGCACCGCGTCCTCGGGGGCGCGGTGCACCCACGCCTGGCGCAGTTCGGCGGGCCGGGTCGCGGGCAGCGCGAACCGGGGCAGTTCGATCGCCTGGGACCATTCGAGGTCCAGCATCGGCTCGAGCCGGGGGGTCGGTACCGCAGCGTCGCGGGAAACGAATTCCTGATCAACGTCCACCGTCACGGTTCACCTCCGGAGAGCTGAGACGGGGCTCCGCGTTGAATATCCGTGGTTTTCCGACAGTATGTCCGCTCCCTGTGAGAGAAGCCACACCGGTTTACGTGAATTTAATCCGATTGCCCGCCGCGCAATCGGGAATGTGCACGTGCAGGTCAGGCGTCCCGCCGATTCGCGGTCGCCACGCCCGCGACGAACAACACCACGCTGATCGCCGCGAAATACGCGAGATAACCCCACGGCCCGAAAGGGGGTGACAGTTTCAGCGTCGTCCTGGCGAAATCGCCACCGGCGAACTGCGAAGCGGCGTAGAACGGCATCCACTGGTAGAGATCGCTGCCGATCTTGGGAATCAGCAGCACCAGGCCCTCGACCAGCTGCGTCCACACGAGCACGATCGCCAGCGTCAGCGCGGAACTGCGCAGCAGCAGACCGACGCCGACCCCGAGCAGGCCGGCCAGCGCGAAGGTCAGGATCTGGCCGAACACGATCCGCCAGTCCGCTCCGGAGTGCAGGCCGAGGTCCGCGTCCGGCCGCACGAGGTGCGCCATTCCCCACGAGCCGACGCCGGCGAGCAGGCCCAGCACCGCGCAGGCCGCGAACACCACGGCGCCCTTGGCGAGCAGCGCGGGCGTCCGCGTCGGCACCGCTTGGAAAGTCAACCGCAGCGTGCCCCAGCTGAAGTCCGCAGTCGCGGCGAGCACCGCCAGCACCAGCGCGACCGTGCGGCCGGTGCTCGTGGCGAGCTGGGTGTTGCTCACGTCCGCGGTGATTTCCGCCCCGGAAAGCCCGAGGAACAACGCGGTGAACGCGATCGGCGCGGCCACCGCGATCAGCGCGCACCACCACGGCGCGCGAGTGCTGAAAAGCTTGATCCGTTCCGCCCGCAGCAGATTCACCGCGCACCTCCACTGGTGAATTCGGCCGCCTGGCCGGTCAATTCGAGGTAGGCGTGTTCGAGCGAACCGGCCAGCGGGCTCAGCTCGTGCAGCGTGGCGCGCGCGGCGTAGGCGAGTTCGCCGATCGCGTCACTGTCCATTTCGGACACAAGGAACGCACCGGAATCCTCGGTGAAAACCGCGCGTGCTTCGGTGAGCGCTTTCCGCAGCGCGTCGGCGTGCGGCGTGCGCACCCGGACCCCGCGCGAACCGGCGCGGGCCACGAAATCGGCCATGGTGCCCTGATAGATGAGCTGGCCGCGGCCGATCACCACGAGATCCTGCGCGGTCTGCTCCATCTCCGGCAGCAGGTGGCTCGACACGAACACCGTGCGGCCTTCCGCGGCGAGCCCGTGCAGCAGCTGGCGCACCCAGTGCACGCCTTCGGGATCGAGGCCGTTCACCGGTTCGTCGAACAACAGCACGCGCGGGTCGCCGAGCAGCGCGCTCGCGATCCCGAGCCGCTGCAGCATGCCGAGCGAGAACGTGCCCGCCCGCTTGCGAGCCACCGCCGACAGCCCGACGAGATCCAGCACCTCGTCGGCGCGCCGGTCCGGCAGCCCGTTCGTCGCGGCGAGGAACCGCAGGTGCTGGCGGGCGGTGCGGCCCGGATGCCGCCACGTCGCGTCGAGCAGCGCGCCGACCGTGCGCAGCGGATCGGACAGCTGCCGGTACGGCTTTCCCTCGATGTGCGCGGTGCCTGCGGTGGGCGCGTCGAGCCCGAGCAGCAGCCGCATCGTGGTGGATTTGCCCGCCCCGTTCGGGCCGAGGAACCCGGTGACGCGACCGGCTTCCGCGGTGAACGTCAGGTCCCGCACCGCGACGGTGTCGCCATAGGACTTGGTGAGTCCAGTCGCTTGGAGCACGCCGTCCCCCTTCTCGTGGACCCGAACTCTACCGAAACGAAAAGATCCGGGCCGCCCCCCGAAAGGCGACCCGGATCTTGTTCCCCTTTTCCCCTTTTTTCCCCTTGTTCGGCTGGCCCGGCCCCCGCCTGACTCGTCCGAACGCCCCTGTGGGTCTTTACGCGTCGCGCTTCTTCGCGACGCCGATCGCGATGGCCAGCAGCACCACGGCCACGCCGGCGAAGTAGGCCAGCGAGCCCCACTGCGACAGGACCGCGTCCGGCAGGCCCGGTCCTCGCGAGGAAGCCGAACCGCCGAGGAAGCGCTCCGCGACGTTGAACGGCAGCCACTGGTGGATCTTCGCGCCGACGGTCGGGATCAGCTGCACGAGGTTTTCCACCGCCAGCACGTAGATCAGCAGCAGCGAGAGCGCGCCGGCGCTGTGCCGGATCAGCGTGCCGACCGCCACCGCGATGACCGCGGCGAAAGCGAACACCACCCCGACGCCGGCGACGTTGATCCAGTCCGCGGAGGTGTGCAGCGCCACCGAGTCCGACGGGCGGATCGCGTAGCCCAGCGCCCACGCGCCGAAGGCGGCGACCTCGCCGATCACGAGCGACAGCAGCGCGACGACGGTGGCCTTGGCGACGAGCACCGAACCCCGGTGCGGCACCGCCTGGAACGTGGTGCGGATCGTGCCGAAGCGGTATTCGGTGGTCACCGAAAGCGCCGCCAGCACCATGATCACCGCGATGCCGAACTGGTGTCCGGCCTGGGTGTTGGCGACCGAGATCTCCTCCCCGCTCGGCAGGGCGGAGGCCATGAGGCCGGCGAATCCGACGGTGAGGGCCAGTGCGATGAGGGCGCACCACCACGGCGACCGGGTGGTGAAGAGCTTGATGCGTTCGACCGCGAGCAAAGTCATGAGTTTTCTCTTCCCAACGAGAGTGTGGTCAGCGGATGGCCGCGGCCTGCTGCGCCTCTGCCTCGAGCCCGGTGTGGTACTCGACGGAGTCGCCGGTGATCTGCATGAAGGCCTGCTCGAGCGAGCCGGTCTGCGGGCTCAGCTCGTGCAGCACGAGGCTCGCCGAAGCGGCGATCTCGCCGATCTTCGCACTGTCCATTCCGGACACAATGAGCGCTTCGCCGGAATCGGTCACCTGCGCGCTGGCGGAGATCAGCTGCTGGCGCAGCGCCGGAAGCTGCGGCGAGCGCACCTTCACGGTGTTCTCCGCGGCCCGCGCCACGAACTCCTCAGTGGTGGACTGCGAGATCAGCTGGCCCTTGCCGATGACCACGAGATCGGTCGCGGTGAGCGCCATCTCCGAGAGCAGGTGGCTCGACACGAACACGGTCCGGCCTTCGGCGGCGAGGCGCTGCATGAACTTCCGGATCCAGAGGATGCCCTCCGGGTCGAGGCCGTTCACCGGCTCGTCGAACAGCAGCACCTCCGGGTCGCCGAGCAGCGCGGCGGCGATCCCCAGCCGCTGCGACATGCCGAGCGAGAACCCGCCCGCCCGCTTGCCCGCGACGCTGGTGAGGCCGACGGTGTCGAGCACCTCGTCCACCCGCGCCGCCGGGATCCGGTTGGACCGGGCCATCCACTGCAGGTGCGCGCGGGCCGAGCGGTTGGGGTGCACCCATTTCGCGTCGAGCAGCGCGCCGACCGTGCGCAGCGGTTCCTTCAGGTCGTGATACAGCTTCCCGCCGATCCGGACCTGGCCCCCGGTGGGGTTGTCCAGGCCGAGGATCATGCGCATGGTCGTGGACTTGCCTGCGCCGTTCGGGCCGAGGAATCCGGTGACTTTCCCCGCTGCCACGCTGAACGACAGGTTGTTCACCGCGAGCGTGTTCCCGTAACGCTTGGTGAGACCTGTTGCCTCGATCATCCCCTGCTCCCTCTACGGCGGTGCTGACGGAATTCATCCTGTCTCAGCTCGGCCGTTTTCGCGTCATCCCGTGGACCGAACCGGCTACCCGACCTGAGTAGTACTCAATCGTGTCGCAGGGTTGAGCGCGATGGGGGATGCCCCTGAGCCGACCCTGAACTTTGCCTCATACGCGAGGACCCCGCTACGAAATCCGCAGCGGGGTCCGGTGTGGACAGTGTCCGAATCGGACGCTTCAGCCGATCCCCGGCCGGGCGAGCCCGGTCTCGTACGCGAGGACGACCGCCTGTACCCGGTCGCGCAGGTCGAGCTTGGACAGGATCCGCCCCACGTGTGTTTTCACCGTAGCCTCGGAAAGGAACAACGTCTCGGCGATTTCGATGTTCGACATGCCTTTCGCGATCAGCACGAGCACTTCGCGTTCGCGGTCGGTCAGCACGTCGAGTTCGGCCGGGTCGCGCATTTCCGCGCCGCCGGAGCCGACGAACCGGTCGAGCAGCCGGCGCGTGACCGAGGGCGACATCACCGCGTCGCCGTCGGCGACCGAACGCAGCGCGGACACCAGGTAGTCCGGCTGGGTGTCCTTGAGCAGGAAGCCGGACGCGCCGCCCTGCAGCGCGGCGTAGACGTACTCGTCGAGGTCGAAGGTGGTCATCACGAGCACCCGCGCGGTGCCCGCCGCGACGATCTGTTTCGTCGCCTCGACGCCGTCGAGCACCGGCATCCGCACGTCCATCAGCACGACGTCGGGCCGCAGTTCCGCGGCCATCCGCACGGCTTGCGCGCCGTCGCCCGCCTCCCCGACCACGTCGATGTCGGCCTGCGCGCCCAGCACCATCCGGAACCCGACGCGCATCAGTTCCTGGTCGTCGACGACCACCACTCGGATCACGAGTTCAACCTAACCGGCAGCACCGCTCGCACCTGCCAGCCACCGCCGGCGGCGGGGCCCACCTCCAGTGTTCCGCCGTACACGTTCGCCCGCTCCCGCATCCCGATCAGCCCGTTCCCGCCCGCTACCGACAGCCGCGGCGCCGGTTGCCGGGCCGCCGCCCCCGTCGACCCGGCCGCGGGAGTTCCGCCCGCGCCGACCTGTTCCAGCCGCCGAGCCCGTCCCGCGCCGTCGTCGCGCACGAGAACCTCGACCTGGTCGCCGGTCCGTTGCACCCGCACCGCGGCGCTGGCTCCGGCACCGGCGTGCTTGAGCGTGTTGGTGAGCGATTCCTGGACGATCCGGTAGATCCCGAGCGACACCCCGGCGGGCAGTTCGTCGAGTCCGTCGCCGACGACGAGGTCCACCGGGACGCCCGCAGCGCGCATCCGCTCGGCGAGGTCGCCCAGCGCGGTCGCGTCCGGCTGCGGCACCCGTGGTTCGCCGTCGCCGTGGTCGTTGCGCAGCACGTCGAGCAGCCGGCGCAGTTCGCCGAGCGCGCCGCGGCCGGTTTCGGAGATCGTCCCCAGCGCGCGTCCGGCCAGCTCCGGATTGGACTTCAGGGCGAGCGCCGCGCCGTCGGCCTGCACGACCATCACGCTCACCGAATGTGCCACCACGTCGTGCAGTTCCCTGGCGATCCGGCCGCGCTCCTCGGCCACCGCGATGCGCGCGGCCTGGTCGCGTTCGGTCTCCAGCAGATGCAGCCGGGCCTCCAGTTCGCGCTGGTAGGCGCGGCGGGCGTACATGAACTCGCCGAGCAGCCAGCAGAAGGCGATAGTGACGGCGCTGAACACCAACTGGGCCGCCATCGACGGCTCGGGTTTGACGATCGCGGTGACGACCATGGCCACCACGAACGCGCCGCCGTAGAGCAGTCCTTGCTTGCGTCCGACGTAGACCTGGACCGAGTAGAGGCTGATCGCGAGCGCGGCCAGGCCGGAAACCCCGAGGTCCAGCGCGCTGTGCGCGTACGAAATCACGTACACGATGTACGCGGCGAGCACCGGCCGTTTCCGGCGGAAGACCAGCGGCGCGACCACGGCGAGGTCGATCGGGATCGCGACGAACCAGTCCGGGCCGGGCAGTTCGGGGTCGATGCCGCCGGTGGCGAACACCAGGATGTCGAACGCGGCGAGGAACAGCGCGAGCAGCGAGTCGCCCACCATCGGGTGGGCACGCATCCAGAGGCTGAGCCGTCGCACGACTCAACAGTAGGTCGCGCGGCCGGCGGGCGCGTCGGTCGCGGGTAGCACCTTCGGTGCGACCGAAGGATGACCGGCATGCGACGATTCCCGCACGGGGGAGCGAACGAGCCGGAAGGGGGGCCGGGGCGGTGACGGCAGCGGCGGAACGGGGGCGGCTCGCCGGCCCACTGTCCGCGTCGGTGGCGGAGCTGTGCCACCGGCTGCGGTCCCAGGTGTCCCCGCGCACGGCCGCCGGGTTCGCCGAGGTGCTGCGCCGGCTGGGCGCGCCGCTGCAGGTGGCGGTCGCCGGGCGGATCAAATCGGGCAAGTCGACGCTGGTCAACGCGCTGATCGGACGGCTCGTCGCGCCCACCGACGTCGGCGAGTGCACCCGGCTGGTCACGCGGTTCCAGTACGGCACCGTCGACCGGGTCGAGGTGGTGTTCCTCGACGGCCGCAAGCAGGTGCTGCCGTTCGCCGCCGACGGATCGATCCCGGCCGAGCTGGGCGTCGACATCTCCGAGGTGTCGCACCTCGAGGCGTACCTGACCAACGCGGTGCTGCAGGACATGACGGTGATCGACACCCCGGGTCTCGGCTCGCTCGACGCGGCGTCGGTGTCGCGGACCGAGCAGCTGCTGGGCGCGGCCGAGCAGGACGAGGGTTCCGACGACCTCGACGACACCTCGCGCAACGCCGTCGCGGGCGCGGAAGCCGTGCTCTACGTGGTGACCCAGGGCGTGCGCGCGGACGATCAGCAGGCGCTGGCCGCGTTCACCGCCGCGACCGCGAGCCGCGAGGCGGGGCCGGTCAACGCGATCGCGGTGTTGAACAAGGCGGACACGGTCGTCGCGGAATCTGTCGAAGGCTCCGGCGGAGACGTTTGGAAGGCCGCGCAACTGCTCGCCGAGAAACAGGCCTCGACGCTGAAGCCGCGCGTCGCGGACGTGCTGCCGGTGATCGGCCTGATCGCCGAATCGGCCGAGTCCGGCGGGTTCACCTCCGCGGACGCCGAAGCGCTCGGCCAGCTCGCCGCGCTCGACGACGACATCCTCGAAACGATGCTCATCGCGGCCGACATCTTCACCAGCTGGGAGTGCGACATCCCGACCGGGATTCGGTTGCGGTTGCTGGAGAAGCTCGATCTCTTCGGAATCCGCTGCGCGGTCGAGAAGATCCGCGCGGAACCGGAGATCACCGCGGGAGCGTTGCGCCGCAAGCTTCTCGACATCTCCGGACTCGACGCGGTCCGCCGCCGTCTGTCCATCGTCTTCGCCGCACGCGCGGACGGGATCAAGGCCGCGGCCGCGCTCGCGTCGGTGACCGCACTGGCGCACACGTCCGGCGACCCGGGCGAACGCCAGCGCGTGCACGACGCGATCGAGGTGCTGCTGGCCCGTCCGGAAGCGCATCAGCTGCGGTTGCTGGAAGCGTTGACGCTCGTCGCGTCGGGGGCGGTCGAGATGCCGGAAGACCTGGCGGAAGAGGTGCTTCGGGTCGGCAGCAACGCCGACATCGGCGCACAGCTCGGCCTTCCCGGCGCCCCGCGGCCGGAACTGGCGGCGCACGCGCTGGAACGCGCTGGCTGGTGGCGTTCTTTCGCGTCTTTCGGCGCGACTCCGGCGCAAAGCCGCGTGGCCCACGTCGTGCACCGCGCCTATTTCCTGATCTGGCAACAGATTCGCGAACAGTAAACAACTCGCCCGCGACGCGTAGGCTGAATGTCGTGCGGCTGGAGGACACCACCTCGTGGCGGGTGAACTGGGGGAGCGACCACGACGTCGACGTGGCGTTGTTCCTCCGGGACGTACTCGCGCTCTCGATCGCCGACGGTCAGCTGCTCCCGCCGGTGGAGCCAGCGGTCCCCGTGCACGTCCCGCCCGCCCTCGACCGCGCCGCGGTGCAAGTGCAGTGGGAACCGTGGTGGAACGGCCTGCTGACCTTCCTGCGCGACCGCGGTTCGGCGCGCACCCGCCGGAAAAGCCCTGCTCCCGGCGACGGTTCGGCGATCGACCTCGCGGCACAGCACTTCGCCCCGGCCGCCGCTGAGCACTTCGCCGCGGCCCGCCGCCCGGTCTCGTCCGGCTTCCACCGCCGCCAAATCCTCGCTGGCGAACGCCTGGGCCGTTTGGTCCGCGAAACCGAGGTCGAACTGGGCCGCCGCGCCCGGCCGTTCCGGCTGTCGGTACTGGAGATCCCGGTCGCGGGCCGGGTGTGGCTGCGGACTGCCGAGCACCAGCTGCTGGTCTCGTCCCAGCTGGCGGCCGACGTCCCCGCGCTCGACCAGGCCATGCGCTCGCTGATCCGCGAACTCGCCTGAACCCGCGGTGCCCCCAATGTGGCGTTGGGTGCGTTAGACGCACCCAATGTGGCGTTGGGTGCGTCCCATGCACCCAATGCCACATTGGGGCGTTCGACCAGGCCGGATATTCATAAACCGAGCGCGCGGTCTAATATTGGGCACCATGGAGACAGTGGTCGACGAACCGGCGTGGGTGCGCCGCGGGTCATGGCTGGCCTGCCCGGTCGGCGGAGCGCTGCTCGGCTGGGGCGTCCAGGCGCTCGCCGACTGGATCGCGTCGCTGCCGTGGTTCCCGGTGCAGGGCCCGTTCCGGCTGCTGCACCAGATCCCGCAGCCGTGGCGGCTGATCGGCGCCGTCGCCGTCGGCGTGCTGCTCGGGGTGGCGTTCGCCTGGTTTTGGGCGTGGGACCGGCTGATCGTCACGGTTTCCGCAACCCGCGTCACGCTCGAACGACGCGAACGGCGCCGGCGCATCGACACTCCTCTCACCGCGGTGTTCTTCGACGACGGCAAGCTCGTGCTGCTCGGCGAGAACGATCGGGAAGTGGCCAAGGAGAAGACGGACCTCTCCCGGCGGCAACTGGCCGAAGCGTTTACCGCGCACGGCCGCCCGTGGCTCGACGAACCGCCGCCTGAGCGATGATGTCCCAGTGGTGAGGACGGTCGATCCCGACAAGCACGCGGCGAAACGGCGCGCGATTCTCGACGCGGCAGCCGGGTGTTTCGCCCGCGACGGCTTCGAAAAGACCTCCACCGCGGACATCTGCCGCGCCGCCGGGATCAGCTCCGGCAGCCTGTTCCACTACTTCCCCAGCAAGCGCGCGGTCTTCGTCGGCATCTTCGAGGCGGACACCGCCGAGAACGAGGAATTGCTCGCCACTGCGGTGGAAATGGCCGACCCGTGGGAAGGCGTGCTCGCCGTGGTCGCGCGGATGACGTCGGCGATCGTCCTGCCCGGCGTCGTGCGGCTGATCCTTGAAGCAGCCGCACAGGCCGCGCGCGATCCGGAGTTCAACGAGCTGATCCGCAGCAACGACGATCTCATGCGCGTCGGCCTCGCGGGTTTGGTCGAACGCGGCATCCACACCGGCCGCTTCTCCCCCATGCTGTCCTCGGCCGACGCGGGAAACTGGATCGTTGCGCTCGTCGACGCCTTGTTGTCCCGCGCGAGCCTCGATCCCGACCTGGACGTCGAGCACGAGCAGGCGGTGCTGCGGCAGTTGCTGACGCGGATTCTCGGCCCTTCTGAGTGATCCGCCCCCGCCGCGCGCCGAGGCGCCGCAAACTGGTGGAATCACCGGGACGGCCAGTGGAGGGTCTTGATGGCGTGGTTCGGCCACGAGGAAGCAGCCGACGCGGCCGAAGCGCCGACCGGCGAGATCAGCGCGGACGCCCTCGCACGGATCATCGCCGAAGCGGACGGAACCGACGCCGCGGCGGATGCGTCGGATCCCGATGTGGACCTCGTAGCTGCCCCGGGTGACCTCGAACGCGCGCTTTCCGACCGGCAGGCGCTCATCCAACTCTGCCTGTACGCGCTGGACCGCGCCCGCAGCAGCGGTGTCGTGGAACGGCTCGAACACGGGCTCGCCGACATCGGCGTCACCGCGTTGCGCGCCGAAGGCGAACGGTTCGACCCGGCGCGCCACGAGGCGGGCGGTGCCGTGCCCACCGACGATCCGGAGCTGGAAGGCGTCGTCGCGGAGACCGAGGTCGTCGGGTTCGCCGACCAGGAACGGCTGTTGCGCGCGCCGATCGTCACCGTCTACGCGAAGCGGGCGCAGTGACCGCACCGACGCTTCCCGCTCAAGTCCAGGCCGCTCGCGAACAGCTGCTCGGCGTCGTCCGCGAGGCTGATCCACAGGCTGCCAAGTGGGTCGAGGACCAGCGCAAGGCCCGCTCCGAGAAACCGTCCGTGGTGGTCGTCGGCGAGACGAACCGCGGGAAGAGTTCGCTGGTCAACGCCCTGCTCGCGACCCCGGGACTGTCCCCTGTGGACGCTGACGTGGCCACCGCGACCTACCTCGTTTTCGAGCACGCGCAGCAGTGGGGCGCGCAGGCCTGCTACCCCGGTCAGCTGGCTTCGGTGCCGTTCGACCTGACGCAGCTGGTCGACTGGGTGTCCGCCGCGCACGAGCTGCCGCCGGGACAGCTGCCGCCGCGCTACGTCGAGGTCTCCGGCCCGGTCCCGCTGCTGGAACGGCTGACCCTGGTCGACACCCCGGGCGTCGGCGGGCTCGATTCGCTGCACGGCGAGCTGGCCAAGGAGGCCGCCGCGGGCGCGACCGCGCTGGTGTTCGTGGTCGACGCGTCGGCCCCGTTCACCTCCACTGAGCTGCAGTTTTTGCGCGAGGTCGCGGACCGCGTCGAGACGGTTGTCTTCGTGCTGGCCAAAACCGACGCGTTCCGCGGCTGGCGCGAGATCCTGGAAGCCGACCGGCAACTGCTCGCCGAACACGCGCCGCGGTTCGCCGACGCGGTCTTTCATCCGGTGTCGGCGCGCGTGTTCGAGACGGCCGCGAAGGCACCGAACGAGCAGGTCGCCGCCATGCTGCGGGAGAAGTCCGGCATCGCGGCGGTGCAGGTAGCGCTGCAGGAACTGCTGGTCGGCCGGTCGATGATGTTGAAGGAAGCCAACACACTCCGCTCGCTTTCGAGCGCGCTGGCCGGGATCAAAGCGAAGCTGCAGGCCGAAAGCCGTGCCCTGTCGGCAGGCGAAGCGGAAGCCGAACAACTCCGCGCCCGCCGCGACGATCTTCAGTCCCAGCGCCGCACTTCCACCCGCGGCTGGCAGTTGCGGTTGCGCGGCGAAATCCAGCGCACGCGGGTCGAGGTCGGCCACGAGAGCAGCCGGGAAATGCGCGAGGCACAGGCGCATTTCCGCCAACGCATCGACGGGGCGAAGCGAGACGAACTGGCCGCGCTGCCGCAGGAAGTGGACATCGCGCTGCAGACCGCGTCGCAGCGAGTGTCGATGCAGCTGTCGCAACGCCTGAACCAGGTCACGAACACCGCCCTGTCGGAGCTGTTCTCGGCTGAGGAACTCGACGTGATCCGCGCCCAGTTCGCCCGCGCTGGCGGCCCGCCGGTCGTACTGCGCCCGCCGGACAAGAAGCCGCCGACGGCCGAAGACAAACTGCTGGTGTTCATGGGCATTTCCGGCGGCGTCGGCGCGGGAAAGATCGCCGCCCTGCCGCTGGCGGGAGTCGCGATCCTCAACCCGGTAGTGCTCCCCGCGACGATCGTGATCGGCCTCGGCGCGGGCTGGTGGATGGCGCGCACTCGCAAACACGCCTCGGACAAGCAGCATCTGAAGCAATGGCTGGTCGAAGCCATCGCCGACGCCCGCTCGACGCTCGACCAGCTGATCGCCGAACAACTCATCGAGGCCGAACAGCAGCTGTCGCTCGCCCTGGACGAGGCACTCAGCCGACGCATCGACGCGATCGAGGCGGAGCTGAAGGAGGTGGACCAGACGATCAAGATGAGCGCGCAGGAGCGGGCGAAGAAGATCGCGATCGTCTCGAAACGCCTGAAGGACGTGACCGAGAGCCACACCCGGGCCGAGACGCTGCTTTCCCGCATTCGCACGGTCCGCGATCGGGCATGATCAGCGGGTGACGTACGGACCTGGATCTCCGCCGCCTGGACCGCAACCGCCGCAGTGGGGTGGTCGCAACCGCCGAAGAAGCGCCGTCACCTCGGATTGATCATCGGGCACTGTCTCGGTTCCGCGATTTTCGTCATCGCGACTGACGACAGTGTCGAAGTTCGCCGTCAGGCCAGGCGGCACCGAGAACGTCGCCAACGACAACGTCCCGATGCGCGTCGGCAAGCCGGGCCACCGGCCTCGGCACGTTCTTCGAGGTCGAGCACACCCGGAACGCCTACTCGGCGACGTTCACCCGGCCGCATCTGAACCAGGAGGAATCCGGCTCCTGGCGCGCTGGCCGCACCGGCGGCGGTCTTCCGGTCGACCTGCCGGACTGACCAGTGCGTGATCGGCTTGTGGACGGGAACCGAACCGGCCTAACGTGAGTCATACCGAGCGAAACCAGCGGCAGACCCGGCGTAATAAGGGGGACCAACCCATGTGGGTCGACGAGAGCGGCGGCACTGACGCGACCGGCCACGAGGCCTTGACCGTCCACGTCGACGGCCAGGAGTACCAGGCCGAGGTCAACTACGACACTGACCACGACGGGGTCGCCGACACCGCGGTCGTCGAGCACGACGACGGCACCGCGCAGGCGTTCGCCGACACCGACCACGACGGCGTCGCCGACCACTACGCGGTGCTCGACTCGACCGGGCACGTCGTGGACCAGGCGGTTTACGACGAGAAGACCGGCAGCTGGGTCGAATCCGGCCACGGCCAGTCCGGCTCGGACGGCACCGACACGCACTCGCAGGACACCTCGACCACCGGGCACATCCACGCCGACCTGCCGGACGGCAACGTCGACGCCGGGGTCGCCACCATCGACACCGACCACGACGGGCACAACGACACCGCGGTCGTCGAGACCAAGTCCGGCGGCACCATCGCCTTCACCGACACCAACGGCGACGGCCAGGCCGACGTCGCGGTGCAGGTCGGCGCGGACGGTTCCACCCACACCTTCGAGCACACCGGCCAGGGCCAGTGGACCGAGACCGACGGCGCGAACCACGCACTCGACTCGGCCGCCGCGGTCGACCCGGGCAGCGATTCGGCCTGGGGCGGCGAGGGCGCGCAGCTGCTCAGCGGCGTCGCGAAGATCGACAGCGGAACCGGACAGTGGATCAGCCCCAACTGAGCCTTCGGTAACTGACGTCACACGAACGGGTCCGGCCGCGCGCCGGGCCCGTTTCGTCGTCTCCGGGACGCCAAGGCCCCACGCCGTCCGCCCGCGTCCGGCGAACCGGCGCCCGGCGGGGTCCGGCGGCGTCCGGGCGAAGATCAGGACTGATCAGCCCAGCTCCGGCATCCGGCACGAATGCGACGCGGGCCGCGCGGAAAGATTTTCGCCGCTGGCCCGTTCCGGTGAAACTGAATCGATTCCCTTATCGTTCTTGTGAGAGAACCGACAGGTCAGCTCTCGGTTACCTGCCGTCCATCCGGCTACAGTCGGGGAATCCCAAAACCCGCACACCGGTCTTCCGCCGGTGTGCGAAGCCATTCGGTCGCCGGCAACGAAGCCCGCACCAAGAACACTGTCGTTCGCGGTGTGGGCTCTTTTGTCGTCGGAAGTCAGGAGTAGAGATGACCGCAGTCGCCATCCCCGGACTGGACAAAGCGCCGACGACGCACAGTGGCGTGCTGTCCTGGGTCCGGGAGGTCGCCGAGCTGACCACCCCGGACCGCGTGGTGTGGGTCGACGGGTCTGACGAGGAAGCCGCCCGGATCAACCAGGAGCTGGTCGACGCCGGCACCTTCGTGAAGCTGGACGCGAAGCCGAACTCCTACTGGGCCACCTCGGACCCCGACGACGTCGCGCGGGTCGAGAACCGCACCTTCATCTGTTCGAAGGAAGAGAAGGACGCGGGCCCGACGAACAACTGGGTGGCCCCGGCCGAGATGAAGGCCACCATGACGGAGCTGTACCGCGGCTGCATGACCGGCCGCACGATGTACGTCATTCCGTTCTGCATGGGCCCGCTCGGCGACGAAAACCCCAAGCTGGGCATCGAAATCACCGACTTCGCCTACGTCGTCGCGTCGATGCGCGTGATGACCCGCGCCGGCAAGGCCGCGCTGGACAAGTTCATCGCGCCGGACGGCTCGGAGCGCGAGTTCGTGCCCGCGCTGCACTCGGTCGGCAAGCCGCTGGCCGCGGGCGAGCAGGACGTCGCCTGGCCGTGCAGCGAGACCAAGTACATCTCGCACTTCCCGGAGGAGCGGCTGATCTGGAGCTACGGCTCTGGCTACGGCGGCAACTCGTTGCTGGGCAAGAAGTGCTACTCGCTGCGCATCGGCTCGGTCATCGCCCGGGACGAGGGCTGGCTCGCCGAGCACATGCTGATCCTCAAGCTGATCTCGCCCGAGGACAAGGTCCACTACGTCGCGGCGGCGTTCCCGAGCGCCTGCGGCAAGACCAACCTCGCCATGCTGCAGCCGACCATCCCGGGCTGGCGCGCGGAGACCCTCGGCGACGACATCGCGTGGATGCGCTTCGGCGAGGACGGCCGCCTGTACGCGGTGAACCCGGAGTTCGGCTTCTTCGGCGTCGCGCCGGGCACCGACAACCACACGAACCCGAACGCCATGCGCACGATCGAGAAGGGCAACACGGTCTTCACGAACGTGGCGCTCACCGACGACGGCGACGTGTGGTGGGAGGGCATGGAGAACAAGCCCGCGCACGCGACCTCGTGGAAGCACCAGGACTGGACGCCCGACTCCGAGGAGAAGGCCGCCCACCCGAACTCGCGCTACTGCGTGCCGATGTCGCAGTGCCCGATCCTCGCGCCGGAGTGGGACGACCCCAAGGGCGTGCCGATCTCGGCGATCCTGTTCGGCGGCCGCCGCAAGACGACGGTGCCGCTGGTGAACCAGGCCCGCGACTGGCAGCACGGTGTGTTCATGGGCGCCACCATGTCGTCGGAGACCACCGCCGCGGCGGTCGGCGCGGTCGGCAACGTGCGCCGCGACCCGATGGCGATGCTGCCGTTCCTCGGCTACCACGCCGGCGACTACTTCAACCACTGGCTGAACCTGGGCAAGAACGCCGACGCGAACAAGCTGCCGAAGATCTTCTACGTCAACTGGTTCCGCCGCGGCGACGACGGCCGTTTCCTGTGGCCGGGCTTCAGCGAGAACTCGCGCGTGCTCAAGTGGGTGCTCGAGCGCGTCGAGGGCAAGGGCAACGCGGTCGAGACCCCGATCGGCTTCGTGCCGAACGCCGAGGACCTCCACCTCGACGGCCTGTCCGAGCCGGTCGAGGACATCCAGGCCGCGCTGGAGGTGCGCAACGAGGAGTGGCGCGCGGAGCTGCCGCTCATCGAGGAGTGGTTCGCGAAGATCGGCGAGGTGCCGTCCTCGCTGCGCGACGAGCTCGACGCGCTGGCCCAGCGCCTCGGCTGAGCTGCCAAGCCAAGGTCCGTGAAGGGCTCCTTGAGGGAATCTGATTCCCTCAAGGAGCCCTTCACGGCGTTGGGGAGGGCGGTAGCGTGGGCCGCATGGTGTCTACTGGGGACAGGCCGTTCCGGTTCGGCGTGAACATGGTGCTGCCGGGCTCGCGCGACGAGTGGATCGCGAAGTGCCGCCGGGTCGAAGAACTCGGCTACGACGTGCTGAGCGTGGCCGATCACCTCGGCATCGCGCCGCCGTTTCCCGCGCTCGTGCTGGCCGGTGCGGTCACCGAACGGGTGCGGCTCAACACTTTCGTGCTCAACGCGCCGTTCTACAACCCGGCACTGCTCGCCCGGGACGTCGCGGGCACGGACCAATTCGTGTCCGGACGGCTCGAACTCGGCCTCGGCGCCGGATATGTGAAAGAGGAGTTCGAAACGGCGGGAATGCCGTTTCCGGGCGCGGGCGCGCGGGTCGATCACCTCGAACTCGCGATCAAGGAACTCCAGCGGCTGTACGCGGATCCGGAATACGCGCCGCAACCGGCGCAATCCGGCGGTCCCCCATTGATGATCGGCGGTCGCGGCGACCGGCTGCTTTCGCTCGCCGCCGAGCACGCGGCGACCATTGCCTTCAGCGGCACGGCAAAGGTGCGCGACGGTGCGCCGCCGATGCTGGCGACGGCGGACGCGGTGGAAGAACGCACGCGGTTTGTCACCGAGCGGCTGGCTGGCCGTGCCGCCGAATTCAACCTGCTCGCGCAATTCGTCCGGATCACCGATGACCGTGAAGGCGCGTTGCGGGAAATCCACGCCCGCCTTAGCGACACGCTCACGCTCGAAGAATTGGCCGAGGTCCCGACGGCGCTGGTGGGCACCGTTGAGCAAATCGCTGACCAGCTGGTCGCGCACCGCGCTCGGTTCGGCTTCAGCTATTTCACGGTCCTCGAACCCAACCTCGAAGTGCTGGCCCCGGTGGTGGACCTGCTGTGTCGCCGATAGTCGACGCGCGCGGGCTCGGCGTGAAGGCCGGTGACCTGTGGCTGTTGGAAGATCTCGATTTCTCCGTCGATCCCGGCGAATGCGCGGTGCTTGTCGGGCCTAACGGCGTCGGCAAATCCACGTTGATGCGGTGTCTGTATGGCATGCAGCAACCGCAGCGGGGCCGGGTGCTGATCGACGGCGCGAAACCGGACGAGCGCAGCGTTTCGTTCCGCCGCAAGGTTTCCGTGCTCTTCGACGATTCCGACTTCTTCGCCGAACTCACCCCGATGCAGCACCTGGAGCTCCTCTCCGGTTCGTTCGGCGACGATCTCGGCGATTTCGAAGAACTGCTCGCGGACGCGGGACTCGCTGAACGTGCCCGGGTCACCGCCGGACATTTCTCGGCCGGACAGCGTCGCCGATTGCTGCTGTTGGGCGTCACCGCGCGACCGCATCGAGTGCTGTTGCTGGACGAACCTGAACGCGCGCTCGACACCGCGGGCAAGGAATGGCTGGTCGAGCTGATCGGCCGCTCCACCGCGGCGGGCGCGGCGGTTGTCGTTGCCACGCACCATCAACCGTTGCTGGACACGGCAGACAGCGTGCTCGAACTGTGGTGACCCGGTTGCGCGTGCCCGGCCGCAAGCGGTTCGGCGGCATCTTCAGCGGCGACAGTCCCACGTTCGTGCTGATGTTCGGCGTCGGCTTCCTGTTCACCGCGTTCTTCCGCACCGACGCCTGGCACAAAGTCCTCTTTGGACCGTCCGCGGTGGACTACTCGGCGGTGCTCGGCCTGGTCGCGTTGTGTGCCGCCGTGGGCTGGCGAAGCCTGCTGCGGCGCGGCTTCGTCTGGGCCGAACCGGCCGAGCTGACCTGGATGGACTTCGCCGAGGTGGACCGCCGCCGCGTCGTCGCGACCCGGCTGGCCAGCGTGCTCACCGGATTCGTTGTGGTGATCGGATATCTCGCCGCGCTGATGCTGGCGGTCGGCGGCAGCTCGATCGACTGGTGGCGCGCCGCGGCAGCGCTCGTCGCCGGTGGCACGATCCTCGCGTTCACCACCGCGCGTCGCACCGCGTTCCTTTTCGAAGCCGCTGGACCGCTGCTCCTCGCAGTGGCCGCCGTGGTCATCGCCGCCGCTCGGCTTGACGCGACGGCGGTGCAGTACGTCGGCGCCGCGCTCGCGTTATGCGGTCTGCTGCTGGCTTTTGGCGGCGAAGCAGTCAGTGGCGCCGGGCGCGCGGTGTTGCTGGACGGCTGGAACGCGCGGGTTCTTCGCGCGATGGCGGTGACGTTCCTCGACCCGATGATGATGCTGCCGGAGTCCGCGCCCGCGGGCTCGTGGTCGCTGCGCCCGCCCACCGCGTTCCGGCTCGCGTGGGTCGGGATCGTCGGCCGTGCCCGGTACGCGAGCGCGGTTTTGTTAGTGGCTTTCGCGGTAGCCGTCGGCCATGTTGCTGTTCCCACTCTGCCGGGACCGGTGCTCGTCGGGATCGGCGCGTACGTCGCGCTTACTCCGTTCGGGGCCGGTCTTGGCGTGCTGTGGCGGAATCCGGGTCGCCGAAGGTGGCTGGGCTCGTCGTCGCAGGAGCTGGTGATCGCCCACGGCGTCGCGCTCACGGTGGTCGGACTGGTTTGGTGCGCTCTGCTCTCAGTGGCACTTTTGGCTTTGGGCACCGCGTTTTCCGCCCTCTCGTGGGTGACCGTCGCCCTGGCGGTGCTTTCGGTGTTGCGCACCGTCACGCGTCAGCCGGTCGACTACAGCAGCGCGGGTTTCGTCGACACCCCCGCCGGACCGATGCCGGCAAACCTTATGCGGCAACTGTTCCGCGGTCCGGACCTGCTGGCGGTCGGCGTCTTCGTGCTGGCACAAGTCGGCTGAACGGGCGCTCCCGGGTTAGGCTCCGTGCCGACGAGAGGAGCCGAACGTGGGCGGTGGACACGCTTCCGGCATCGGCCGCAGGGCGACCTGCGAATTCCCGCCCGGATGGACCGACGAGCAGATCATCGCGGTGGTCAAGGACGTCGCCAACGACCCGGGCGAACCGCGGCGGCAGCAGTACAACGGCCGCTGGCGCTGCGTCGGCGAACGGTACGGCGTGCGCGTGGTCGTCCTGGTCAACGGCGACGGGCTCGTGCACACCAGCTTCCCGCTGCCGGGGCCCGGCGTGGTCCGGAACCCGGACGCCGCGCGGGACCCGGCGAACCCGACCGTCGACGACCGGTCGGGCAACCGGATCAGCTACTTCGTCGACAGCGTCCTGCGGCTGCTCGCCGACCGGATGCCGGCGGAGGACCTCGAGCACTACCGCGACCTGCAGTGGTCCGGCGAATGGGAGGAACTCGCCGACACCATGGCCGCGCACTTCGAGGTCACCGGCATCCAGCTCAACCCGGACGAGTACGCGGATTTCGAGAAGCTGCTGAACTCTTTCGAGCTGCCCGTCCGCGACTGCCGCTACCTCAACGACCGCGAACGGGTGCTCGCCGACCTGCGCGGCTGAGGCGTCACCAGGGGATGGCCCCGGCGTCGTCGAAGAACCCGCCGCGCGGCCCGTCGTCCGGCAACGTCGCGAGCTTGACCGCGATCGCCGCGCCCTGCTCGGGCGTGCGCGTTCCGGCGAAACCGGTGAAATCCGTTGCCACGTAACCGGGACAGGCGGCGTTGACGATGATGTTCGTGTCGGCAAGCGTGCGGGCGTACTGCACGGTGATGCTGTTGAGCATCGTCTTCGACGGGGCGTAGGCGGCGAGAATCGGGCCGGTCCGCAGCTTCAACGAGCCCATGTTGCTGGACATGTTGACGATGCGCGGCGAATTGGCGCGGCGCAGCAGCGGCAGCATCGCGTTCGTGACCCGGACGACGCCGAAGACGTTGGTGTCGAGGACGGTGCGGACGGCGTCGAGGTCGAGCGTCGTGGGGTCCTGGGCGCCGCCGTCGGTCTGGCCGCCGATGCCAGCGTTGTTGACCAGGACGTCGAGCCGTTCGAGGGTCTCGGCCGCGGCGGCGACGCTGTCTTCGGAGGTGACGTCGAGCGCGACGCTGAACGCTTCGATGCCCGCTGCGCGCAGTTCGTCGACGGCCTTCTCTCGGTTGGTTTCGTCGCGTGCGCCCACGGCAATGGTGAAACCGATCGAGCCGAGGCCGTGCGCGATGGCGAGGCCGATTCCCTTGTTCGCGCCGGTGACCAGCGCGGTCTTCGTGTCGTTCACTCCGCCCATGGTCGTCTCGGACCTCGTGTTTCGGCCAAGATCAATACGGTCCGCTGTGATACCCACCGGGTATTACGCTGGCATTTGTGGACGACCTCGAGACCCGCGAGCTTCGCTACTTCACCGCGGTCGCGGAAACCCTGCATTTCGGCCGCGCCGCCGAACGGCTCGGGATCGCCCAGCCGCCGCTGTCCCGCGCGATCGCCCAGCTGGAACGGCGGCTTGGCGTGCAGCTCCTGGACCGAAACCGCCGCGGCGTCGCGCTGACCGAGGCCGGTCGGGTGCTGCTTCGCGAATCCCGCCTGGCCCTCGCCGCAGTCGCGGCCGCCGCCCGCCGCACGCGCCGAGCCGGGGACTCGCAGCTGGTCCTGGTGACCAAAGCCGGCGCGTCGCACGCACTCCTGCAACGGCTGCTGAACGCCCCGGCCGCGCCGCCCGTCGAGATCCTGCTGTGCGAAGTCGGCGAGCAGGCCGGATTGCTCCGCGACGGTTCCGCGGACGTCGCGATCATGCACCACCCCTACGACGACCTCGCCGGATTCGACACCGAGGAACTGCAGGTCGAGGGCCAAGTCGCGATCCTCCCGGCGGCCCATCCGCTTGCCGCCCGGGAAGCGCTGACACTGGCCGAAGTCAGCGACGTGCCGGACCTGCCGATCGCCCGCTGGCCCCGCCTAGACGGCAGCTACCCGGATGGTCCAGGACCGGAGGTGCGCACTCAGTCGAAGCTCGCTCAGCTCGTCGCACTCGGCCGGACGCTGTTGGTGATCCCGGCGTCGAGCCGGGCCTGGCAGTGGCCGGAGCACGTCGCGGTTCCGGTCTTCGACGCCCCGGCGGTAACGACGATGCTGGCCTGGCCGTCCACCAGCCGCTCCCCGAAGGTGGCCGCGTTCGTCCGGGCCGCGGTCACGCTTCGCGCCGCGGCTTGAGTTGTCCACAGTTGCCGCTTGCCAGGGTGGCCGCGTTCGTCCGGATCGCGGTCGTGCTTCGCGTCGAGTCTTGAGCTGTCCACAGTTGTCCACAGGGCGCTTGCCCGATCAGCTCGCCGATCCTGCCCGCGGCGGCCGGACTCACCAGCTCTGCCTGATCCGCCCCGACCAGCTGCCCGATCAACCCGGGAAGCCGTGAGACCTCAACTGGCCTGCGAAAACGCCGCCGGATCGCCGTCGCACGCGACGCGCAGCCGGTCCAGCGGCATGTCCACCGCGTCGGCGATCGCCGCGACGGTGAAGAACGCGGGCGTCGGAATCCGGCCGGTCTCGATTTTGCGCAGGGTTTCGACCGAAATGCCCGCTTCCGCGGCCACGTCGACCATGCTGCGGCTGGCCCGGGCGGCGCGCAGCACCAGGCCGAGCCGCTCGCCGCGGGAGCGTTCTTCGTCGGTGAGGGGCACGCGGACCATGCCGACCAGTTTAGCCACAGAGTTGTCCACTGCCTGTGGATAACTCTGTGCACAAGCTGTCGAACCCCGTGGACAACCGCCGTCCGGCACAAGCTCTTGGGGCATTCGAGGCGGCCCGGTCCCGCCGATAGGGGTAGCGAACGGCTCGCCGAGGCGGTGCGGGAGCGGGTTGTCCCCGAGGTTGTCCACACCCTGGACCGTGGTCGCAGTGCTGATCGAATCGATATCGAAGTCGTATGACGGCGGGATGAGCGCGGTCTAGGGTCAGGCGGTCGCGTGTCACGTGAGTGTTAGGTGAGGTTCGATGTCCACTGCCAAACCGGGCGGTCGGGTGCGCGGGTTCCAGTTCAGTGCCTGGAACCTGCTGTTGCTGATCCCGTTGCTGATCCTGGTCACGCCGCTGTTCAACTTCGACGGGCCGCGGCTGTTCGGCCTTCCGTTCTTCTATTGGTTCCAGCTGGCGTTCGTCGTGCTGGGCGTGCTGTGCACCGGCATCGTCTACCTGGCGACCAAGGACAAGCCGCGCAACCAGGGCCAGGACGAGCTGAGCGTTGACGACTTGGACGAGGGGGACGCCCGATGAACAACATTCAGTGGGTCGAACTGATCGTCTTCGCGTTCCTGTTCGTCGTCGTCACCGTGCTCGGCTTCGTCGCCTCGCGCTGGAAAGCCGGCGGCAGCCTCGACCACCTCGACGAATGGGGCCTCGGCGGCCGCAAGTTCGGTTCGTGGATCACCTGGTTCCTGCTCGGCGGTGACCTCTACACGGCCTACACCTTCGTCGCCGTGCCCGCGCTCGTGTTCAGCGCCGGCGCCCTCGGCCTGTACGCGCTGCCTTACACGATCGTCGTCTACCCGATCGTGCTGCTGCCCGCGCTGCGCATGTGGTCCGTCAGCCGTTCGCGCGGCTATGTGACCCCAGCCGACTTCGTCCGCGGCCGCTTCGGTTCGCCGACGCTGGCGTTGCTGATCGCGATCACCGGCATCGTCGCGACCATGCCGTACATCGCGTTGCAGCTGGTCGGCCTCGAAGCCGTGCTGCGCACGATGGGCATCAACGGTTCCGGCATCGTCGGGCACCTGCCGCTGCTGATCGCGTTCGTGATCCTGGCGCTTTACACGTATCAGTCCGGCCTGCGCGCGCCCGCGCTGATCGCGTTCGTCAAGGACATCCTGATCTACATCGTGATCATCGTGGCGATCATCTACCTGCCCTCGAAACTCGGCGGCTGGGACCACATTTTCACCACCGCGAAGGAAACGCTGGCCAAACCGAACCCGAAGACGGGCAAGCCGTCCGGCTCGATCCTGCTGACCTCGAGCAACCAGCTGCAGTACGCGACGCTGGCGCTCGGTTCGGCGCTGGCGCTGTTCCTGTACCCGCACTCGCTCACGAGCGTGCTCGCCTCGCGCGGCCGCAACGTGATCAAGCGGAACATGGTGGCGCTGCCGGCTTACTCGTTCGTGCTGGGCCTGCTGGCGCTGCTCGGCTACGTCGCGATCTCGGCGGGCGTCAAGCCGCTGACGAACGCGGCCACCGGAAAGCCGGACGGCAACACGATCGTCCCGCTGCTGTTCGACTCGCAGTTCGCGAACTGGTTCGCGGGCATCGCCTTCGCCGCGATCGGCATCGGCGCGCTGGTGCCCGCCGCGATTATGTCGATCGCCGCGGCGAACCTGTGGACGCGCAACATCTACAAGGAGTACATCCGCAAGGACGCGACGCCGAAGCAGGAGGCGAAGCAGGCCAAACTGGCGTCGCTGGTGGTCAAGCTGGGTGCGGTGCTGGTGATCATCCTGATCGACCCGCAGTTCTCCATTGACCTGCAGCTCATCGGCGGCGTGCTGATCCTGCAGACCCTGCCCGCGGTCGCCATCGCCCTGTACACGCGCTGGTTCCACAAGGCGGGCCTGATCGCCGGCTGGATCGTCGGCATGGGCTGGGGATTGATCATGCTGTACGGCATCCCCAACCCGGCCAACGGAAAACTCCACTTCGGCGGCTCCGCGCTGGCGATGGGCAACCTGTCGATCTTCGGCTGGCACCCGTTCAGCGGCACCGGTCTCGCGGTGGTGCAGATCTACCCCGGTTTCGTGGCCCTGGTCGCGAACATCGTGGTAGCCGCGGTGGTTTCGGTGCTCGCACGGGCCCTGAAGTGGAGCCCGGGCAACGACGAAACCGCGCCCGAGGACTACCACGCCGACGAACACGACAAGGACCTGCGCCCCATCGGCGCCCACTGAGTCCTTTTTAGACAGAGGCCCCCTCGCCGTCGTCCGGCGAGGGGGCCTCTCGCATTTTGCCGATCATCGCCTTCGCGACGAGGTACAGCACGACCGAGTTGAGCACGTGCCACAGGAAATGCGTGCCTGCCGGGAAATCTCCGCAGACCACGTCGTCAATGCTCCGAAGCGCCAAGGACAACGCGAACACCGCGGCAGCCATGGCGAAGTCCAGCCAGTACGAGTCGCGCTTGACCCCCAGCGCGACGGCGAACCCCGCGAGCCCGACGAGCGCTGGGAGGTACAGCCCGCCGCCGAATGCGCTTGAGGCGACAGTGAGCGCCAGGAACGCCGGTGCGCCGAGCCAGGCCCACTTGGCTTTGGCCTGGAAGAAGACCCGGGGAAAGAGCGCGGCGTAGAACAACACGAAGAACAAGATCGCGGCGGAGTCGGCGACCGCGGCCCACCGGGTGGCGACCAGGTGAAACACGCTGCTGGCAACGAAGACCAACCCGATCAGGACGGCGAGGACCCGCCCGGTGCGCTGCCCGTTGGCATACCACCAGACCATCCCGGCGGCGACGAGAAACGCCAGGTTGGCCAAGTCGTTGAGCGGCTCGCCCCAAAGGCCGGGCGCGGTGCGCTCGCAGTAACCGTCCACGTACGCGGTCCAGTTCACCGGGTAAGCAAACCCCTTCCGGGTGAACGAGCCCCATCCGGGGGTCAGTCGGTTCGGGTCAGGGCGGGCGCGGGTGCCGGGAACGGGCAGGGTTCCCCTCGCGGACCCAGGCGCGTCTCGCCTCTCCCCGTACGCAACCCTCGCGGGTTAGCGTGGGCGGCATGACCAACCCCGTGAGCCGGTTCCCCGTGACGGAACTCGAAGACCTTCCCGACGATCTCCGCGAGCGCATCGGTGCCATCGCGGAGAAATCCGGCTTCACGCCGAACATTTTCCGCGCGCTGGGTCACCGGCCCGCCGAGCTGAGGGCCTTTCTCGACTACCACGACGCCCTCATGGAGCGCGAAGGCGGACTCACCAAAGCCGAACGCGAACTGGTCGTCGTAGCCACCTCCGGCGCGAACCACTGCACCTACTGCATCGTCGCGCACGGGGCCATCCTGCGGATCCGGGCGAAGGATCCCGAGTTGTCCGACCAGGTCGCGACCAACCCGTGGCAGGTCGAACTCGACGAGCGCGGCCGGGCGATTGTCGATCTCGCGTTGGCGTTGTCCCGTGATTCCGCGTTGTTCGGCGAGGGCGATCTCGCGATGGCGCGCGAGGCGGGGCTGACCGAGGACGAGATTTGGGACGTCGGCGCGATCACGGCGTTGTTCGCGATGTCCAACCGGCTCGCGCACTTGACCGCGCTCAAGCCGAATCCCGAGTTTTACTTGATGGGGCGTCAGAAACGATAGAACGGGCCGGGCAGGTCACGGCTCATTTCGAACCGGGTGCGCAGCCAGCCGCGCAGGCGGTGCACCGGTTTCGTCCACATTCGCGGCGCGGGCCCGAAATACCTCGGGTCCGCGTGCGGGGTGAACGCGTCGCCGGTCAGGATGACGGCGGCGTGGCCGAGCGGGCAGTGGCCGGACACCGAGATCACGCCGCGTGTCAGATTCTCGACCCAATCGACCTCGTCGACGCCCAGCAGCGTCCGGCGGTCGCACACCGGGCAGTACAGAACGAACATCTATAACTCCCGCCGCCAGGTTTCGCCGGTCACGAGGGGGCCGAACGCGTCCGTTTCCTCTTCGCCGACGAGTTCGAATCC
The DNA here is from genome assembly GCF_040610415.1 of Amycolatopsis sp. NPDC004079. Classification (NCBI taxonomy): domain Bacteria; kingdom Bacillati; phylum Actinomycetota; class Actinomycetes; order Pseudonocardiales; family Pseudonocardiaceae; genus Amycolatopsis; species Amycolatopsis sp. NPDC004079. Next base: position 45,905 of record NZ_JBEXMH010000003.1, on the reverse strand, counting down.
GGCACCGCGGTAGATCCCGCGAGCGGCGGCGAGCAGCGACAGCGTCCACAGCTCCATCGCCCGATACCCCTGCGCGGCGGCGAATTCGACGCATTCGCGCACCAGCCGTTTGCCGACGCCGTGTCCGCGCGCGGCCGGTTCCAGCAGGAGCAGCCGGAGTTTCGCGGTGCCTTCCTCGTCGCCGGGGGTGCAGAAAATACTGCCGACTCGTTCGCCGCCGAGTTCGGCGATCCAGCCGGCTTGGCGCGGGTCTTCGCGGTGTTCGGCGAAATCGGCGACCACGCGCGCGACCATGGCTTCGAAGCGTTCGTTGAGGCCGTACTCCTCGGCGTACAGCGCGCCGTGCCGGTGCACCACCCAGCCGAGGTCGCCTGGTCGTGGCGCGCGCACGGTGACCGCCGGTTCCGGTGACTGTTCGCCGACGAGCGCGGTGATGGTCCCCATCGCGCCGAGCAGGCGGCGCTGGTCGGCGTCCGCGAATTGGTCGAGGAGGCCGCCGATCTGGCTGGCCGAACGGTGGTCGAGATCGGCGAACGCCTCGTGCCCTTCGGCGGTGAGCGTGACGAGCTGGCGGCGCGCGTCGTCCGCGCAGCGTTCGCGGGTGACGAGGCCGCGGGTTTCCAAGCGGCCGAGCAGCCTGCTCGCGTAGCCGCCGTCCAGCGCGAGCCGTTTGCGCAGATCACTGACCTGCAGCTGGTCCTGTTGGGCGAGTTCGAACAGCACCCGCGCTTCGCTCAGCGAGTACTCGGCGTCGGCGGGTCCCTCGTCGAGGACGCCGATCACGCCGGTGTAGAGCCGGTTGAAAGCGCGAACCGTGGCGACGCGTTCGGTGAGGACGGAATCCGGCACGGGGACCACCTTGACTCGATCGTTGACTGAGTCAAGCATCTCCCCGCCGCCCGTTCGGGGCAAGGGAATTCCCCCGGTGGTGGAGCTGGAACGAAAATGGTCCAGACATATGGAAACCCCGTGATGCTGCCAGGTCGGGGGTCCGCCAGCATCACGGGGTCGTAGTGGGTATCGACGCGGCTCTCCGCGGCGTTACACCCAGGATTCGCTGTGGTCTAGATCACTCACGTGAGTGACACACCAACAGGTTGATTGTGCAGGTCAGCGCATGAACGGCTGACGCGCCTGGGCGAGGGCGATGAGCTCCTGCCGGACCGTGGAGGTGGCCGCGGTGTCGATCGCCCGGTTCAGCGCCCGGCGAGTGCGAGCCTCGGCGCGACGGGCACGGAGCTTGGCGGCGATGTTGCTCATGGTCTCTTGCATCCCCTTCAGAGGTCTTCGGTGGCTGTGTCTCTAGTATGCACCTTTTTTCACAAGGAAGCCAACGAATCTGCGGTGACATGGGGCACTTGCCGAAGAATCATCGGCAGTTTCCTGAAGGTCACCGGACAGATCGCGTGTCGGCAGTCACAAGCCGCTAACGCGCTAACGTCCTCTACGGCTATCTATCGAAATCACTAGAAACGGCTAGGCAGCCGCATAGACCGGTAGCGAGGGGAAGATTCGCTCAGTCCCGGCCGAGCAGGTAGTGCCCGAAGTGCGGCACGGTGAAGGCGATCTGCCCGCGTTCGGCGGAGTAGACCAGGCCTTTTTTCATCAGACTGTCGCGCGCCGGCGACAGCGACGAGGGCTTGCGCCCCAGGTAGACGGCCACATCGGCGGTGCCAGCGGCCTCGTCGCGGCCTTGCGTCAGCTCGGCCATCGCGAGCAGGTACTCGCGTTCGGCCGGCGTCGCGCGTTCGTAGCGCGAACCGAAGAACCCGACTGCCAGCTCGGACTCCGCCTCCGGCGCGGCGACCTGCACGTCCTTGACCGTGATCGGGTCCGCAGGCGCGGCGTCCCAGGCGGCCTTGCCGTAGGCCTGGATGAAATACGGATAACCGCCGGACGCGTCGAAGAGCGCGTCGAGCGCCTCCGGTTCGATCCCGGCGTCCTCGCGTTCTATCGGGGCCATCACCGCGTAGTCGGCGTCCTCGCGGCTGAGCCGGTCGATGCGCGAGTAGCGGAAGAGCCGCTCGGAGTACGACTTCGACGCCGACAGCACCGCGGGCACATGCGGCAGCCCCGCCCCGACCACGACCAGCGGCGCGCCGGATTGCGACAGTTCATGGCAAGCCGCGCACAGCGCCGAGACGTCGTCCGGCTGCAGGTCTTGGATCTCGTCGATCAGCAGCGCGACGCCGGTGCCGACGTCCGCGGCGAGCTCGGCGACGTCGGTGAACAGCTCGACCAGGTCGATCTCGATGTCGCCGGAATCCGCCCGGCCCTGCGCTGCGGGCACGTCGATGCCGGGCTGCCAGCGGTCGCGCAGCTTCGCGTCCGGCTTGTTCGCCTTGAGCGCGAACGCCTTCAGCACCCCGAGCACTTCCTCGACCCGGTCCGGCGCGCGATGCCGCACGGCGAGGTCGCGGATCGCCCGGTGCAGGGCCGCCGACAACGGACGTCGCAGTTCCGCGTCCGGTCGCGCCTCGATCTTGCCCGCACCCCACCGGTGCCGGACGGCCATCGACCGCAACTCCCCCAGCAGCACCGTCTTGCCGACCCCGCGCAGGCCGGTCAGCACGAGACTGCGTTCGGGGCGTCCGCGAGCGACGCGTTCGAGAACGACCTCGAACGCCTTCAGCTCCCTTTCCCGGCCTGCCAGCTCCGGCGGCCGCTGCCCGGCGCCGGGCGCGAAGGGGTTGCGGATGGGGTCCACTCTGTCACCGTATCGAGGTATCTAGAGCTAGCCCGATATTCGCGCATATACAGCTAGTGCGTGTCGCCGAAGGATGGCCGGGTCTGCAGCCCCGTCCATCCTTACCCCCAGCGCACCTTCTGACGGAGCGTTAGTCCGTCAGGTTCCGCTCCGCGTAGATCTTCATCGCGTCGCGGATGTACTCGGCCGTGCCGGGGCCGTGCTTCTCGTCGTACGAGCCGTACCGCGGGTCGTCGACATACATCTGCCCGAGACCGGCGAAGTAGCACTTGGAGACGGTCCCCGCGGCCGGTTGCAGCCAGTTGTGCAGCCGTGCGGTGACAGCCTGCGTCTCGTCCGAACCGGAGTCGTACCCGCTCTTGCGGGCAGCTCCGAACGCCGCCGAGATGTCGAGCTGTTCCTGCTGGAAAGCCTTCTTCTCGTCCTCGGACAGCGAGCGCCACCACTGGTCGCCCTTGCGATAGGCGTCGGCGCCCCAGCGCTGGGTGACCTCTTCCTGGTACTGGGTGTGGTCGAATCCCTCGAACATTTCCTCTGCCATCAGTCGTTCACCTCCCTTCAGTTTCCGAAGCGTGGTCCGCACGGAATCGATCTGCCGCCCGATCCGCTGCTGCTCCCGCTTGAGCAGCGCCAGGTGCGTTTCGAGCGCCGCGACGCCGTCGCGCTGCCCGTCGAGCACCTCGGCGATCGCGGGCAGCCCCAGTCCCAGGTCGCGCAGCAACAGGATCCGCTGCAACCGGACGAGTGAGTTCTCGTCGTAGTAGCGGTAGCCGTTGCCGCCGATCCGCGTCGGCGGCAGGAGCCCGACGGCGTCGTAATGCCGCAGGGTCCGGCTCGTCGTGCCCGCGGACCGGGCGATGTCCTGGATCGACCATTCCGTCCTGACCACGGCTTCGACGGTAGAGGTTGACGCAGCGTCAAGGTCAAGCCCGAACCCCGATAGAACTGTCTACGGCAATCTAGAGTCAGAGCAATATTTAGCTAGGTATCGCTAGCTCGGTTCGGCGGGCAGCGTGGCGGGCAATCCCGGTTGTAGGTTCTTCCCCAGGGATTCCAGACCAGAGAGGCGAGACCGTGATACTGCGCCGGGTGGCACGTCCACTGCTCGCGTCGATCTTCGTGCTCGGCGGCATCGGTGCCCTGCGCGACACCCAGGGCCACGCGAAGGCGGCCGAACCGTTCCTCACCGAGACCTTCGACAAGGTCGAGGGACTGGTGCCGGACCAGGTTCCGCGCGATCCGGCCACGCTGGTGCGGATCGACGCGGCGGTCAAGATCGGGGCCGGGCTCGCGCTGGCGAGCGGCAAGGCCCCGCGGCTGGCGGCGGTGGCGCTGCTCGGGTCGCTGGTGCCGACGACGCTGTCCGCGCACCGGTTCTGGCAGTTGAGCGACCCGGGCGAGAAGCAGGCCCAGCAGATCCAGTTCTTCAAGAACGCGTCGCTGGCCGGCGGGCTGCTGCTGGCCGCGGGCGACACTGCGGGCAAGCCGTCGCTGGGCTGGCGGGCCCGGCGCGCGGCGAAGAAGGCGGGCAAGCGCGCCGACAAACTGGCCAAGCGCGCCGAAAAGTCGCTCACCGACTGACCGCACGAAGAAGGCCGCCGCCCGAGAGTTCGGGCGGCGGCCTTCTTCGTGCGCTTACTTCTCCAGAATCGCGGTGACGCCCTGGCCGCCAGCCGCGCAAATGGAGATCAGGCCGCGCCCGGAACCCTTCTCGTTCAGCAGTTTCGCGAGCGTCGCGACGATCCGGCCGCCGGTCGCCGCGAACGGGTGCCCGGCCGCCAGCGAGGAGCCGTTCACGTTGAGCTTGGCGCGGTCGATCGAGCCGAGCGGCGCGTCGAGGCCGAGCTTCTCCTTGGCGAACGCCGGGTCCTCCCACGCCTTGAGCGTGGCGAGCACCTGCGACGCGAACGCCTCGTGGATCTCGTAGAAGTCGAAGTCCTGCAACGTCAATCCGGCGCGCTCGAGCATCCGCGGCACCGCGTACGCCGGGGCCATCAGCAGACCCTCGTCGCCGTGCACGTAATCGACCGCGGCAGTCTGGCTGAACGTCAGGTACGCCAGCACCGGCAGGTTGTGCGCCTTCGCCCACTGCTCGGTGGCGAGCAGGACGGTGGACGCGCCGTCGGTCAGCGGCGTCGAGTTGCCCGCCGTCATGGTGCCGTCCGGACCGCCGTAGACCGGCTTGAGCTTGGCGAGCTTTTCGACTGAGGAGTCCGGGCGGAGGTTCTGGTCGCGGGCGAGCTTGAGGTACGGCGTGACCAGGTCGTCGAAGAAGCCGCGGTCGTAGGCGGCGGCGAGGTTGCGGTGGCTGGTCGCGGCGAGTTCGTCCTGCGCCTCGCGGGTGACGTCCCAGACCTGCGCGGTGAGCGCGGCGTGCTCCCCCATCGACAATCCGGTGCGCGGTTCGGCGTTGCGCGGGATCTCCGGGACGATGTGGCCCGGCCGGAGCTTCGCGACCAGCTTGAGCCGGTCAGCGAGCGTCTTCGCCGCGTTGAGCTGCACGAGGATCTGGCGCAGGTTGGCGTTCACCGCCAGCGGGGCGTCACTCGTGGTGTCCACGCCGCCCGCGATCGCCGAATCGATTTCCCCGAGGGCGATCTTGTGAGCGACGTTGATGACTGCCTGCAATCCGGTGCCGCACGCCATCTGGACGTCCGACGCCGCCGTCGCGGGCGAGAGCTTGCTGCCCAGCACGCTCTCCCGGGCGAGGTTGAAGTCCTTGGAGTGCTTGAGCACCGCGCCGGCGGCGACCTCCCCGAGCACCTCGCCCTGCAGCGAAAACCGGCTGACCAGACCGTCCAGCGCGGCGGTGAACATGTCCTGGTTCGAGGCCCGGGAATACGGGCCGTTCGACCGGGCGAAGGGGATCCGGTTTCCGCCGACGATCGCGACCTTGCGCACTGCCGGGGCTTTCCTGGTCGCCATGGGCGTCCACCTCTCTGAGTCGTCCCTTTCACACTGTAACCTACTAGCGAGTAGGTTAGACTGCGACGTGACGCAGACTGCACGGGAGGCACGTGATGGCGGACAGGTACCAGCAGTTCACGAGGACTCCGCTGGGGAAATTCGTGGTGCCGAAGCTCGGCCTGCCCAACCCCGCGACGTTGCGCCGGCACCATCCCGGCCAACCCGCACTCGAGGGTCCCGCACTTCTCGGCGCCGCGCCTGGCGGACGGCTGGAGAAGAGCGTTCGGGCGCAGCTCACCGAGGCCGGCATCGAGGTGATCAGCGCGCCGGCCGACCGGCAGGCGGCGCTGGTTTTCGACGCCACCGGCGTGAAGGATCCGGGACAGCTGCGTGAGGTCTACCGGTTCTTCCACCCGGTGATCCGCAAGGTGGGTTCCTCCGGCCGGGTGGTCGTGCTCGGCACGCCGCCGGAGCTGGCCGAGGGCCGCGAGCGGATCGCGCAGCGCGCGCTGGAGGGTTTCGTCCGCTCGGTCGGCAAGGAACTCAAGCGCGGCGCGACGGCGCAGCTGGTGTACGTGGCCGAAGGAGCCGAGGACGCGGCCGAGTCGACGCTGCGGTTCCTGCTGTCGGCGAAGTCGGCGTTCGTGGACGGCCAGGTCATCCGCGTCGGCACGCACGCGAAGAGCGCGCCCACGCCGGAGAACTGGGACAAGCCGCTGGACGGCAAGGTCGCGCTGGTCACCGGGGCGTCGCGCGGCATCGGCGAGGCGATCGCCGAAACGCTCGCCCGCGACGGCGCGCACGTGGTCGCGCTGGACATCCCCGCGCAGGGCGGCGATCTGTCCACTGTGGCCAATCGAATCGGCGGTTCGGCGCTGCAGCTGGACATCACTGCCGCGGACGCGCCCGCCAAGCTCGCCGAGTACCTGACTTCCCGGCATGGCGGCGTCGACGTGGTCGTGCACAACGCCGGCATCACCCGCGACAAGACACTCGGCAACATGACCGAGGGCGGCTGGGATTCGGTGATCTCGGTGAACCTCGCCGCGCAGCTCGCGGTGAACGACAAGCTCCTCGGCGACAAGGTCCTGCGCGAAAACGGCCGCGTCATCGGGGTTTCGTCCATCGCGGGCATCGCGGGGAACGTCGGCCAGACGAACTACGCGACGTCGAAGGCGGGCGTGATCGGAATGGTGAACGTCGGCGCGCCGCAGCTCGCGGAGTACGGCGGCACGATCAACGCGGTCGCGCCCGGGTTCATCGAGACCAAGATGACCGCTGCGGTCCCGCTGTTCATCCGCGAGGCCGGACGGCGGTTGTCGAGCCTCGGTCAGGGCGGGCTGCCGGTGGACGTCGCGGAAACCATTGCCTGGTACGCCAATCCGGCGTCGGCCGCGGTCAACGGAAACCTGGTCCGCGTGTGCGGCCAGGCGCTGCTGGGGGCGTGAGGGATGGCCGTTCGTGAAGTGACGAGCGCGCCAAGCCTGGCGACGCTGTACCCGAAAGCCCTGCTGCGCCGAGGCGGCGGCTCGACCCTGCCTAGTACGGAATTGGTGCGCCTCGAGGTCGTCGTTGATCCCGCACATGTCGCGGCCTACAACGAAGTCTGCGGATTCCGCTTCTCGGACGAGCTTCCGGCGACGTATCCGCACATGCTGGTCTTCGGACTGCAGATGGCGTTGATGACCGAACCGGGTTTCCCGTTCCCGCTGCTGGGTTTGGTGCACGTCGAGAACCGGATCACGCAGCACCGCCCGCTGCTGCTCGGCGAGACGTTCCGGGTCAGCGTGCGCGCGGAAAACCTGCGCCCGCACGAAAAAGGCACCCAGTTCGACATGGTGAGCGAGGTCCACTCCGGCGCGGACACCGTGTGGAGCGAGGTGTCGACTTATCTCCGCCGCACGGGTTCGGGCTCGGGTTCATCGGGCCCGCGTACTCAGCTGACGCCCCCGAAACCGTCCGCGCTGTGGCACGTCCCGGGAGACATCGGCCGCCGCTACGCCGAGGTTTCCGGTGACCGCAACCCGATCCACCTGCACCCACTGACCGCGCGCCTGTTCGGCTTCCCGAAGGCGATCGCGCACGGCATGTGGACGAAGGCGCACGCACTGGCGTCCTTCGAGGGTCGGCTGCCGGACGCGTATAGCGTCGCGGTGCGGTTCAAGCAGCCGGTGCTGCTGCCAGGCCGCGCGGCCTTCACGACCTGGCAGACGGATGACGGATGGGCGTTCGAGTTGTGGCACGCCCGGAAGCCGAAGCCCCATTTGGACGGGGTGATCTCAGCCCTCTGAGGGCTTCTCGTTTCGGTACTCGAGGTACTGCTCGGGATGCATGGCCGCCGATGCGTGAAGCACGAAAGTGACCACGTGGTGCCACCTTGCCCGCCGTCCGAGTTGAGCCTCAACGCGAATCTCGCGATCTAGGTTCTGGAAGCCCGGCGGAGCGGAGTCGAACTCAGCGAATATCTGGGCGACGCTCCGACCGGGAACGGCGAACGTTGCCGAGAGGTCGTCGCCGGTTCTCCCCGCACCACGACGCGGAGATCTCGAACGACAATCGGCAGTGCACCGGTGTTGCGGAGAACCAGCGGGATGAGTACCGACCTGGTCGCGCGTTGAGCCACCAGAACGAGAAGACCGTGAACACACCAACGCGCAGATCGAGACAGCCAGAGCGGCTCACTCTGAGGGCTTCCAGACCTGCCCCTCGACAAGGTCGTTGAACCCCAGCCACACCAGGTTCATCAGCCAGGACGCGAGCACGCCGTCGGAGATCTCCGGGTGGTCCAGTGCCCAGTCGGCCAGCGATTCCGCCGCGCCGACCAGCGCGGCGGCCAAGCCGGGCCCGGAGAACTCCGTCTGCTCGCCGAGGCCCTTGCGCGTCCCCGCGGCCACCACGAGCGCCGCGACCAGTTCGATCGCGCGCGTGCGCATCGCGGTGATCTCTGCCGCGAAACCGCCGCCGACCGTCAAAGCCTGGCGGTGCAGCACCGTCCAGGACTCGCGGTATTCGGCGACGAAGCGGTAGAACGAGCGCAGGCCGTGCCACAGCTGCATGTCCGGCGGGAGGTCGGGCTGCACGCCGGCCTGGATGGCTTCCAGCAGGCGGGTCGCCTCGCGTTGGATGCTCTTGCCGAAGAGGTCTTCCTTCGAGCCGAGGTAGGTGTAGATCATCGGCTTGGAGACGCCCGCGACCTCGGAGATCTCGTCCATCGACGCCGAGTGGTAGCCGTGCTGGGAGAACACCCGCACCGCGGCGTCCAGGATCTGGCGTTCACGGACCGCCCTCGGGAGCCGTCTCGCTCGCTCGGGTGGGCGCTGATCTTCGTCGGGCACAGTGCTGTTTCCTCCCTCTCGCTGGCACGGACGGTACCCGGAGCCAGGCCCCCGGCGTTGCTTGCCGGGCTACCTACTCACCGGTAGCCTTACGGCGGAAAGTTCTGGAAGGGGTGGAAGATGGCCGACAACCCGGAGGCGACCAGCTCTGACCTGGCCGGCCTGCGCGGGGTCGCGCTGCTGGACGCGCTGGACCGCACCGAAGCCGTCGACGCGAGCGCGCTCGACGTCAACGCGGTCGCGGACGCCATTGACCCCCGTGAGCTGGGCCGTTCCGACATGAACCGCCTGCTGGCGGCGTTGGTCCGGCTGTCCGAGCAGGTGCCGGCGTTCTCCCTGGACAAGGTCGACCCGACGAAGTTCGCCACGCTGGTCGCGCGGGCGTCGCGGGCGCAGCTGGAGGCCGTGGTCGCCGAACGCGCGCTGCGGGAGCGGGTGCTGGACGAGATCTTCGCGCGCATGGGAGCGCACATCCGTGCGAAGTCGCTGCACGCGGTCGTGCACTGGCGGCTGTCCGGCGGCACCGGCGATGGCGGCTACGACCGCTACGAGACGGTGCTTTCCGACGGGACCTGCACCGTGTCCCGCGAAATGCGCGAGAAACCCCGGGTGACGATTACGCTTTCGCCCGTGGACTTCTTCCGCATCATCACCCACCAGGCGACGCCCGCGGTCCTGTTCGTGACCGGAAAACTGAAGGTCAAGGGCGACCTGGCCTTCGCAGCCGGGTTGGTCGGCCACTTCGACCTCCCCCGACCGGCCTGAGCCGCCCCGGTGTCCCGCTGGCGCTCGCGCATGCGTGCCGCGCACTCACCCGGTGAGCACGCGGTGAACGGTTTCGCCCGCACCCTCGAGGTGGGCAAACTGACGCCGGAGCAGTTCGTGCAGGTCCTGGAGACGCTGCACATGCTCGGCACGGCCGGAGCCGGCATCGACATCGGCTCGCTGACCACCCAGGCCCTGGTGGATGTCGTCGCCGCGGCTTCACGGGAGCAGCTGAAAGGCATCGCCGACCACGACGAGCTGCGCGCGGTCTTCCTGGACGAGATCTTCCGCCGGATGTCGGAACACTTCCTCCCGGAACGAGCCCGGCACGTGGACATTGTGGTCTCGTGGCGCTTCCCCGCCGGGGACGATTTCGACCGCTACCAAACGGTCATCGAGGACGGGTTGTGCGTGTCGAGCACCGACCTGGCTCGGACACCGGACACGACGATCACCGTGGCGGTGGAGGACTTCATCCGGATGGCGACCGGGAATGCTGCGGTGGCGGCGATGTTCGTTACCGGGAAGGTGAAGGTCAAGGGCGAGTACGCGCCGGCGGTGCGGTTGTCGGGGTACTTCGACATTCCTAAGCCGACTGGGGCGGACTAGCGGGCGGCTTCCGTCACCCCAGCGCGTGGCGCGGCTGTCGTTCTGCCAGGAACGCGTGGAGCGAATCATGCGCTGCCCGTCGCACCTCAACTTTGAGCGCGTGTCGCCGGGCGTAAATTTGGTCGAAAGCTTCCTCGTTGAGGATGCGCAAGGCTGTGTACGGGCCGGCGATCTCGGGATGGTGCACTAGGGTGTGCTCGCCACCGGAACCTGCCGAACACATGCCGGATCAAGCCCCTGGCCAGGAATCCTTCGCCGGCCTGCTTTCGAAGTGCCAGAACGGAAAACTTGTTTCACACGCGGCAGCTACGATGGCTCGGTGCACCTGGTTCAGGCCCTACCCTCGAACCCAACCATCTCCGGTCGCTACGCAGATGGGCGAATTGTGTGTCGCGAGCTGACTGCAGCCGATGCGACATCGGTGTCGGCCATGCCCCGTCAGCGGTGGAGGCACGCGCAAGCTTGACGCACCCGGAGCGTCGTTGCTCCTCCTGACCAGAGCAGACAGAATCCTCTGAAAGCGCATCGTGGAGAGGACTGAAGGATGCAGTGAGGCATAGATCGGCCCTGCCGATCCATCCAAGGCGGAGCCGTTGACCGCATTCGACGTCTCATGGACACCTACTGAGCGAGACGAGACTGGGTGCTCGCCGATAGGGTGCGGTGCGCCCCGGCGGACTCGATCAGCGGAGCCGTGACGGCCTTCAGACCACGACCGGAAGTAACGACATTGAGCGTCCTCAGCAGTTTCGTGTGGAGTGTTGCCGACACGCTGCGCGGCCCCTATCAAGAAGCCGAGTACGGCTCTGTGATCCTGCCGTTCACTCTGCTGCGTCGCCTGGAGTGCGTAATGGAGCCGCACCGGGAGACGATGGCCGAGATCGTCAAGGAGCATCCAGGTGAGCCGCAGCGCCGTACCCACCTGAAGATCGAGACGAGGACCGCTGACAGTACGGGGCTGAGCTTCTGGACCACCAGCGATTACACGCTCAAGCGGGCACTGCAAGACCCGGATAACCTCAAGGAAAATCTCATTGACTACGTCGCTGGGTTCTCCTCGAGTCTGGACGTGTTCAAGGCCTTTGATTTCGAGAACGTGATCCGCACGCTCCACACCCGTGAGCGTCTCTCGCAGGTCGCGAGACACTTCTCAGGAATTGACCTGTCCGCGGAGAGCGTCTCCAACGCTGACATGGGTGACCTGTTCGAGAACCTGATCTACCGATTCGCCGAGTCCGCCAACGACGGTGCCGGCCAGTTCTACACACCGCGTGATGTCGTGCGTCTGCTGGTCGATCTGATCTATGCCGAAGACACCGAGGCGCTGCGCGACCGCGGTCAGGTACGGTCCATCTACGACCCGACCGTCGGCACTGGCGGCATGCTGACAGTGGCCGACGAGCATCTGCATGATCTCAACAAGAGCGCCACAACTGCCCTATTCGGGCAGGAGGTCAACCCACGCACCTACGCTATCTGTAAGGCAGATCTCCTGATCAAGGGACAGGATCCGACGAACGTTCGTCTCGGTGACACCCTTGTCGCAGACCGGTTCGAAGATCGAAAATTCGATTATGTGCTGTCCAACCCTCCGTTCGGCACCGACTGGAAGGCCGTCGCCTCTCGGGTGACGGCTGAGCACAGGCTCGGAGGACGGTTCGCGCCGGGGCTGCCTGGAACGGGTGACGCCGCAATGCTGTTCCTCCTGCACGTCGCCTCGAAGTTGCGCGACGTGGACGAGAGCGGGCGTGGCGGCAAGGCTGGAATCGTCCTGAACGGATCGCCTTTGTTCAACGGCACCGCAGGTACCGGACCGTCTGCGATCCGCGGTCACATGCTCGAGAACGACCTGGTCGAGACGATCGTCGCACTGCCGAACGACATGTTTTACAACACCGGCATCGCCACCTACCTGTGGATCCTGTCGAACGCGAAGCCCGTTGAGCGAAAGGGCACCGTCCAGTTGATCGATGCGACTGGATTGGGAACCAAGCTACGCAAGTCGATCGGCTCCAAACGCGTCGAGATCGCTGAGAAAAACCGTGCGGCGATCGTCCAGACGTTCGCTTCCCGTGCACTCTCCGCTACCTCGAAAATCTTCGAGAACCGCGACTTCGCATACTGGACAATTACCGTCGAACGACCGCTGCGGCTCAACTTCGAGTGCACAGCTGAACGGATCGATGACGTCGCCGAGCACAAGACGTTGGGCAAGGTCGTGGGCCTAGTCGAGGCTCTCAGGTTGTTCGGCGAGCGACTGTACCTGAATCGTGAGGAATTCCTTCGGGACATTGGCAAGCACCTCGGTGACGCCAGGGTGCAACTTAGTGCGGCTCAGCGTAAGGCCCTTTGGCAGACGATTGGCCGCCATGACGACAACGCCGATGTCTGCTACGTGCAATCGGGCAAGCACAAGGGCGAGATCGAGCCTGATCCCGCACTTCGCGACACTGAGAACATCCCATTCGGTTGGGGCGGCCATCCCAAGACCCATGATGCCGTCGACGAGACCATCGATGCCTACTTCCAGGCCGAGGTCAAACCTCATGTTCCCGACCCCGACACCTGGGTCGACAAGACTAAAACCAAGACCGGTTACGATATCCCGTTTACCCGGCATTTCTATGAATACGTTCCGCCCCGGCCGCTGGAAGAGATCGATGCTGATCTCAACAGGGTCGTCAGCGAGATTCTGCAGATGCTGAAGGACGTCGAGCTATGACCGTCGTCGAACACCCGGCTGTCGTCGAACGCGTCGGAAAATGGCTCGGGACATTACCTGCAGGGTGGACAGGTGCGCGCCTCTTCGAGTTAGCCGACGCGTGGACAAGTAATGTCGATAAGCACTCCGTCGATGGAGAACAATTAGTCCGGCTTTCCAACTATGTAGATGTCTACCACAACGATTCTATCGTGGAATCTCTGGACTTTATGACGGCGACCGCGGCGCGGGAGCAGATTAAGCGGTTTCGAATTCGAATCGGAGACACCTTGATCACCAAGGACTCTGAGGCGGCCGACGACATCGGGATCCCCGCGTTTGTGGAGTACGAGGCCGACGATTTGATTTGCGGCTACCATCTCGCGATTGTGCGGCCAATGCCCAAGAAGGTCGTGCCCAAATTTCTGTTTTGGACGCTTCGGTCGGAACCGATCGCGGGACAGTGGGCAGTGCTCGCGTCTGGGGTGACTCGAGTAGGCATCCGGAGCGCCGACCTCAAAAAAGTCACGATTCCGCGCCCGCCGCTAGGGGAGCAGCAGGTCATCGCTGACTTTCTGGACCGCGAGACCGCACGGATCGATGCGCTCGTAGCTAAACAGGAGGAGCTCATCGTGCTGCTGCGTCAACGTCGCAGCGCGGCGGCTGAGTTGGCGGTCTCAGGGGTTCGTCCAACCGGTTCGCGGTTGAAGCATGTCATCCGGTCGGTCCGACAGGGTTGGAGCCCTCAGTGCTATGCCTGGCCCGCTGATGGGATCGAGAAGTGGGCAGTTCTCAAGGCCGGTGCTGCAAACGGCGGCATCTTTCGCCCAACGGAGAACAAGGAGCTGCCGGCTAATGAGAATCCACGCCCTGAGATCGTGGTTCGGCGCAACGATCTTATCGTATCCCGCGCGAACACCCGCGACCTCGTCGGGAGCGCTGCTGTCGTCGAAGGGGATTTTCCACGCCTGATGATGAGCGATAAACTCTATGCCTTCGTACTCGACGAACGCCGAGCAATTCCACGGTTTGTCGCCACAGTGCTTGGAAGCGAGAGATGGCGTGACTTGATTGAGATAGAGGCGACGGGTGCGAGCTCTTCGATGTTGAACATAAGCCAGGGCGATATCGTGAATCTGCCGATGACTCTCCCCCCGGTCGAGGAGCAGCGTCGAGCGCTTGCCGAGTTGGACGAGCAGACAGTGCGCATCGACGATCTCATCGTCAAAGCTAAAGAGCACATTGCTTTTGCCAAGGAGCGTCGTGCGGCGCTCATCACTGCTGCTGTGACGGGGCAGTTCGACGTACGCACTGTCGCAAGCACACGGAAGGCAAATTGACAGTGGCAACGGCAGATCAGGCGCGCGAGGAGGCGTTCGAGACCGAGATCGCCGAGTACTTGGCTGCCAACGGCTGGGACTACAGCTCCGCAGACGGCGGCTACGACACAGTGCGTGCCCTGTGGCCCGACGACGTGCACCGGTGGCTGCAGAGCACTCAGCCCGAGGAATATGAAAAGGTCGTCAAAGTCGGCACTTCAACCGAGTTGGCGGACAAGGACGCGCTGCTTGATGCCCTGGTGATGCGTCTCGACACCCCGATGACCTCTGGCGGCGGCACCCTAAATGTGTTGCGACGGACGTTTTCGCATACTCGTGGTCAGACCGCGCACCTGCGCATGTGCCAGTTCGCTCCAGCGACGACGCTGAACCCCACCGTAACCAAGGCGTATAACACTGTGCGTCTGCGTGTCGTTCGTCAGGTGCACTTCTCCCCTAAGCGTGGCGACAACCGCTCGATCGACTTGGTGTTCTTTGTTAATGGGCTGCCGGTAGCTACGTTAGAACTTAAATCGTTCTTCAAACAAGAGTGGCGCGCCGCAGTTAGACAGTACAAGACGGACCGTGACCCGAAGGGCCAGCCGCTACTCGGTTTCGGCAGTCGTGCGCTTGTCCACTTCGCCGTCGACGACGACCAGGTCTGGATGACCACGAGGCTGGCCGGCGGCAAGACCTACTTCTTGCCATTCAACCGAGGCCACGAGAACGGAGCTAAGGGAAACCCCGCGAACCCCGACGGTGCAGCGACCTCCTACTTGTGGGAGCAAGTGCTGGAGAGACATCATTGGCTGGGCATCCTCGGCTCGCAGATGTTCCTGCGTGAGGACGTCGATGAAGACCCGGTCACTGGGAGGATCAAACGTAGCAAGACGCTGATGTTCCCTCGTTACCACCAGTGGCGGGCAGTCCGGAAGCTCGTCGAGGCTGTACGCGAGGAAGGGCCCGGACGTCGCTATCTGATTGAACACTCGGCGGGCTCGGGCAAGACCAACACGATCGCGTGGAGTGCGCACCGGCTCGCACGCCTGCACGACGCTGGCAACGAAAAGGTGTTCGACAAGGTCGTGGTCGTCTCTGACCGCAAGGTCTTGGACCGACAGCTACAAGATGCTGTCGAGCAGGTCGACGACAACTCCAACTCGATCGCAGTCATCGACTCTAGTGCTGTACGCCGCTCTGGCGGTTCGAAGGGGAGGGCTTTACTAGACGCGTTGGCCGGGCCCGCGCTGATCGTCGTCGTGACGATCCAGACTTTCCCCTACGTCAAGGGTCTGCTCGAGACGAAGCTCGGTGACAAGAACTTCGCGGTCATCGTCGACGAGGCCCACACGTCGCAGTCGGGCAAAACCGCCGCAGACTTGAAGACGGTCCTTGCCGCGAACAGTGAGCAGGCGGGCGAGAGCGAATTGGCAGATAAGCAAGATGTCGTCAACAATCTGCTGGCGGCCGATGATGAACGCGAGCGACGGATTCGCGCAGAGACGGCCGCACGTGCCCACGCGAAGAACATCTCATTCCTCGCGTTCACCGCGACACCGAAGGCAAAGACCAAGACGTTGTTCGGACGGCCCGACGGTGACGGTAAGCCTGTCTCCTTCGATGTCTATACGATGCGGCAAGCGATCGAGGAAGGCTTCATCCTCGACGTGCTGCGCGGCTATCAGACTTACAAGACCGCGTTCGAGATTGAAGAGCGTAGCGCGGCCGGGGTAGTAACATCGATCGTCGGCAACAACTCTGATCGATTGGTGGACCCAAAGGCAGCCACTCGGAAGATTATGCGGTTCAAAAACCTGCATCCGTCAAACATCGGCCAGAAGGTCGAGCTCATTGTCGAGCACTTCCGCGCCAATGTCTCTCAGTTGCTCGATGGCCAGGCCAAGGCGATGGTCGTTACCGACTCCCGTCAGGCCGCAGTGCGGTACAAGGTCGAAACCGACAAGTACATCCGTGCCAAGGGCTACGGGATCAAGACGATCGTTGCCTACTCCGGTGACATCACCGATGTTGAATATGGCCTGAAAAAGGCGACCGAGTCAACTATGAACGCAGGACTCGGAAATGATCTTGCTAGGCGTTTCAAGCACCCCGACTACCGATTGATGTTGGTAGCGGAGAAGTTCCTGACTGGTTTCGACCAGCCGCTCCTGTGTGCAATGTACGTCGACAAAAAACTGCCCGATATCCATGCCGTGCAGACCCTTTCGCGGCTCAACCGGATCTACCGGGCAACGTCGGGCGAGCTAAAAGACAAGACCTTCGTCCTGGACTTCGTCAATGACCCGAACGAAATACAGAAAGCGTTTCTACCGTACTACACAGAGGCACACGTCGAGACACAGACGGACCCGAACCAGGTCCATCAGCTGGCGACAAAGATCGCTCAGGCGCGCATCTATGTTATAGACGACGTGGAGCGGTACGCGGCGGCCTGGTGGGGCTCGCAGTCCCATCAGGCTCTGGCTGCGGCGATTGCGCCGGTCCGGAACGAATTCGCTAACCGCTGGGCCGACGCGACAGCGCAAGACGACAGGGAGGCGCTCCATAAGCTGCGCGAGTTCCGCAAGGATTGCAGCTCGTACGTGCGCTTGTACGACTTCATGTCGCAGGTCGTTGACTACGGCACCACTGACTTGGAGAAGCTCGCCGAGTTCCTGCGGCAGCTAGTGAGGCTCCTTGCCATCGAAGACCCGAAGGCCGAAGTGGACCTGTCCGGAGTCGTGCTGAAGCGGGTACAGCAGATCAACCAGGGGAGAGCTGACATTGCCCTGGTCGGGGACCTAGAGACGCTGGCGCTGAAGGGCATCACGGGCGTTGGGTCGGGCGTTGCCCGGGACGACCCGAGGCAGGTGCTGCTCTCGGAGGTGATTGAGAAAGTCAATGAGCTTTTTGGCGGGGAGTTCGCGGACCCGCAGATTGGTGGCTTTATCACCGCTGCGGCTGGCATGGCCGAGGAGGACCCGCGGATCGCCGAGCAAATCGACAACAACGCGATCGACCAGTTCCTGATTTCTCCAGATCTGCGTGAGACCCTGACCGACGCGGCTGTGCTGAACGAGGGTGTATTCGGGAAGTTGACCGAGGCATTAACTGGCGAAAGCGACCGCGCCGATGAGTTCATCAGGCTGATTGGTGCGTACCTCTACCAGGCGCGGCGCGCTCGTATGGACACTGCGGACGACAAAAGAGGCGACCGCAGACGCTGAATGAGGCTCTAGTGGTCACTAAAAATTGCATTGGTTCCATGTAGCGGACTTGCCAGGACCTCTTCGGTGCGGATGGTGCCAAGGGCTTGCGCGCTGGGTTGCTCACATCGGGCGGATTAGCCGACGGCTTTGAAGCTCCTTTCCCCACGGGCCAACGGCATCAGGTAATTCTCTGACAGCCACTGCACCACCGGCACGCACACCGCGTCCCCGAAGCCGAACAGGGCCTGGTTGTTCCGTAGTCCGTCCAGTGCGTACTTTCCGGCGCCCATCAGCCGGGCGTACTCGCGTGGGGTCATCCACCGGACCCGAACGCTGCCTCGGCCAGCTTGTACGACGGCCTGTTTCGACGACCCGCCGCGGGCGGTGCGCAGGCAGCCGGAGATGTCGTCTGGCCGGACTTCCCACACTGGCTTTCCGTTTCGGGT
Source organism: Amycolatopsis sp. NPDC004079 (assembly GCF_040610415.1). Taxonomy (NCBI): domain Bacteria; kingdom Bacillati; phylum Actinomycetota; class Actinomycetes; order Pseudonocardiales; family Pseudonocardiaceae; genus Amycolatopsis; species Amycolatopsis sp. NPDC004079. The sequence continues at coordinate 27,907 of NZ_JBEXMH010000003.1, read as the reverse complement.
TCGGCGGTAGGCCGTCCGGTACACCAGCTTCTTTCCCGACTTGAGCTGCGTCAGTCGTTCCAGTTGAAGCGGTGACAGCGAGCCAATGAATGCGTCAGCACGCGGCGCAGCCCACCAACGCTCGTCATCGGTGGACAGACGTTCGACAGCGGCGGACAGCCCGGTGACCAGCAGCGGCGGCGGCGCGGGCAGGGCGGCGCGATGGGTCCGCAACGACGGATCAAGCGAGAGCCAGGCCGGGCGCAGCGGCGACGGCGCGGGCGAGTCGGGGGGCGGATTCTGCGCACCAACAATGAACAACCGCGGTCGCGACTGCGGAACGAACCGCCGGGCGTCCAGGGTCAGGACATCCGCGGAGTACCCGAGCCGGTTGAGTTCGCGGATCGCGGCGCGGAGGTCGTCGCCGCCGTGGCTCGTGGCCAGGCCTACGACGTTTTCCAGCGCTACTACCGGCGGACGGTCCGGGCCCAGTTCGTCCAGGATGCGGGTGAATTCCCAGAACGTCGACGAGTGCGAACCCGCCAGGCCGCGGCGCCAGCCAGCCAGGGAGAGGTCCGTGCACGGGAAAGAAGCCCAGGCCAGGCTGAGGCCCGTGGGCAGGTCGGCGCCACGCAGGGCGGCGACATCGCCCAGGACGTACTCGTGCGAGCCCTGGTCGTTGAAGTGTGCCTCGTACATGGCTTGCTTCGCCGGTTCGATGTCGTTGGACCACGCGACGTCGAAGCCGGCCGGTTCCAGGCCTAGGCGGACGAGACCGATGCCCGCGAAGAACTCCGCGGCGGTGGGCTGACCCGGTAGAGGCATGGCGCCAACATTAATGGGGTCGGCGTTCCTGCACGGTCTCGATCACCCGCGACGCGGCGACATCGCTGGCTTCGTGTTCCCAGATTCGCACCGAGAGCCAGCCCGCTTCGAGCAGCAGCTGATCGGTATTCGCGTCTCGGCGGCGGTTGGTTTCGATCTTGGTCCGCCAATAATCCGCATTGTTCTTCGGCCACGTGCCGTGTTCCGGGCAGCCGTGCCAGAAGCAGCCGTCCACGAAAACCGCGACGCGGGAGGGGCCGAACACCAGGTCAGCCTCGCGGCGGACGCCCTTGACCGGACGTCGGTGCACTCGATAGCGGAACCCGGCGGCGTGCAGGATCTTGCGCAGCGCCATTTCGATCCCGGTGTTGCGGGACTTCTGTTTGCTCATGCGGGCGCTCACCGCGGAAGTCGTTACCAGCCGCTCCACGGGAGCCATTGTGGCAAAGACTCAGCCTTCGACGATCCGGCCTTCGATCACCGGGTGGTTCGACGGCCGCGGCTCCTCCGCGACGACCTCGCTGTCCACCACCATCACCGGGCCGCGGCGCTGGTTGGCGTACCGGACGGCGCGCTTCTCCGCGCGGCGCAGCCAGAACCGCCGGGCGACCGAGCGGGTCGGCGGTGCCAGGATCAGCAGGCCCAGCACGTCGCTGACGAAACCGGGGACCATGATCAGCACGCCGCCGAGCGCGACGAGCATGCCGTCGGTCAGTTCCTTCTCCGGACTGCGGCCGGACTGCGCGGTCGCCATGAACGCGCGCATCGCCTTGCCGCCCTCGCGGCGCGCCAGCCACGAGCCCACGAACGCGCCCGCGATCAGCAGACCGATCGTGCCGAGCACACCGACGACCGAGCCGACCGCCCAGATGGCGGCGACTTCAGCGATGACGTAGAGCAGGAACACGACAGCCATACTCAGTGAACGAACGAGTGCCGGGTTTTGCTCCCGGCCGCGAGAAAGTCCAGGTCAGGGTGCCGGGATGGGCTGCCGATCGCTCGGTCGGAAGAGGCGAGGACAGTCGCTGGTCCCGCAACTCGTCCAGGCGGACCGGGGACTGCTCGGCCGAGATCGAACAGCACCTCGGCGAGTTCTGCTCGGGTTCCGCACCGCCCAGTGCGACAGCCTGGGTCAACAGTGCGACGGCGCGGTCGTCGTCACCGGCCTGACGCCATGCCTGTGCCGCCTCGAACAGGATCTTTCCAACTCGGCTTCCATTTGTGCGGCACCGCATTCCCGGTCCCGCGAGGCGATCACCGCAGGCGCTGCAGGAACGCGGACACCTCGCGCGGCGAGCGCAGCAGCACCTGCCGTGCGGTCGGCGCTTCGGCGGCGATCCGCCGCAGCATCAGCGGGCGGCGGGTCGGCCACTTCCAGACCCACTGGACCAGCTCGGCGTCGATCTTCGAAACGCACCCGGGCGCCTGCGTTTCCTGGCCCCGCTCGCGCAGCTGCCGCCCCACGACCCGATACAGGCAGGTGTAGCGGGAGGCGTCCAGCAGCACGACGGTGTCGGCGAACGGCAGGCGCAGGTCGAACGTCTTGCTGTAGTTGCCGTCGATCACCCAGCTGTCCGTGCTGGCGGCCTCGGCGACGGCGGCGCGGAACTCTTCTGGCGGGGCTTCAACCCAGCCGGGACGCCAGTGGAGCCGGTCCAGATGTGTGACCGGGATGTCGAGGGCGGCACCGATGCGCCTGGCCAGGGTGGATTTTCCGGCCCCGGAGCAGCCAGTGACCATGATGCGTCGCCCCATGGCGAGCAAGCCTAGAACTAGACCGGGGCGAAACTCGCGGCAATTAATCCGAGCACCAGCAGATCCGGGCCGCGGACGAGTTGCCGCACCAGTCCGGCGGGGATCAGCACGCCCTCGTACAGCACCATCCCCATCGAGCTGAAGTCCAGCGGGCCGCGGGTCACCGAGCGCACCGCCGACAGCGCGGCGATCAGGACAGCCACGACCGCGCTGACGGAGGCTGGGATGCCCAGCAGCAGGACCACACCCGCCCAGACCAGGGCGAGCAGGCACAGGAAAGCGCAGGTCACGGTGTGCAGGCGCAGGTTTGACGCGTCCAGCCAACGGCGAAGTCCGGGCACTCGATGCAACTGCGCGACCGGCGCTGTGAACGGCAGCAGCGCCAGATAACCGCCGACGCCGAGCAGCCACACTGACGTCACGGCGGGGAAGGTCGCGTGGGTCGCGACTACGGCGAGTGCCAGGAAGACCGGCAGGCCGAGGGTGTACCGGCGCGCGAGAGTCCCCGTGATGACATACCGGGTGACGATGAAACGCCCGGCCAACGCGTTCCGCCACGGCACTGGGCGTCCGGCCGGGAGCAGCGCCCAGACGTCCAGGAAGGCGGCGGACGTCCGGCGCACCATGCGTTCGGTGTAGTGCCGGATCAGGGTGTCGCGAGAAACCGTGTGCGGTAACGGAGCGGACCGGGCCAACGTGCAGGCGACGATGGCGGCGGCGACCACGTATGTCCACAGTGGAACTATCAGTGGCAGCGCGAGGGTAAGCGGGAGAAGGGATTCGCCGGGGAGCGAGTGGCGGCGGCCCATCGCTAGCGCCAGTGCGGCGACAACCACGAAAAGCACCACTGGACCGACGAGCGAGCTGGGGAAACCGATGAGCATGCCCGACACCGCGAAGAAATACGCGGCGACACCGAATCGGGCGGCCCAGTCCAGCACGAGCCGATGGGTGAGCGCGGCCGGCCGCTGCCCGTCGAAATCGTCCCAGGTCAGCGTGGCGGGATGGGCCCACAGATAGCCTCGGCGCAAGGTCGCGCGCCAGGCCAGTGCGAGGCCGGTGCACAGCACGAGCAGGCTGCCGAGCGCGCCCACCGGAGCGCCGCCGATCAGCTGGCTCCGCACCAGTTCGGTGTTGTAGAACGGCGATCCCAGCAGGCCGACCGCGATGACCAGCGCCAGGACCAGGTCCGGGCGTTTCACAGGTCCACCACGTAATCCGCGACCTCGTCCGCGAGCGGCGGGTGATGGCTCGCCACGACCACCGCCGCGCCGCGTCCCGTGCTGGTGCGGACCAGAGTGGTCAGCCAAGCCCGGCCGTCGGTGTCCAGGGCGCGCTCCGGTTCGTCCAGCAACAGCACCTCGTGCGGGCGCGCGACCGCGGCGTGCAGCAGGAGCCGACGTCGTTGTCCGGCCGACAGCTCCGACGCGGGCACGTCGGGAGCCGGCACCGGACCGTCGGCCAGTTCGCCGCCGAAGGAATTGCGCAGCAGGTCGAGATGCTGGCGCGGCGTGAGCTCGTCGAAGAGCGCCGAATCGTCGAAAAGCACCGAAACCCGGCGGCGGAAAGCGGCGGACCGCTCGTCGGGCGGTCCGCCGCAGACGGACACGGAACCGGACGTCGGCACCTGGTTCCCATAGAGACAGCGCAGCAACGTCGACTTCCCCGCCCCGTTGGCACCGCGGACGACCAGGCATTCGCCGGCGTCGACGGCCAGGTCGAGACCGCTGAACAGCTCAGTCTCGCCCGCGGTGACCCCCAGGTCCTGAGTGGTGATGAGCACGAAACCCCCTCGGCTGATCACCCCAACATAATCACTTCAGGTACGCCTCCGCTTGCAGCGTGAACAATTCCGCGTATCCGGCGTCGGCCGCCATCAGCGCCTCGTGCGTTCCGTACTCCGCGACTTTTCCGTGGTCCAGCAGCAGAATGCGCTCGGCCTGGCGGACCGTCGAGAACCGGTGCGAGATGTAGAGCGTCGTCCGCCCGCGCGACAACGTGTGCAGCCGGTTGAACAGGTCGTGCTCGGCTTGGGCGTCCAAAGCCGACGTCGGCTCGTCCAGGATCAGGATCGGGGCCTCGCGCTGGAAGGCCCTGGCCAGCGCGATCTTCTGCCATTCCCCGCCGGACAGCGACACGCCCTGGTCGAACCAGCGGCCGAGCGGGCTGTCGTAACCCGTCGGCAGCCGGGCGATGCGCTCGTCGGCTCCGGCGCGGCGCGCGGACTCCTCGATGTGCGCGCGATCGGTGAGCCGGTTCAGGTCGCCGAGGCCGATGTTCTCCGCCGCGGTGCCTTGATACGTCACGTAATCCTGGAACATCGCGCTGATCTTGGTGCGCAGTTCGACCGGGTCGTACTCGCGGATGTCAACGCCGTCCAACAGGATCCGGCCCGCCGTCGGGTCATATAGCCGACAAAGCAGTTTGAACAACGTTGATTTCCCCGCGCCGTTGCGGCCCACCACGGCGACGGTTTCGCCGGGACGGATCTCGAAGCTCACCCCGTGCAAGGCCGGTTCGTCCGCGCCCGGATAGCTGAAGCTCACCGACTCGAACTGGATATGTCCATCCACAGTGGACGGAAGTGGCCGCGGCTTCGGCGGGGCGGTGATTTCCGGTGTGGTGTCGAGGAACCGGTACAGTGTGTCCAGGTAGAGATTGTTCTCGTACATCCCGGAAAACGCGGTGAACAGCCCGGTCACCGAACTCTGCACGGACGTCGCGGCGGCGGTGTACAGCGCCAAGTCGCCCAGCGTCAGCCGCCCGCCCACTGCTTCCAGTGCGATGTACAACGCGATCCCCGAGCCGACCAGCGTGCTCAGCAATCCCCACGACGTCGAGCTGACATTCCGTTTCACCGTCAGCTTCCGCTGCCGGTCATAGGCCACGACGCCGAGCTTCCGGAACCGGTCCACGAAGTACGGACCGAGGCCGAACAGCTTGGTCTCCTTGGCATACGTGTCCGTGGTGACCAAAGAGGACAGATAGTCCATCCGCCGTTTGATCGGCGACATCATGAAGGTGAGCCAGAACGCCCGCGAACCGTACTTCGACTGCGAGATGAACGCCGGAATCGGGGCCAGCAAAGCGACCAGCGCGAGCAGCGGGCTGATCGACACCAGCAGCGCGATCATGCTGGCGAAGGTGATCAGCGTCCGGATCAGGCCGAGCGCCGAGGTCATCATCGACAACGGACGCGTCGGCGCCTCCTGCGCGGCCTGGCGCAGCATGTCGTAGGAAGCCGAGCCCTCGAAGTACGCCAGGTGCAGGTCGCTCGCGTGCCGCATCACCTGGTGCCGGATGCTGAGCGTCATCCGTTCCTGCAACAGGGATTGCGCGATCGTGGTGAGCGAGCTGCTGATCGCGGTCGCCGCCAGCACGCCGAACTGGAACAGCGTGATGCGCACGATGTCCGCCGTCGACCCGCGATGCTGGATCGCCGCGACCACCGAGTCCAGCAGGATTTTCGCGATATACGCGGTGACCGTCGGCAGCAGGCCGGACGCCAGCGTGATCACCGCGAGCACGATCGTCAGCGCCGGGCTGGCCTGCCAGGTCAGTTTCGCGACCTTCGGCAGGCCGCGGACGGTGCCTGCCACGGAAGTGCGCATGCGCGACAGCCGCGCCCGCAGGCCTTTCGGCTGTTCCGGCTGCTCCGGTTCCGGGATGTCGACCGGCCCGGTGAGACCGCTGTCCGGCACGGATTGCGCCATCTTGCGGCGACCGCGGCGGCCGAGGGCCATCTCGATCCCGCCCCCACCGCCGGGGATCACGCCAGCACCGAACCGTGCAGGAAGACGTCGATGACCTCGTCAGTAGTCGGGGCGCCTGGCATCGGGCGGGATTGCGTGAACAGCAGCGCCAGGAACAGCGAAGCGGCCTTGTCCACCGGAAGCCGCAGCCGGGCGGCGTCCGGGACGAACAGCTCCCGCACCGCGCGTTGCATCGCCTCAAGCGACTCGCGGCGGCTGTCTCCGGTCACTGACTTGCGGTTGCGCGCCTCTTCCGCCGCCGCGCGCGGGCGTCCCTTCATGGTCGCGGCCATCACCGCGCCCATTCGCCGCAGGTGCGCGTTCATCGCTTCGGCGGCTTCTGCCAGCCGCTTCTCCAACGGCAGCTCAGCCGGGATCTCCCCGATCATCTCCAGCGCCTCCGCCGGATTGAGCGCGGCTTCCACGCACGCGTCGAACAGTTCGTCCTTGTCCTTGAAGACCCGGAAGATGGTGGCCTCGCCGATCCCGGCGGCCCGGGCGATCTGCGCGGTCGTGACCCCGAGACCGTGCTCGACGACCAGCGGCAGCACCGCGCGGACGATCATCCGCCGCCGGTCGTCCGGGGCCATCCCCGGTGCTCTTTTCCTCGTTTCCATGCTCGCCACGCTACGGAGTGAGTGCTCACTCCGTCAACTCGATAAAGCGAAGGCCGTGCCCAGGTGGACACGGCCCTCGGCTCAGTACGTGATCGCGACCGCCGGATCGGCGAGCAGCGCACCGACGTCGGCGAGGAACTCCGACCCCTGCTGCCCGTCGACCACCCGGTGGTCGAAGCTCAGCGACAGCTGCATCACCTTGCGCACCTTGATCTCGCCGTCGACCACCCACGCGGTGTCGCGGATCGCCCCGACCGCCAGGATCGCCGACTCGCCCGGGTTGATGATGGGCGTGCCGGTGTCGACGCCGAAAACGCCGACGTTGGTGATCGTGAACGTCCCGCCCAGCATCGCCGCCGGAGTGGTCTTGCCCTCGCGCGCGACGTCGGTCAGCTCGGTGAGCGCGACCGCGAGTTCCTTGAGCGACAAGGAATCCGCGTCCCGGATCTTAGGCACCACGAGACCGCGCGGGGTCGCCGCCGCGATGCCGAGGTGCACGTAGTCCTTGTAGACGATCTCCTGCGCGGCCTCGTCCCACACCGCGTTGACGTCCGGCGTGCGCTTCGCCGCGAGGCACACGGCCTTCGCCGCGAACGCGAGCGGAGTGAGCTTGACGCCGCTGAATTCGCGCGACTTCTTGAGCTTCTCGCGCAGTTCCATCATCGGCGTGACGTCGATGGTGAGGAACTCCGTGACGTGCGGAGCGGTGTACGCGCTCTGCACCATCGCGGCCGCGGTCGCCTTGCGGACACCCTTGATCGGCACGCGCCGCTCGCGGGTGGCCGGGTCGTAGCCAGTCTCCACAGTGGACACTGCGGACATCGTGGGGGCGGCGGAACCGTTGGCGGCGGCGTGGACGTCGTCGCGGGTGATCACGCCGCCGTCCGCGCTGCCGGTGAGCGAGTGCAGGTCGACGCCGAGGTCCTTGGCCAGCTTGCGGACCGGCGGTTTGGCCAGCGGGACGTAACCCCCACGCGGGGCCGCCGGTGCCGCCGGCGCCGCTGGGGCCGGGGGCTGCCCCAATGTGGCATTGGGTGCATGCGACGCATCCAATGTGGCGTTCGGTGCATGCGACGCACCCAATGCCACATTGGGGTGCTTTCGCGCCCGCCGGGTTGTTCCGGCCGCCTTGGAGCCGTAGCCGACCAGCGGCTTCATCTCCTCCTCGGCGGGAGCGGGCGCGGCAGCGGAAGCAGCAGCGGCGGGCGCGGGCGCGGCTTTCCCGCCGGGATCCACGTCCATGGTCAGGATCGTCGTCCCGACCTCCACCGTCTGCCCCGGTTCCACGTGCAGCTCGGTGACCACCCCGGCCCACGGGATCGGCAGCTCGACAGCGGCCTTCGCGGTCTCGACCTCGACCACGATCTGGTTGACCGTGACCGTGTCGCCCGGCTTGACGCGCCAGGCGAGGATGTCGGCCTCAGTCAGCCCCTCCGCCGTGTCCGACAGGGGGAATTGTTTGTACTCGGGCATTTCTGATGCAACCCCCTTACCAGGCGAGAGATCGGTCGACAGCGTGCAGGACCCGGTCGAGGTCGGGGAGGTAGTGCTCCTCGAGCTTCGCAGGCGGGTACGGCGTGTCGAATCCGGTCACGCGCAGGACGGGGGACTCAAGGGAGTAGAAGCATTCCTGCTGAACGCGGGCCGCGATTTCCGAGGTCAGCGAGGATTCCGACGGCGCTTCGCTGACCGCGATGAGCCGTCCGGTCTTGCGGACCGATTCGAAGACCGGTCCGAGGTCGAGCGGCGAGAGCGTGCGCAGGTCGATGACCTCCAGCGACTTGCCCTCGGCTTCGGCGGCCGTGGCGGCGTCGAGCGCCACCTTCACCGACGGGCCGTACGCGACGACCGTGGCGTCCGTGCCCTCGCGCACCACCTGCGACGCGAACACCCGCGACGGTGCCGTCGAGGTGTCGACCTCCATCTTCAAAGCGCCCGAGTGGTACAGCTTCTTGGGCTCGAAGAAGAGGATCGGGTCGTCCGAGCGGATCGCCTCCTGGATGCCCCAGTAGGCGTCCACGGCGTTCGAAATCGACACCACCTTGAGGCCGGCGATGTGCGAGAACAGCGATTCCGGCGATTCCGAGTGGTGCTCCACCGCGCCGATCCCGCCGCCGAACGGCACCCGGATCACGACGGGCATCTTGACCTTGCCCTGCGTGCGGTAGTGCAGTTTCGCCAGCTGCGAGGAGATCTGGTCGAAGCCGGGGAAGATGAAGCCTTCGAACTGGATCTCGCACACCGGCCGGAAACCGCGCACGGCGAGGCCGACCGCGGTGCCGATGATGCCCGATTCGGCGAGCGGCGTGTCCAGCACGCGCTGCTCGCCGAAGTCCTTCTGCAGTCCGTCGGTGATCCGGAAGACGCCGCCGAGCTTGCCGACGTCCTCCCCCATAATCAGGACCTTCGGGTCCTCCTCCATCGCCCGGCGGAGACCGAGATTGAGCGCTTTGCCGATCGTGAGCTTCTGCAAGTCAGTCATCAGTGCTCACCCGCCGCGGCGAAACCGTCGAGATAGGACAGATACTCCTCGCGCTGCGCTTCCAGCACCGGCGAAGGCTCCGCGTACACCTGGGAAAACACCCGGTCCGGCGGCGGCTCGGGCATGTTGAACGTGTAGTCGCGCAGCTCGGCGGCGAACTGGTCCGCCTCGGCCTGGACGCTGTCGAAGAACGCCTGGTCGGCGTGCCCGTTGCGGGCCAGGAACGCGCGCACGCGCTCGATCGGGTCCTTGAGCTTCCACTCCTCCAGCTCGTCCGAGAGCCGGTAGCGGGTGGGGTCGTCGGTGGTGGTGTGCGCGTCCATCCGGTAGGTGAACGCCTCGATCAGCACCGGGCCGTTGCCGTGGCGGCACTCCTCCAGCGCCCACCGGGTGACGGCGAGGCAGGCGAGAACGTCATTGCCGTCCACGCGGATGCCGGGGAAGCCGTAGCCGCGGGCGCGCTGGTACAGCGGCAGCCGCGACTGGCGTTCGGTCGGCTCGGAAATCGCCCACTGGTTGTTCTGGCAGAAGAAGACCAGCGGCGCGTCGTACACCGCGGCCCAGACGAAACCTTCGTGCACGTCGCCCTGCGAAGTCGCGCCGTCACCGAAGTAGCAAATGGTGGCCTCGCCACCCTCGTCGCCGACCTTGCCCTCGAACTTCTGGCCCATCGCATAACCAGCCGCGTTGAGCACCTGGTTGCCGATGACGATGGTGTACGGGTGGAACCCGTGCGCCCGGTAGTCCCAGCCGCTGTGGTCGGTGCAGCGGAAAATCCCGATCAGGTCGCGCATGTCGACGCCGCGGGTGTAGGCGACGCCGTGCTCGCGGTAGCTCGGGAAAGCCATGTCGCGCGGCTGCAGCGCGCGACCTGATCCGACCTGCGCGGCTTCCTGGCCGAGCAGCGGCACCCAGATGCCCAGCTGCCCCTGGCGCTGCATCGCGTTGGCCTCGCGGTCCGCGCGGCGTACCAGCACCATGTCGCGGTAGAGGTTCTTCAGCGTTTCGTCGTCCACGTCCGCGACGTAGCGGTCGAACCGCTCGGACGGGATCCGCTGGCCCTCGGGGGTGAGCAGCTGAGTGAGCTCAGCGCCACCTTCGCTTGTCGCTCGCAAACCGGCGATCACCTGTTCAGGGGAAGGCTGGGCCGCTACGGCGGCCGGCCCGTCTCCAGGTTCCGGGTGCGTCCACTGTTCGGACGGCATGAGCTGTTCTCCTCGGTGTCGGCGCCTCTGACGGCCGCTTGTGGCGGCCACAGCGACTGCACCGGCGGGGACCGGCGCCTCGGGTCCGAGGTGCTCCGGTCATCGTCGGCGTTGACGGTTCGTGGCCACATCCTGGCACGAGAATTGCTCCGATGGAGAGCGGCAGTTGCTGATTTGTTGCTGAGAAAACCTCGCTGAACAGGGAAAACGTTTGGAAGCCCGAGTATGGGAGAGGCGATGGTCGGTCGGCCATCCCGCGTCCCACCTGCCCTCGTGTGTGGCTGTCCCGGTGGGAACCGTGATCGGCACTCACGACGTTCACTCGTGCCGGTGACGTCGGTCACCGTGGCAAGATGGCGCTGTGGAACAAAAATCCGTACGCGAATCCGTGGTCTCGACGTGGATCAACGACGTCACGCCGAGCCTGTCCGGTCTGGTCGCGATCCCCGCGCTGTCCCCGGCGTTCGACGCGGACTGGGCGTCGACCGGGCATCTCGCCGCCGCCGTCCAGCACGTCAAGGCCTACCTCGAAGGGCGCGACCTGCCGGGCGCGCGGATCGAGGTCATCGAGCTGGAAGGCCGTTCTCCGCTGCTGTTCGTCGACGTTCCGGCCACCCCGGGCGCGACGAACAAGGGCACCGTCCTGATGTACGGCCACCTCGACAAGCAGCCCCCGGTCGGCGGCTGGTCCGAAGGCCTCGACCCGTGGACGCCGGTCATCCGCGACGGTCGCCTTTACGGTCGCGGTTCGGTCGACGACGGCTACTCCGGGTACGCGGCCAGTGCCGCGCTGGAAGCAGTACATGCCGCTGGCGGCGAGCACGCGCGCATCGCGCTGCTGCTGGAAACCGGCGAAGAATCCGGCAGCCCGGACCTGCCCGCTTACCTGGAGCACCTGAGTGCACGGCTCGGTGAAGTCAGCCTGGTTGTCTGCCTCGACGCGGGCGGCATGGACTACGAGCGACTGTGGCTCACCACGAGCCTGCGCGGCATGGTGCACCTGACGGTCAACGTCCAGTTGCTCGCCACCGCGCAGCACTCCGGCCTGGCCAGCGGTGTCGTCGCGAGCTCGTTCCGCGTGCTGCGGCAGCTGCTGGAGCGGATCGAGAACGCGGAAACCGGCGAGATCAAGCTGTCCGAGCTGAACGTCGAGGTGCCGGCCAGCCGCCGCGCCGAGATCGAGGCGGTCGCGGAGGTGGCCCCGGAAGCGCTGCACACCGCGTTCCCGTTGGTGAGCGGCGGAAAGACGGTGTCCGAGGACGCGCTTGAGCTGCTGCTGAACAACTACTGGCGGCCGACGCTGTCGATCATCGGCGGCGAAGGGCTTCCGCTGCCCGCCGAGGCGGGCAACGTGCTGCGGCAGAGCACCACGCTCACGCTCAGCTTCCGCTTGCCGCCCACGGCGGTCGCGGACGACGCGCTGGCGGCGATCAAGCGGGTGCTGACCACGGACGTTCCGTACGGCGCGAAGGTCACCATTGCCGAGGACCAGCAGGCGGAGAACGGCTGGAACGCGCCGGAGGAAGCCGCGTGGCTCACCGACGCGTTGCGCCGGGTCGACGACGAGGTGTTCGGCCGTCCGCACCGCGCGGCGGGCATGGGCGGGTCGATCCCGTTCATGGGCCTGCTCGGCGAGAAGTACCCGGAGGCGCAGTTCCTGGTCACCGGTGCGTGCGGGGCGGATTCCAACATCCACGTGCCCGACGAGTGGCTGAACCTGGACTACGCCCAGCAGGTCACCGAAGCGGTCGCGCACCTGCTGGACGCGCACGCCCGCAGCTGACCCGGCGAACGCCCCAATGTGGCATTGGGTGCATCTCACGCACCGAATGCCACATTGGGTGCGTTGCATGCACCCAATGTGGCATTGGGGTGCTTCAGGCGAGCTTGGCCAGCGCGTCGGCGATCCGGGTCTGCTCGGGCGCGAACCGCTGGTACGAGAACGGCGTCTCGTTGTTCCACGGGATCAGCTTGCCCGCCTTCACCGCGGGCAGCTGCTGCCAGGTCGGGACCCCGCCGAGCCCGTCCGGGCCGAGCGACAGCGAGCCGCCGCGCGAGTCGTACATGATCACGTCGGCCGCGTATTTGCCGACGTTCTCCCAGCTCACCTGCTCGTAGTAGCCGCCCTGGCTTTCGTCGGGCTTCTCCGGCAGGACGAACTGCATCCCCTTGTCCTGGTAGTGCTTCGAGGTCGCGAACTTCGCCGGGTTGGCGACGTACGTCGTGTCCTTCTGCGCCGACAGCAGCAGCACCTTGAGCCCGGCCGTCTTCTTGACCGCCTCGGCGAGCTTGGCGTCCGCGGCCTCGTACTTCTCCTTGGCCTGCTGGATTTCCGGCGTCGCGACGTTCGCGCCGAGCGCCTTCGCCAGCGCCTCGAACTTCGCGATCCCCTGCGGCATCGCGATGTCCTGCAGTCCGATGCCGACACTCGGCGCGGCCTTGTCGACCTTGTCCGCCATCGTGTCCGGCACGTACCACATCTGCTGCTTCAGGTAGATCACACTGACCAGCAGCTGCGGGTTCAACGAGACGAACTTGTCGAAGTTGAACTCGTTCCACACGTTGCCGAGCGAGGTCACCGACTTCAGGTCGACGCCGCCCGCCTGCGGATCGGTCTTGCCGTCCGGGAGCTTCGACGGGCCGAAGATGCCCACCGATTTCACGCCGAAGTCCCAGAGCGCGGCCGCGGCGGTCACCTGTGCGACGATGCGCTGCGGACGCTCGCCGGAGAGCTTGCGGCCGCGGTCGTCGGTGAAGGACCAGTTCGCGCCGTCGCCCGCCGCCGGCTGGTCGTCTTTGTACCCGCAGGCGCTCAGCAAGCCGAGGGTGCCCGCGGCGGCGGTGCCCGCGAGGAAGCCGCGGCGGGACAGCCGCGCCGGTGAGATGGTCATCGGAACTCCGGAGGATCGGGTGAGGTACCGCCTGAGGTTAGCCTTGCCTTAGGGTGAACGCCATGGTCCTGCTTGGGGAGCGCGTCACATCCCGGCGCTGGGGCGTCCGCGCGACAGTCCTGGTCGCGGCGCTCGTCGCACTCGTCGCGGTGGTGGTGCTGTCCATCGCCTTCGGCTCCAACCGGTTGCCGCTCGGCAGCGTCTGGCACGCGCTGTTCTCCTACAGCGGCACCTTCGAGGACGTCGTGATCCGCGACGACCGGCTCCCTCGGACGTTGCTGGGCTTGGCCGTCGGCGTCGGGCTGGGGCTCGCCGGAGCGTTGCTGCAGGCGATCACCCGCAACCCGGTCGCCGACCCCGGCCTGCTCGGCATCAACCACGGCGCGGCGGTCGCGATCGTCCTGGGCGGCGCGGTGTTCTCGGTGTCTTCGCCGGAGCAACTGGTGTGGTTCGCCTTCTTCGGCGCGCTGGCCGGAACGGTGCTGGTCACGGTGATCGGCGGCTCGGTGAGCCCGCTGCGGCTGGTGCTCGCGGGCGTCGCGGTGCAGGCCGTGTTCGTCGGGATCAACCAGGGCATGCAGATGATCAACACGCACAGCCTCGACCAGATGCGGTACTGGCTCGTCGGCTCGCTGGTGAACCGGAATCTCGACAGTCTCGCCGGGCTGCTGCCGTTTTTCCTGGCCGCATTGGTGATCGCGGGCGTGCTCGCCCGGCCGCTCAACGCGATCGCGCTCGGCGACGACAGCGCACGCGGCCTCGGCGCGAACCCGGCGCTGACCCGCGCGGCAGGCATGATCGCCGTCGGCCTGCTCTCCGCGACGGCGACCGCCGCGTGTGGCCCGATTGCCTTCGTCGGGTTGATGATCCCGCACGTCGTCCGCGCGCTGGTCGGCCAGGACGAACGGTGGGTGCTGCCGTTGTCCGCGCTGCTCGGTCCGGTGTTGCTGCTCGGCTGCGACGTGCTCGGCCGGCTGCTCGGCGGTAACGGCGAAATCCAGGTGGGCGTGATGACGGACGTGATCGGCGGCGTCGCCTTCGTGATCGTGGCGCGGCGGCTGAAGGCGGTGCGGCGATGAGGACGTGGGTGGTCGTCGGATTGCTGACCCTGGTGGCGGCAGTGCTTCTGGTGCTCGCCGTGGGCACCGGCGATTACGAGATGACGCCGATGGAAGTCCTGCAGACGCTCGCCGGATCCGGCACGAAGGCGCAGTACCTGGTGGTCACCGGTCGCTTGCCGCGCGCGTTGGTGGCGATCTTTGTCGGCATCGCGCTCGCACTGGCGGGCTCGGTTTTCCAGACGGTGACGCGGAATCCGCTCGGCAGCCCGGACATCATCGGCTTCACCACCGGCTCGGCGACCGGCGGGATTATGATGATCCTGCTGTTCGGCACCGGTCCGGGCCTGGTCTCCGTCGGCGCGGTCGTGGGCGGCCTGCTCACCGCGTTGCTGGTCACCGCGCTGTGCGCCCCGCACGGTTTGCTCAGCTCACGGCTGGTGCTGCTGGGCATCGCGGTGAGCGCCGTGCTGGCCGGGGTGAACGGTTATCTGCTGGTGCAAGCGAAACTCGAAGCCGCGGCACAGGCCGTCGGCTGGCTGACCGGCGACCTCGCGGGTCGCGACTGGAACTACTTCATTCCGTTGTGCCTGGCTGTTCTGGTGCTGTCGCCGTTCATCTTCGTGCACCAGCCCGCGTTGCGAATGCTGGAAATGGGCGATGACGCCGCTGTCGCAGTCGGTGTCGCGGTGCCGCGTGTGCGTGCGGTGGTGCTGCTGGCGGCGGTCGCGCTCGCCGCTGCCGCGACCGCCGCGACTGGGCCGATTCCGTTCGTCGCACTGGCCGCGCCACAACTCGCTCGCCGCCTGACCCGTCGCCCGGGCCCGAACCTGATCGCCTCCGCGGCGATGGGTGCGGTGCTGGTGCTGGCGGCGGACTTCGTGGGCCAGCGGGTTCTGGACGCTTCGCTGTTGCCGGTAGGCGTGGTCGCGGCCGCGCTGGGCGGCGGGTACCTGTTGTGGCTGCTGGCGGTTTCCCGTCGCCGCCAGACCGCGTGACTAAGCCATCCTGGTCAGTTCCACCGAAACATCCAAAGTGGACTGGCTAGCCCCGGTGAAGATCCCCTTCAACGGAGCGACATCCGCGTAATCCCGGCCGGTCGCGACCCACACGTGCCGCGGCCCGACCGGGATCGCGTTCGTCGGATCGTGCGCCCACCAACCGCCGGTCCAGACGTCGACCCAGGCGTGGCTCTCGCCCTCCACCTTTTCGCCGAGTTTGGCCTCCGGCTTGGTGTGCAGATACCCCGAGCAATACCGCGCCGGAATGCCGATCGCCCGCAGCATCACCAGCGTGACGTGCGCGAAGTCCTGGCACACGCCCTCGCGCGCTCGCCACGAATCGGTCGCCGTGCTGTGTACGCCGGTGGTTCCGGGCTGGTATTTCAACTGCTCGTTCACCCAGCCGCAGATCGCGAGCACCGCGTCCGCCGGGTCCAGACCTTTGCGCAGCGCACGGGCCTGTTTGGACAGTTCTTGATCATTCGGCGTGTACGGCGTCGGCGTCAAATACTCCGTGCGCTGATCGCGGACGGTCTCGCTCTGCAGGTCCTTCCACGTCGCCGAGCGCACCGGTTCCGCTTCGTCCGCCGTCTCCACCACGGACGTCGCGAGCACGGTGAACTCGGTGTGCGGCGCGTGCAAGTCGAACGACGTGACGTCGGTGCCCCAGTAATCGGTGTAGCGATAGGCACGCGTGGCCGGGGAGGTTTCGATGCGCGTGGCCAAGGTGGTCTGCCGCCGGTCCGAACGCGGGGTGAGCCGGGCTTCGTTGTACGACTGGGTGGCCGGCGTCGCGTACCGGTAGCCGGTCCGGTGCGTCACCCGCAATTGCCAGGTCACAGAGACACCTCCGCACCGCTCCACGCCACCCACGGCGACGTGTGGAAGTACTGCATGGACACCGCTTCCCCGATTTCCTTGATCGCTTCCTGCAGCCCGCGCAGCCGTCGCGGCAGGTCGTCCAGCAGTGCCGCCGGGTGGAGGAATTCGAGCTCGCTGCGGGCGCGGCCGAGCAGCCGGACGGCCTCGGTTTTTTCGTTGCCCCGCGCGTTGATTCCGGGATCCAGCTGCCGCAGGCAATCCTCCGCCTGGCGCAGGGCGTGGAAGACCGAACGCGGGAACAGGGTGTCCCTGAGCAGGAATTGCACCACGCGCGCGGCGTCAAGCGCGCCACGATTCGTGCGTAGGTACGTGTCTTGCGCGCCTGCCGAGCGAAGCACCGTCATCCATCCCGGCGACGACGCCCGGTCCGAAACTCGCGAAAGCCGCAGCCGCACCACCATGTCCGCGCGTTCGACCGACCGGCCGAGCACCAGGAACAGCCAGCCGTCGTCGCGGCTCATCGTGGAATCGGCGAGCCCGGCGAACATCGCGGCCCGTTCCTCTACAAAGGACAGAAAGGCGTGCGGCCCGGCGCGGCGGGCGTACCGTTGCCGGTCGGGCACCGCGTTCCAGGTGGCGTTCAGGCATTCCCACAGTTCGGTCGACACCACCTCGCGCGCGCCGCGCGTGTTCTCGCGCGCGGAGTTGATCGAACCGACGATGGACGACGGATTGTCCTTCGCGTAGGCGACCAATTCGGTCAGCTTCCACACGTCGAGCGCGTCACCCGCGTCGAACGGGATGCCGAGCACGGCGAGCAGCTGACGGCTGACGTGGTCCGGGTCGACGCTCGCGTCTTCCAGCAGCTGATGCACCGAGACGTTCAGGATGCGGGAGGTGTCGTCGGCGCGTTCGACGTAACGGCCGATCCAGTACAGCGACTCCGCGTTGCGGGCCAGCATCATGATTTCCCTCCCTCAGCTCTGCTGTTGCTGTTGTTGCTGCTGCGACGTGGAGAGCTCCGGACCCTGTTCCGCGGCGACACCGTCCACAACGGACACGTCGCCGAGCGCGGGACGGTCCAGTTCCTGCTCCGACGTCGAGGACCGCGACGCGAGCACCCAGGTGTCCTTCGATCCGCCGCCCTGCGAAGAGTTCACCACCAGGCTGCCCTCGGGCAGCGCGACCCGGGTGAGCCCGCCGGGCAGCACGAAGATTTCCTTGCCGTCGTTGACCGCGAACGGCCGCAGGTCGACGTGCCGCGGCGCGAGCCGATCGTCCACCTTGGACGGAACCGTGGACAGCTGCACCACCGGCTGCGCGATCCAGCCGCGCCGGTTCGCGCGCACCTTGCGGCGCACCGCGTCGAGCTCCTTTTTGGACGCGTCCGGCCCGAAAACGATGCCGTACCCGCCGGAGCCTTCGACGGGTTTGATCACCAATTCGTCGGCGTGCTGCAGGACGTGGTCGAACTCGTCGGGCAGCCAGCAGCGGAAAGTGTCCACATTGGGCAGAATCGGTTTCTCGTTCAGGTAGTAGCGCACCATTTCCGGCACGTAGGTGTAGACGAGCTTGTCGTCGCCGACGCCGTTGCCGACCGCGTTCGCCACCACCACGTTGCCCGCGCGGGCGGCGTTGAGGATGCCGGCGACGCCGAGCACCGAGTCCGGCCGGTGGTGCACCGGGTCGAGGAACTCGTCGTCGATCCGCCGGTAGATCACGTCGACCTGGCGCTCGCCCTCGGTGGTGCGCAGGTAGACCACGTTGTCGCGGCAGAACATGTCGCGACCCTCGACCAGTTCCACGCCCATCAGCCGGGCCAGCAGCGAATGCTCGAAGTAGGCCGAGTTGTACACGCCCGGGGTGAGCACGACGACCATCGGATCCGCGACGTTCGGCGCGGCCGCCGCTCGCAGCGCGCGAAGCAGATGTGACGCGTAGTCACCGACGGGACGGACCCGATGCCGCGCGAACAGGTCCGGGAACACGCGCGCCATCGTGCGCCGGTTCTCCATCACGTACGACACGCCGGACGGGTTGCGGAGATTGTCCTCCAGGACACGAAATGTGCCCTCCTCGTCGCGGACGAGGTCGACTCCGGAGACGTGGATCCGCACTCCGTTGGGAGGTTTGATCCCGTACGCCTCGCGGTGAAAGTGCTCGCACGAGGTGATCAGCCTGCGCGGCAGCACGCCGTCGCGGAGGATCTGCCGGTCGCCGTAGACGTCGGCGAGGAACGCCTCCAGTGCCCGGACACGCTGTGTCACACCGCGCTCGAGCCGGGACCATTCGGTCGCCTGGATGACGCGGGGCACGAGGTCGAGCGGAAACGGCCGCTCCTGGCCCGACAGCGAGAACGTGATCCCCTGGTCCACCATCGCCCGATCGAGCGCCTGCGAGCGGTTGGTGAGATCGCCGGCGTCGAGCGCGGCGATCGAGCCGTACAGCGCCCGGTAAGGGCCGCGGACCATGCCGTCGGGCGCGAACATCTCGTCGTACGCGCCGGCGTGCGGCCGCTCCGGGGCGAGGTATCCGTCGAACTGCGCGCCGGGCCTGGCCGCGCGGCGGCCTTTCACCGTTCGCGCACGTCGCCCGGCTGGCGGCAGCCGGGGACCGGGGTTGGCGTTCATGGAGGACATCCTGACTTACCGTGCGCGGCGGCCGCGACACCCGTCTTCCGGCAAGTCTTGTGCGAAACTTCCCCGTGACGCATCAGTGCTGTGCATACCCGCTTACGAGTGGCAATATGCCAGCTCTCAGCCCTTGAGAACTACGAGGAGTGACGAAGTGGCCCGAGGACAGCAAATGAAGGCACTCGCCCTTCTCCCAGCCTTCGCGCTCGTCGGCATGACGATGGCGTGCGGTGCGGGCGGAAACGGGGCCGGCGGTGATTCGGGAGCCAGCCAGGCCCCCGGCGGCGGCGAGAGCGCGCCGACCGCGCAGAAGGACGCGGCGCTGGCCGGGCTCGTGCCCGCCGACATCAAAGCCGACGGCAAGATCGTGATCGGGCAGGACCAGACCTACCCGCCGAACGAATTCGTCGACAACGGCAAGGCGACCGGGTTCGACGTCGACATCGCCACCGCGGTCGGCCAGGTGCTCGGCGTGCAGACGGAGTTCCAGAACTCGGCGTTCGACGGCATCATTCCCGGTATTTCGGCGAAGAAGTACGAAATGGGCATCTCGTCGTTCACGATCAATGCCGAGCGGATGCAGACCGTCGACATGATCTCGTACTACAGCGCGGGCACCTCGCTCGCGGTGCTCAAGGGAAATCCGGACAAAATCTCGGTGGACGACCTGTGCGGTAAGAATGTCGCCGTGCAGAAGGGCACCACGCAGGTCGACGACCTCGGCAAGCGCAACACCGCGTGCACCAAGGCGGGCAAGCAGGCCATCAACATCACCCAGTTCCAGGCGCAGACCGACGTGAACCTGGCGCTGACCGCGAAGCGCGTGCAGGCCGAACTGGCCGACTCGCCGGTCATCGACTACGCGGTGAAGCAGACCGGCGGCCAGCTGGAGTCCGCGGGCGCGCCGTACGACACCGCGCCGTACGGGATCGTGCTGCCGAAGGGCAGCGGCGAATTCGGCAAGGCCGTGCAGGGCGCCGTGCAGAAGCTGATCGACAGCGGAATCTACAAGAAGATCCTGGACAAGTGGGGCTTGTCGGGTTCCGGTGCCATCACCAAGTCGGAGATCAACCCGTCCGCTTCCTGACGAAACTGAGGACTTAGTTACTCGTGTCCACTCCCCCCGGCCCCGCCGATTCCTGGCAGGAGGTCGACACCACCCCGATCAAGGCGGTCCCGGTCCGGCATTACGGACGCTGGATCGCCGGCGTGATCATCGTGTTCGTCGCGTTCATCGTGATCCGCAGCGTGGTCACGAATTCCGCGTTGCAGTGGCCGGTCGTCGGCGAGTACCTCTTCGACGGCCGGATACTCAACGGCCTGCGGAACACGTTGCTGCTCACGGTGCTCTCGATGCTCATCGGCATTTTCGGCGGCGTATTGCTCGCGGTGATGCGACTGTCGCCGAACCTGCTGATGTCGGGCGCGGCGTCGATCTACATCTGGCTGTTCCGCGGCACGCCGTTGATCGCTCAGCTGGTGATCTGGAACTTCCTGGCGCTGGCGTACCCGAAGATCGGACTCGGCATCCCGTTCGGGCCGACCTTCATCAGCTGGGACACGAACACGCTGATCAACCAGTTCGTCGCCTCGTTGCTGGGCCTCGGCCTGAACGAGGCGGCCTACATGGCGGAAATCGTCCGCGGCGGTCTCCAGTCCGTCGACGGCGGTCAGCTGGAAGCGTCGTCCGCGCTGGGCATGAGCCGGGGCAAGACCTTGCGCCGGATCATCCTGCCGCAGGCGATGCGGGTGATCATCCCGCCCACCGGCAACGAGACCATCTCGATGTTGAAGACCACTTCGCTGGTGGTCGTCATCGGATACTTCGAGCTGTTCGTGTCGGCACAGACGATTTATTCGCAGAACTACAAGACCGTCCCGCTGCTGATCGTCGCGGCGACGTGGTACCTGTTCATGACGTCGGTGCTGACGGTCGTGCAGTATTACATCGAGCGGTATTTCGCCCGCGGCACTTCAAGGGCGACCGCGCAGAAGAACAAGTGGGGAGCGCGAATGCTGGGCTACCGCTTCGGTCGCGGTGGCAGCGGATCCGGGGGTGCGGCGCAGTGACTCCTGTCGTTTCCGCGCAAAAGGTATGCAAGAGCTTCGGCTCGCTCGACGTGCTGAAGGGCATCGACCTGGAAGTGCACGACCGAGAGGTGCTCTGCCTGATCGGCCCGTCCGGTTCCGGCAAGTCCACTTTGCTGCGCTGCATCAACCACCTGGAGAAAATCGACGCGGGCCGGTTGTATGTCGACGGCGTACTGGTCGGCTACCGCGAACGCGGCGGTCGCTTGCACGAGCTGCGGGACAAGGAAATCGCGGCGCAGCGCAAGAACATCGGCATGGTGTTCCAGCGGTTCAACCTGTTCCCGCACATGACGGCGCTGGAAAACGTCATGGAGGCCCCGGTCCAGGTCCGCCGCGAGCCGAAGGGCCAGGTCCGGGAACGGGCTCTGGAACTGCTGGACCGCGTCGGCCTGGCGGACAAGGCTCGGTCTTATCCCGGTCAGCTTTCCGGTGGCCAGCAACAGCGCGTCGCGATCGCGCGAGCGCTGGCCATGCAACCGAAACTGATGCTCTTCGACGAGCCAACGTCCGCTTTGGACCCGGAGCTGGTGGGCGACGTCCTGGGCGTCATGCGCCAACTGGCGAAGGACGGCATGACGATGGTCGTGGTGACCCACGAAATGCAGTTCGCCCGCGAGGTAGCCGACAAGGTCTTCTTCATGGACGGCGGCGTTGTTGTCGAGTCCGGTGCTCCGGATGAGGTTATCGGTGATCCGAAGCATGAACGGACCAAGGCGTTCTTGGCCCGGGTTCTGAACCCGAACGCTTGAGTTGAGGCCGCCCGGAGATTCTCCGGGCGGCCTTTCACTTTCGCAGCTCGTTCTCGAGCTGCTGCAGTTTCTTCGCCATCTCCTGCGGCCCAGCCCCGGCCAAGCTGACCCACCCGGACTTGTCTACCCCGAACAGGATCCGCCCCTCCGCCATATCCGCCCACCCCGGCGGATTCTCATTACGCCGCCGCTTCCCCCGACTGTCCCGAACCGCGACGTACAACCGCCCGAAGTACGTATGCGGCTTGTCAAGCCATTGCAGCACCTGCTTAGCGTCCCGAATGCTCGGACTAGTCCGCCCAGACGGTTGGCCGCCGCTCTTGACCAGATTCAGGTCCTCGTCGGAACAGTTAAGCGAAAGCACCCGCGCGGCCGCAGCCTCAGGCAGCAACGCGATGAACTCGCGAACCACCGTATCCGCTGAACACGGCGCGATGTACAACTTCTGGTTCACCGCAACAACAGTCGCCGCGTCCCGGCCGCTCGCCGCCGCGCGCACGGTCCGTTCGCCGCGCTCCGATTTAACCCACGAGTAGTACTCGATTCCCGGCCGCTGCAGCAAATGCATCGTCTCGACGAACTCGTCGCTAAGACGTCCGCGTTGCAGCAGACCGGAATTGTGCAGCTCGCGATCCGTGTCAGCAGCCAACTGCCGCCGCTCGTCCGGCGAGTACCAAAGCGCGCCGCGGACCAGCGTCGGGTGGATGTCGCCGAGATTCAGCCGCTCCAGCAGTACCTCGAAGGTCTGCAGGCTCAGCTCAACGGGCTTGCGCAGCACCGACTTTCCCTCCCCCTGACCATTCCGCTAAGCCCCGATAACCGGCGGCGTAGGCCGATTGCCGTCATAACCCCCGAAAATCGAGTCCGGGTCCTCTTCGGCGAGCAGGATCTTGCGCTGGTGCTCTTCGTCCTCCGGGCCTTTCCCGCCCTTGCCGCCGCCACCCATGCCGCCCATTCCCGGCTGACCCTTCGCACCAGCCGCGCCCGCACCGCCACCCATGGCAGCACGGCCCGCGCTCTCACCAAGCGCTCCCGCGCCGGTGCCGCCACCGACACCTCGTGGTCCGGCACCGCCTGGGCTGCCCGCACCACCGGAACCAGATCCGGAGCCGCCCGGACCGAACCCGCCGCCACCGCCGCTAGTGGGCCCGAAACCACCGCCGAACCCAGTGACCGGACCGAAACCGCCGTTCGCCCCACCGATCCCGGGATTCCCGCCACCCGGCAACGAGGACGGCGGCTGCCAAGTCTGCGGCGGAGGGATCGTCGGGTCGGCCCAAGCCGCCCTGGTGCTGTCATTCGGCGGCGACACGGGCGGAGCCACGGGCCCGCCATGGCCGGGTGGCGGAGGTACTGGCATGCCCGCCGCCCCGGGAGGGGCCGAGTAGGTGCTGGGCCCACTGCTGTAATTGTGCGACGGTCCGCCGCCGGACGAATGGTGGCCAGCACCCGAGCCAACCCGCCCACTCGTCCCAGGCGCCGGCTGGTCCGGGGTGATGCCACCCGAGGACACGTTCGGATCGTGCGCGGCCGGATAGTCCATCGGCATCGTCTGGGTTCGCGGATCGGTGCTCAGCTGGTACTGGCCGTACGCCTCGACGTTCTTCTTGGTCTTGTCGTCGAACTCCGCGGCGGCGATCTCGTCGTCGCTCGCTCCGAGCGAAACGTAGTCCGTGAGCTTCTGATCGTCAGGCCTGCTCGGCGCGACTGGGACAACAGCGTTCTTCACGTAGTTGAACGCTGCCGACTGCTCCGCGATGGACTTCTGCATCGAGTCCATCTTTTCCGCGGCCAGGTGCGAAGTCGCGATCAACGGCGCGAGCCCGGCCTTGCCGGTCTCGGCGGCCTGCCCTTTCCAGAACGAGTTGAGCGCCGCCTGGCTTTCGGTGAGCTTGTTGGCTACCTCGTTGTGGATGGATTTGAGGTCGCCGCAGCCGCCGCCCATCGCGTCCAGGCCCGTCGTGTCGCCCGGGCTGTGGATCTGGTTGTAGATGTCATGACCGGTGAGCGCCACGTCACCCTGCCTTCAGGCGAGTGATTTCGGCGGCAGCCAGCTTCTCCGCCAGCCCGCACGGGTCGGCGACCGCAGGGCTTCCCGACCGCAGCTGGGTGTTGACGGTGTAGGTGAGGTCGTCGCGCACCCCCACCGCCAGCGCGCACGATCCGGTCCCCTCGTCGCCCTTGCTGTAGACGACCGACGGATAGCCGAGCACCGGCGCGTGCGGCTTGAAGGTGGTCAGCCTGCCTGCTTGGTTCTCCAGGTAGAGGCTGTTGAGGCCGCGCTTGTTGCCCGAGAAGAAGCCAGCGCTCACGTTGCCGCCGCTTCCGTCGAACGTCCACTGGCAGGATTTGCCGACGATCGATTGAGCGACAGAGCTGCTTTTGACCTTGCCGCCCGCCTTTTCCACCTCAGAAGTCGGGAGAGCGGAGCAAGGATCTGCCTCGTACTGGGCGGTGTTGGTCAGCGGCACGGCGACCTTCGGGGCCAGCATGCCCTCCGAAGGCTGCGAACTGGCTGGCTCCGGCGTCGGCTGCCCTCCGGTCGAGCCCCCTCCGCAAGCGGTCAGCAGTGTCGCGCTCGCGCCGGCGAGTACGAGTTGGCAGACGCTACGAATTCGCATTCAGTCGACCTTTCGGGTTCCGCGCAGCGCGTCGATCGCGGCATGGTCCTGCTTCACGTACGCGGTTCGGATATCTTTCAGGGTTTGGACATAAGAATCGAGGTAATCGACCGTTCCGCGAAGAAATTCGTTGTACGCGGTGGTGGCGCGGTCCGCCGCCTTCGAGTACTCCGTCGTGACGGTGTCCGAACCCGGCTGGCCGAGCTGCGCGAACTGAATCGCGATGGTCCGGGCCCGCGCGTACTCGTTGTCCAAGCTGTCCTCGAGCTGCTGGATCACCTTGTCCATCGCCTCGGGGTTGAATTCCCAGCCGCCGTTGGACGCGGCCGCCGCGAAGTCCGCCTTGGCCTGACCCGAACCCAGCGCTCCGAAATTCGGCGGTGGTGGAGGCGGCGGCGCGGCCGCGTTGGCCCCCGGGATCAACCCGGATCCGGGCGGCGGCGCGGTCGGGGCCGTCGAGATGATCTGGTTCTGGACGCCCTGCAGCCCGCTGTTCGTTCCGTCTGGCATGTCGTGCCTCCCCGCACGGGCCGCGGCTTCTCGGGTGCGGCCTACCCTCTGTTCCTGGTCAGCTCCGGGAAGTGACCTTAGCAGGCACGAACCGCCCAGGAGGGACGTTCGGGCAAGATCGTCCCGGGGCGGGGCCGTGCGTCGTGAATCGATCATGTAGTCGTCCGCGCGCGCAAAGTGACCAATCGCCAGGACGAACACGCACTACTCCACCCGGCCCCTTGCTCATCCGCCGTTGATCCGATTCCCTGAGGGCCGACGATCGTGGGGAGAAGGGGCTCGTGCCGACCGATACGACCTTGCCGCCGCTTGATCCGTTTGCCGGGGTTCCCGACAAACGGTACGAGGTGAAGGCCGCGGACCTGCTCAAACCTGGCACCAGTGGCATCCTCCGCTGGAGACGGCAGGCCACGAACGCGCCGATCGTCCAGGTCGAGGACGCTTACATCACCGGCACGTTCGACCTGCGCGCCGCCGATCTCAATTTCCTTTTCCAATTCGAACGCTGCCGCTTCGAGCATCCGCCGGACGTGCGGGAGGCGACGCTTCTCGGGCTCGTATTCCGCAAATGCTGGCTTCCCGGACTGCGAGCACGCAATTTGCGCAGCCGGAATGACGTGCGGCTGGTTCGCAGTGTCGTGGAAATCGCGGCGGATCAATTCGAGCTCGAGACCACGACCGTGCAGCGCGGGGACGATCGTGAGCGCGGGATGCCCAATGCGGCGGTCAACCTCACCGACGCGGTGATCGACGGGTCCGTCGTGCTCACCA
This sequence comes from Amycolatopsis sp. NPDC004079, assembly GCF_040610415.1. Taxonomy (NCBI): domain Bacteria; kingdom Bacillati; phylum Actinomycetota; class Actinomycetes; order Pseudonocardiales; family Pseudonocardiaceae; genus Amycolatopsis; species Amycolatopsis sp. NPDC004079. The sequence continues at coordinate 2,145 of NZ_JBEXMH010000003.1, read as the reverse complement.
GGACCACGATCAGCCATCCGCACGGCAAAGCGATCCAGGGCGACCGGCTGGTGATCACCGGTGCGCTGCTGGCATATCGGATGGTCGCCAAGGGCGAGGTGCGGCTGCCGGGCATGCGGACCGGCGGTAACGTCAACTTCTCGGGGGCCACGTTCGACAATCCGGACGGCTTCGCGTTCAACGGGAACGGGTTGCACATCGGCGGCAGCCTGCTGTGCGAGGTCGACAACTACGGGCCTGCCAGCGAGCGGAAACGGTTCTCTGCCAAGGGTGTTCTCTACCTGCCCAGCGCCACTGTGGACAGTGACATCGTCATGCGCGAGGCGCGGCTTCAAGTCGACCAGCGCGGGCCGATCGCTGTGGACGCTTGGAAATCCGGAGATCCGTACCTCGATCCGCGACCGGCGTTGGTCGCGGATCGGTTGAAGGTGGACGGCAATCTCGAGTTGTCCGACGGGCTCCGGGCGTTCGGCACATTGCGCATGGTCAATGCGCGCATCGGCGGGTCGCTCAGGCTCGCGGGCGCGGAGATCACCATGGTGCGCGGCCGTGCGACGCCGTATTACGACCGCGCGCTGCACCTCGACGGGTCGACGATCGGCGGCGACATCGAGGCGACCAACCTCCGGGTCCCGATCGGGCAGTTGAGGCTCGCGGACGTCACGGTCGGGGGCAACTTTCTCGCTTGGAATTCGATGTTCCTCCACCCCGGGCGAGACGTGTTTTCCGCGCGGAGAGCCAAAATCTCCGGGAATTTCCAGCTGACCGACGCCACCCTGCAGGGCACCCTGAGGCTGCAAGGAGCGGAAATCGGCGGCAGTGTGAACATGTTCGGCACGCTGCTCACCGAGCCGGGGCAACGGAAATCGAGCAGTTTCTCCCTCGACATCCGGACCGCGCGGATCGGCCGCGACGTCGTACTGACCGAGGACAAGGACCGTCCATTTCTGGCCGAAGGCGGTGTGAACCTCGACGGCGCGCAGATCGCGCGAAGGCTCGACATGAACGGCGCGAAGCTGGGATCCCTTGCCCCGCATGACATCGCGCTCGACGCCAGTGACGTCACCGCGGACGAGTTCGTCCTGTCTCCTGCCGAACCGCCGACGGGATCGGTGCGCCTGCGCCGGGCGCATTGCGGCGCGCTGGCCGACAACGAGGAGATCTGGAAGGCCACCGACGGTCTCGAACTCGAAGACTTCCGTTACGACGCACTGAAACACGGCATCGCCCTCGACGACGACAACGCGCTGGACCACCGGATCGACCTGCTCCGCAAGGCAATGCGCGGTTACCGCCCCGGACCGTACGACCAGCTGGCCGCGACCCTGCGCGCAGCCGGGAACGAAGAGCACGCCTCGACGGTCGCCCTGCGGAAGCAGCAGTTCCGCTACGAAGCACTCGCCAAGGGCTTCAAGTTCTTCGGCCCCGGCGTCCGGTTGTGGAGCTGGCTCCAACGGTCGATGGTCGGCTACGGCTTCCGCCCGGTGCGCGCGCTCGGCTGGCTGCTCACGCTCCTAGTGCTCGGCAGCCTGTGGTTCGGCCTCGGCAAGGACGACTGCGTCAACGACCACACCGGCCGCTACATGACCAGCGGACCGCGCTGCCTCGTCAACCAGCAAGACTCCGGGCTGCAGTGGAATCCGGTCATCTACACCGCCGACCTGCTGGTGCCGATCGTCGACTTCGGCAACAAGTCGCGCTGGTACATGCACGGCGCGGACAACTGGGTCGCGGCCGGGTTCACCGCGTCCGGCTGGATCCTCGCGACCACCGTCGCGGCGGGCGTCAGCCGGATGCTGCGCCGGGAGTCTTGAGTTTTTGGCGCCGGCTGTGTCTTTGGCGCCGGCTCCGCCGGCGCGGCGGGATCGCCTTTAAGTCGGCGTCTGGCGGGAACGACGCACCCGGCCCGGGGGGCCGTGCACGCCGCTCCCGCCAGACGCCGACGCGATCCCGCGTTCGGGTCGGGTTGGGTGGTGGTCTTTGGCCGGTTTGGGTCAGACCAGGTCCGACGCCGACTTGACCCGAACGGCGGGATCGCGTCGGCGGGTCGGGGAGCAGCGTGCACGGCCCCCAGCACCAGCAGTCCGGCGACGATCGGCAGCTTCGGTCCGAAGCGGCCGATCACTCGCGGGGCCAAGGCGATCA